>JBBRTK010000032.1:0-18844 GCA_038244455.1 Actinomycetota bacterium
ACCTGGATGGGCTCGCGCATCACGCAGAGCCAACCTCCCGGCTCCGAGTAGATCCCGCATGGCACCAACGGTGCTCCGGTTCGCAGAGCGAGCGCGGCCGGGCCCGCCGGCATCCGTCTGACCTTGCCGAACATCTCCACCTCGATGCCCGAACCGGCCAGATCCCGGTCGGCGACCAACGCAACGACCTTGTTGTCCCCAAGCGCCTGCGCGAGCGCCCGCCCGGTTCCCGAGCCCGCATCGAGCGCGAAGATCTCCATGCCCAGGGCCCTGCGGTGTCGTTCGAACAGATGGAACAGCCGTTCCGGCTCCAGACGCTCCGCGACGGACACGATCGGAAGGTCCAGGCAGTGGACCCACTTGCCCGCCACGTCCCAGTTACCCATGTGCGGAAGGGCGAGGATCACGCCCGTCCCCTGTGCGATGGCGTCATCCATCCGCTCCTTGCCCTCACATCGGAAGCGGCGCAACACCTCCGCTGGAGATAGCTCGATGGCGTGGAACCCTTCGTACCAGTACCGGCCGTACCGAACGAAGGCCTCGCGCGTTGCCGCGACCACCGCCGGATCACCAGGGGGGCGTCCCAGGATCTGTCCCTGGTTCGCCGCGACCACCCCGCGAACCTTCGGCATCGTGCGATACGCGACCTTCGCGACGGCTTCGAACAGCGCGATGCCGATGCGCTCGGGCAGCGCGATCGCAGCTCCACGAACGGCCCAGAACACCCGGAAGGCCACCCGATGGCGAAAGGGTTCACTCATCCGGCACGCTCCTCACGCGCGACCTGCGCGGTCCGGACCACGACGGCCAAGACGGACACCGAGGCCGCCGCCCACACGGTCCAGCCCAGCCAGCCGAATCCGAGCCCGGCAGCGATGAGCGCGTACCGGATGCCCCGGGTGACGTGGCTCTCCTCCACCGCATACCCCAGCGAGGCTCCTTTCGCCCGAACGTAGGCGGACAGGAAGCTGGCGCCGATCGCGAGCAGGGCGCCGGCAGCGATCGGGGGCTCGGCCAGGCGCGCCACCCAGGCGATCGTGGCCAACATCACGCCGTCCCAGACCCTGTCACCGAGCGTATCCAGCATCCGGTCGGTAGGGCCGCCGGCGCCGTGGTTCGCTCGGTTGCCCCCTGCCAGCAGGAAGGTCCCCGCCAACCCGGCGGCGACGGCCCCTGCCCTGGGCGAACGCGCGATCACCTCGAACCCGGCGACCACGGAAAGGGCCACGCCGACGATGAGCGTTGCACGGGTGAGGGCGGTACCTGGCGGTTGTCGTTCGAAACGGACCATGGGGTCCGCGGGAGCCTAGCACCTGGCTAGAATCGGCCTACCTCTCGGGCGAAGGAGAACCGCGTGAAGAGCTACGGCGCGAAGGACATCCGCAACGTCTTGTTGGTCGGCCACGGTGGAGCGGGCAAGACAACGCTTCTGGAAGCCATGCTCTTCACCTCCGGCGCCATCACCCGGATGGGAACCGTGGAGGACGGCAACACGGTCTCCGACCACGATCTGGACGAACAGCGCAAGGGCATCTCGGTCTCCCTTTCCATGTCGCCGGTGGAATGGAACGGCGTGAAGATCAACGTCCTGGACGCGCCCGGCTACGCCGACTTCATCGGGGACCTTCGCTCGGCGGTTCGCGCCGTGGATGCCGTGATCGTGGTGGTGTCCGCGGTGGACGGCGTCGAAGTGCAGACGGAAGTTGCATGGGAACTTGCGGTGGAGGCCGGACTGCCACGGGCGATCTTCATCAACAAGCTCGATCGGGAGCGCGCGGACTTCCAGAGGACGCTCGATCAGTTGGTCTCGGCGTTCGGCAATCAGGTCGCCCCCTTCGAGCTGCCGATCGGGACGGAACACGAGTTCAACGGGGTGGCCGATCTCCTGCACGAGAAGGCCGACCTGTATCCCAACGGCCCGAAGGCGGTCGAATCCGACTGGCCCGAGGATCTCCACGCGATGGCCGACCCCGCCCGGGAGAAGCTCATGGAGGCCGTCGCGGAGTCCGACGACGACCTCATCGAGGAATACCTGGAGCAGGGCACCTTGCCCGAGGAGCACATCGTCTCGGGAGCCAAGGACGGATTCGCGCGCGCTCGCCTTGCGCCGGTCATCGTAGGATCCGCGGCCAAGGCGATCGGCATCGACCGGCTCTTGGACTTCATCGTGGAGGAGTTCCCGTCACCCGTCGATCGTGGACCGATCGAGGCGACGGCCAAGGATGGGAGCACGACCGAACGCACGCCCGATGTGTCCGCGCCGGTATCGGCGTTCGTGTTCAAGACGTTGTCCGACCCGTTCGTCGGACACATCACGATGTTCCGTGTGTTCAGCGGGCGGGTGAAGCCCGACGCCACCATGTGGAACGCCACGCAGGCCACGGACGAACGCATCGGTCAGCTGTTCACGTTGCGCGGCAAGGAGCATGAGTCGGTGCCGGAAGTGGCGGCCGGCGACATCGGCGCGGTGGCCAAGCTCGCGCACACCCACACCGGCGACTCGTTCAGCACGAAGGAGAACCCCGTGCAGCTGGACGGCATCGACCTGCCCGAGCCGCTCCTGGCCTACGCCATCGAACCCAAAGCCAAGGGCGACGAGGACAAGTTGGCGACGGGTCTCACCCGTATGCGCGAGGAGGATCCAACCCTGCGAGTCGCGCGAACGGATGAGACGCACGAGACCGTCATGTACGGGATGGGCGAAGCGCACCTCGAGGTGATCATCGAGCGACTGAAGCGGAAGTACGGCGTGGACGTCACCCACCGGCCCGCGAAGATCGCGTACAGGGAAACCATCCGGACGAAGGCGAAGGGGCAAGGGCGTCACGTCAAGCAGACGGGGGGCCACGGTCAGTACGCGGTTTGCAACATCGAGATCGAACCGCAACCGCGGGGCGATGGGTTCGTCTACGACAACAAGATCGTCGGCGGCGCGATCCCCTCGCAATTCATCCCCTCGATCGAGAAGGGTGTCGTGCGGACGATGACCGAGGGCGTGATCAGTGGGAACCCGATGGTCGACATCAAGGTCACCCTGCTCGACGGCAAGTTCCACCCGGTGGACTCCTCGGACATGGCGTTCCAGATCGCGGGCTCGATGGCGCTGAAGGAGGCGGTGGAGCAGGCGGGTGTGGTGCTCCTGGAACCCGTGGTCGACCTGGAGGTCATCGTGCCCGATGCCTACACCGGCGACGTGATGGGCGATCTCAACGCCAAGCGCGGCAAGATCGCCGGGATGGAGCAGGCGGCCGGGGGCAAACAGGTCATCAAAGCCACGGTCCCCCAGGCTGAGGTGGCGCGCTACGTCATCGACCTGCGATCCATGACCGGCGGGCGCGGGGCCTTCTCCATGGCGCTCTCCCACTACGAGGAACTGCCGCAGCATCTGGCCCAGAAGGTCATCGACGAGGCGCAGCGAGCCCGCGAAGAGAAGCGCTGAGTCTCAGCTGAACCTGGGCGCCAGCCGCCGATGGGTGTCGGCCAGGAGTTCGGGCAGCACCCTGGATCCGCCCACGACCGTCATGAAGTTGGTGTCGCCGCTCCAGCGCGGCACGACGTGCCAGTGCAGGTGATCGGGGATCCCCGCGCCACCGCTATGCCCTAGGTTCATCCCGATGTTGAACCCCTGCGGCTCCGACTCCTCGCGGAGTGCGCGGACCGAACGTTGCAGCAGGGATTGGAGGTCCGCATTCTCCTCCTCCGTGAGCGCCTCCAGGTCGCCGACATGCCTCGCGGGAACGACAAGCACGTGCCCCGGGTTGTAGGGGAACTTGTTGAGCACGACGAAGGCCAGGTCCGAACGAGCCAGCACCCGTTCGCTCTCGAAGCCGCTCTGGATGCGGCAGAAGACGCAGCCTTCCGGCTCGTCCTCACCTGCCGCAACCTGGATGTACTCCATGCGCCATGGCGTCCACAGGTGTTCCATCTCAGCTCCCGAAGCGGGTCTGCTCCAACGCCCGCGAGTCCCGCTCGCTCACCAGCGCCTCGATGATCCGATCGAACCCCACACCCTGGGTTTCCTCGCCCGAGCGATCGCGCACCGTGTAGCTCCCGGTCTCGATGTCACGGTCCCCGACCACCAGCGTGTACGGCGCCTTGGCGAGCTGGGCGGCGCGGATCTTCTTACCCACCGATTCCTTGGAATCATCCACGAAGGTCCGCAGGCCCGCCGCGCGCGCCAGGGCGGCAAGCTCCTCGCAGCGGTCGTTGTGGCGGTCCGCCACCGGAACGAACCGGAGCTGCTCGGGCGCGAGCCACAGTGGGAAGGCGCCCGCGTAGTGCTCCAACAGCACGGCGAAGAACCGTTCGATGGAACCAAAGAGGGCCCGGTGGATCATGATCGGCCGGTGGCGCGCGTTGTCCGCACCGGTGTAGGAGAGGTCGAACCGCTGCGGGGTCTGGAAATCCAACTGGATCGTCGACATCTGCCAGGTTCGGCCGATGGCGTCGCGCGCCTGCACGCTGATCTTCGGTCCGTAGAACGCTCCGCCCCCTTCGTCCATGACCAGGTCGAGGTCCATCGCCTGCGCCGCCTCACGGAGAGCCTCGGTAGCCTCCGCCCAGTCCTCGTCCGATCCCACGGACTTCAGGTCGGGCTTCGTGGACAGTTCCAGGTAGAAGTCGTCGAGACCGTAGTCTCGCAACAGGTCCAGCACGAACACCAGCAGAGACCGCAGTTCTTCGCCCATCTGCTCCCGCGTGGTGAAGATGTGCGCGTCGTCCTGCGTCATCCCGCGCACTCGCGTGAGACCGTGCACGACCCCCGACATCTCGTACCGATAGACCGTTCCGAATTCGAACAGCCGCAGGGGTAACTCGCGGTAGCTCCGGATCCTGCTGCGATAGATGAGGCAGTGGAACGGGCAGTTCATCGGCTTCAGGTAGTACTCGGTACCGCCGTCCAGTTCCATGGGAGGGAACATCCCCTCCGCGTACCACTGCAGGTGCCCCGAGGTTTCGAACAGTCCGGCCTTCGTGATGTGCGGCGTGTAGACGTACTCGTAGCCGCCGGCCTCGTGGCGCTCCAGGGAGTATTCCTCCATCAGCCGGCGCACCAGCCCGCCCCTGGGGTGGAAGACCGCGAGCCCCGATCCGATCTCCTCCGGGAAGCTGAACAGATCAAGCTCAACCCCGAGCTTGCGGTGGTCGCGACGCTCGGCCTCTTCCAGCCGATGCACGTGTGCATCCAGGTCCCCCTGCGAGGCCCAGGCGGTTCCGTAGATGCGGGTGAGCATCCCCTTGGTCTGGTCGCCGCGCCAGTACGCCCCCGCGATGCTGGTCAGCTTGAACGAACCGAGCTTGCCCGTGTGCGGCACGTGCGGCCCGAGGCACAGATCGACCCACTCAGAGTTCCGGTACAGGGTCACGGTGTCACCGACGTGCGTCTCTCCCTCCTCCGCCGCGAGTCCTTCGATGATCTCCCGCTTGAACGGCTGGTCTGCCAGCCTGTCCAGGGCGATCTCACGGGAAACTTCTTCGCGCACGAACGGTTGGTTCGTCTTCATGATCTGGCGCATGCGCCGGTCGATCTTCTGCAGATCCGCCGGGCCGATAGCCTCGGGCAGCTCGAAGTCGTAGTAGAAGCCGTCGTCGATGGCCGGCCCGATGGCGTACTTCGCTCCGGGGAACAGGTCACAGACCGCTTGGGCCATCACGTGCGCGGTCGAGTGCCGGAGCACGTGGAGCCCATCCTGGTCCGTGGCGCGGACCGGGATGACGGCGGCGTCGCCGCTCGGGACGTGCGAGAGATCGCGCAGGACCCCGTCCACCCGGGCGGCCAACGTGCCCTTCGGCAGAACGGTACCGATGGGCTCGCCCTCGGGCAGGGTCTTGGTGGAACCGTCGGGCAGGGTCAGGGTGGGCATGGCGCCAATGATATCGGCGGGGCCGCCCGCAGCCGCCTACTCGTAGGAGATCGCCTGGAGGACATCGATCTTGGCCGCGCGGCGCGCCGGCCAGATGGCTGCCACCACGCCCAGCAACGCCGCAACCACCACCATCAGGATCATCTGACCCACCGGGATCGAGAGCTTCGAAACCCCTTGGTCCGCGAGAGCCCGCTGCATGGCCCAGCCGAACGCCACCCCGATCACGAGCCCCAGCGTGGCGCCGATCAACGCGATGACGACCGCCTCGGAGCGGATCATCCGTCGCACCTGGCTCCTAGACATCCCGACCGCGCGCAGCAGGCCCAGCTCGCGGATCCGTTCGTAGATGGAGAGGGCGAGCGTATTGACGATCCCGAAGAGGGAGATGATCACGGAGAGCGCCAGAAGTCCGCCCACCAGGCCGAAGATCTGGTCGATCTGCGCGATCTCCTTCTGCTTGAACTGGCTCTGATCACTGAGCTGCACGTTCGGATACCCCTTGAGCACCGCGTCGATGCCTTGCTTGACCACCGCCGGGCTGACGCCCGGAGCGATCTTCACGAACACCGCGAAGTCCAGGGGCTGGGCGACGTTCGCCTCGAAGGTCGTGAGCGAGATCGCGTAGTCGTTGAGGAGGCTGTTCTGAGCGAACACACCGACCACCCGAAGCTGTTGCGGTCCGGTCCGGGGGAAGGTCGCGGTCAGGGTGTCGCCGACGCTCAGGTGTTTCGTCAGGGCGACGCCGTGGGACACGATGATCGTGCCGGCCCCGCCGAGGCCGGCCAGCGACCCCGACTCCATGGTCACGTTCGCCACCTTCGGGAAGCCCGTGGGGTCGATCCCCGCGACGAACGTGGGCACGGCCCCAAGCCTCACCTGTGCCTGGCGGAGCGGTGACGCGGCCTCCACGCCGGGGACGGTCTTCACATCGGTGGACACCTGCGGACTGAACGGCTGGAACGAGGACGTGCTCAGCGTGTAGTCCGCACGCAGCACTGCATCCAGCGTCGAGGTCACCGACGCCCGGAGCGAGGCCGCGAACACACTGACGAACACCACCAACCCCAACCCGATCATGAGCGCGGAGGAGGTAGAAGCCGTCCGGCGAGGGTTCCGTTTCGCGTTCTCCAGGCCGAGGCGGCCGGGAAGTGCCCGGCGAAGGGGCGCGCCGAGGAGCGCTCCGAGCGGCTCCGTCACGAGCGGCGACAACATCGCCACCCCGATGAACGTGAGCATCGCGCCGAGCCCGACCAATGCCGCCGCTTTCGACAGGCCGCCGAAGAGCCCGCCCGCGAGCGCGGCCACGCCCGCTGCCGTGACCACGACGCCCCCGATCACGCGGCGGCGGAGCGACGTGGGTGGCGCCATCCCTTCTCTGAGCGCCTCCACGGGCGAGACCCGGGAGGCACGGCGCGCGGGTGAGAGCGCGGCGACCCCGGTGATGATGGTGCCCACGGCGATCGAGGCGATGAACGTTCGTGGGGCGATCACCAGCGAACCGCCGGGCAGCTTGAGCCCCAGGGCCCCCAGCAACGCTCGCAACAACACGGCCAGGCCGACGCCCACAGCCACCCCCACCAACGACGCGACCAGGCCCACCACCATGGATTCGGTCAACACGGACGCCATGACCTGACCGCGGCCGGCACCCAACGCCCGAAGGAGCGCGAGCTCCCGCGTTCGCTGGGACACGACGATGTTGAACGTGTTGAAGATGATGAACGCCCCCACGAAGAGCGCGACGAACGCGAACACGAGCAGCGCCGTTCGCAGGAACCCGAGGCCTTTGCTCACGTCCGCGCTCTGGGTTTGCGCCGCCGACGCCGACGTCACCGCCTCGAACCCCTTGGGTAGCGCGCTCTGGATCCGCGAGGCCAGCTGCACGGGCGTCACGCCGGGACCGCCCGCCACGTAGATATAGCTGTACTCGCCCGCCATCCCGAAGAGCTTCTGCGCGGTCGGCAGATCGAAGATAGCCAGGGTCGCACCGAGCAGGCTGTCCGAACTCTTGTACCGCCCGATGCCCGAGACGATGAACCGGCCGCTTCCCGTGGAGGTCACGATCTGGAGTTGTTGGCCGACCGTGAGGTGATGGTCGGCGGCGGTCCCGGCGTCGATGAGCACGTCCGTGGGGCCGGACGGAGCGCGGCCCGCCGCCACGATCATGCTGGTGACCTGCGGGTCCCACGAGTTTCCCAGGGTGGGCGCACCGCCGTTCTGGATGGTGTCGCCCGTGACCGGGTCGGTGATCTGGGCCAGCCCTGAGACGTCGCCGTTCGCCGCAAGCACACCCGGTACGGCCTGGACCTTCGCGAGCACGTCGGCTGGGATCGGATCCCCTAACTGGCCACCGCCCCCGCCGGGACCTCCCTGGTCGGGCGTGAAGGCGGTCTTCGCCTGCACCACCACGGAGGTCTTCGCGTACACGTCGCCGAAGAGCCCGTCGAAGCTGTGAAGCGCGGTGTCGGTGATGATCAGGGTGCCGGCCATGAACCCCACGCCGAGCACGACGGCGATGGCGGTCATCGCCAGCCGCAGCTTCCGGGCGAGGAGGCTCTTGATGGTGGCGCGCCACATGGCGTCAGGCCTCCAGGGACTTCAACCGGTCTAGGACGCGGTCGGCGGACGGGTCGCGCATCTCGTCGATGGCCTTCCCGTCGGCAAGGAAGACGATGCGGTCGGCGTAGCTGGCTGCCCCCGCGTCGTGGGTCACCATGACGATGCTCTGTCCGTGCTCCTTGACCGCCGCCTTGAGGAAGCCGAGGAGTTCGGCGCCGGACCTCGAGTCCAGGTTGCCGGTCGGTTCGTCCGCGAAGACGATCTCGGGTCTGCTGAGAAGTGCCCGGGCGCCGGCCACGCGCTGCTGTTGTCCGCCGGAGAGTTCACTGGGGCGATGGCCTAAGCGATCGCGCAACCTCACGGCATCCACCACCTCGTCGAACCGGGCAGCGTCCACGGAGAGGCCCGCGATGTCCAACGGCAGCGTGATGTTCTCGGCAGCTGTCAGCGTCGGGATCAGGTTGAACGCCTGGAACACGAACCCGACCTTGTCGCGACGCAAGCGGGTGAGCTGCTTGTCGCTCAGGGACGTGAGGTCGACGTCCCCGATGTAGACCTGACCGGACGTCGGGGAATCCAACCCTGCGAGGCAGTGCAGGAGGGTCGACTTGCCCGACCCGGACGGTCCCATGATGGCGGTGAACTCCCCCGCGGCGAACGCCACTGAGATAGCGTCCAGGGCCGTAACCTGCGCGTCACCGGTCCCATACACCTTCGACAACCCGACGGCGCGCACAACTCCTTCAGTCGTCATCACCCAGTGCCTTTCAGCTCACGTTTGATGGAAGGCTACGCGAGATGAAGGTGAACGTGCGGGGCCGTTGAGAGCCGTGATGCAGCTGCGAGCCTGCCGGAGAGTCGATCGCGCGCCGTCGTTCAGGCGACGTGTCGAAGGTTCGGGCGGGAGTCGATCACGTCGGCCGAATCGGCGTCCGTGGTGGCGCCCCATGTCGCCACGACACCGATCAGCGCAAGTGCGATGAAGATCGCGAGGAACATGCAGATAGCCTGCCACTTCGCTCCCCGATTCCCGGTACCTGGCGATGTCATTTCCGCGAACGATCCGGGTCATCCGCGAGTCGCCCGCGGGCTCCTCTTCGAACCAAGACGCGCTAGTCAATCGCACGGAGGAATGACGATCGAACCGGTGGGCGCGGCAGGTTTTGAACCTGCGACCTCTCGCGTGTGAGGCGAGCGCTCTCCCGCTGAGCTACGCGCCCGGAGGTGCACTCACGATACCAAGCACCCGGGCGTTGCCGACCCCGGACAAGGTGACGGCGGCACGTGCCCGCGTCGTGCCGCCGTCGGTCCGGGTCAGAGCGACTCGGACGTTTGATGTAGTGCGAGGTGACTAGTCTGGCATGGCCTGGATACCGCGTGCAAGCACCAGAAGCCAGGGAGATATCCGTTCGGGGAACACCATGGTGTTGCTTCGATGGTGGGCGATAGAGGATTTGAACCTCTGACCTCTTCCATGTCAAGTAACTCCGGGCGGCGCCCTGGCCTGCACATCCGCAGGTGAGAGGGTCTTTCGCTCTACAGATGAGTACCGTCGAGTTCCGTTGATTTCGGTGGGCTCCTTGACCAGGCGTTGACCGGCGCCCGATCGGTGAGCACGGGTGGCGATGACCTGACGGCCGCCTTGTCAGGGCGTGATGAACCTGCAGGTCAGGGGCTTGAGGAGCGAGAACGGCGTGCCGGTGAGTCCCGCTCACTACCTTGGCGTGGAACCGGCTCGTGATGTAGATGTGATGCACGGCCAACTAGGCGAAGACGGTATCTCGGATCGCGATCTCGGAGTCGGCTCCTCCGGAACCACACCTCGGGACTGCCGGCATCATGGCCATGACCACTTCACCCCACCGCAGGAATGGATGCCGTTCGTCGGCTTCTCGGCGCTGCGCACGACCGTCCAGGCGCCTTCTGGCGTCCAGACCGCCGACGTTCGCGTGACTTTGCCGGTGTTCACATCGACCGAGAGCCACGGAGTGGATCCTGTCGACAGAGCCCTACCGAGTACCAGCACGTGCGTCGGATCGGGAGCGAGCATCCGCCAGATGGCATCCGTCACACCGGCATCGAGGTTCGAGCCGGACCAGAACGTGTTGGAGCCTGCCCACTCGCACCCCACCCGGAACCGCTTGAGGGAGTAGGAGGGGATGTTCGACTCCGTGTGGATGGAGTGGCCATAGCCGACGACATACTCGTCGGGGCTCAGCCACGCAACCTGTGTGGGGAGATCGGTGTCGACGATCGTTTCCCAATAGCCCCACGTCGTCGGGGACGAGAGCGTCGCGCCAGCGCTCATGTCGTTGTTCCGCAGCACCTGGTATCGCGTCGGGATGTTATCTCTGCGAAAGGCCATCAGCGTCGATGTCGAGTTTCCGGGGTAGGCGTCGAGCAGCAGGGCCGATTGGCCCCACGGCATGGGGACATCAACACGCTGAACCGTCGAGCCGTCATAGCTCATGACCCGCGTCGGATAGGAGTCGGTCGTCATGTCGAACTTCGACCCGTCGGAGGCTTCGGTCCAGTAGAGGCGAACCGGACCTTTGAGGTCGGTCGGCGCGCGAACGAAGACCATCGAAGCGACGCTCCAATACCCCGGGGTCCGGCGTACCGTAAGGACGGATCCGTCATCGCCTAACAGGTAGATAACGGTCGAGTTGACTCCCGACGGGCTCCTAATGCCAACGGCGAGGGCCAGCTCCCTGCCGTCCGGACTGGCCGCGAAGCGGTAGACATCCGCCTCCGGGTGTGACCACAAGACTTGGGGCTGGCCATCGCTGAGCGGCACCGCCGACAGGTGCACCTTGTCATCGTGAAGGAGCGTCCCGGGCTGCAAAGAGGGTGCCGGCCAGTGCAGGCCACCGAGCGGTCCGGCAGGCTCAGGAAGCGGCACAGCGGACGGCCCACCCGCGCTCGCCGACCGGATGGCGACCGGGGTGGCGGTCGCATCAGGGACCGAAGTGGCGGCCGAGCATGCGCTCGTCGCGACGGCCAACGCCAAGAGCGCCAACGCGGCGGGCTTCCTCATGACATGGTCGGTGAGACGCTGCTCAAGGCTTGACGTAATGGACGGTGTTGTCGGGGCCAGGAGACCAACCCTTGTTGTCCGCGAGGTTGACCCACTGATACTTGAGGCCCGTCACAGACGCAGACGGAAGTCTGATACAGCCGCTGGTGACGGTGCTCCAGAAGTCGTGCGCGTTGATCCCGCCGTGGATCTCGAACGCGTTGCGGTGAGTACCGGACTGGCCGGAACCCGACCAGACATCCCAGGGGTCGAGTGGAAACTTGCCCGGGTAGTAGGTGTCGGAGGTGTCCTTGACGAAACCAACCTTCACGCCACCATGCCAACCCCAATGAAAGTTCCCAAGGGTCGGGCTCGAACTCCCCCAATCACCCTTGGGGAGTGGTCCTAGGTTAACGACCCATGAGTCGGTGGGACTGTTGTCCCCGCTTCTTGCCGGGAAGGTGTAGGTCTGCGTCGGCTTGGGAATCCCGTTCGAGAACGGGATGACGTGATTGTGGAGCCACGCACAGTGGTTGTTGTACGTCTTGGTTCCGTTGCAGGACGAGTCGGCGGGATACAGATAGAAGTCGTTCCAGCCGTATTGGCCGGTCCAGTTCGTCGGCATGCCAAGCGACGTGACCGACAGGCCAGCAGTCTTGGCGCTCGTGAATGAGTTCGTTATCGCTGCCGACTCGGCTTGCATCCCTGATGTATTGAAGCCTGCTGCCTGAAGCTGTGCCCAGCTTGCACCGCACAACACGGCGCCGGCGCACTTGTCCGAAGGCGCAGCAGTCGTGGTGTCTTTGTACCCGGCGGGCACCTGGCAAGCCGCGGTGAGCGATGCGGGGTTACCGTCCTGTTCACACGCTCCTGATATCCAAGAAGGTGAGGTACTTCCAGCCGCGAGAGCGGGGCTCGATCCCAGAGAGGAGAGAAGCGCGAGCGTTACAGCACCGACCACAATATTCGTTCGTAGCCTCATGATCTCCACGTGCGCGATCGACCAGTGTTGCTCTGAATGTAGATGCGACACTAGTCGTAGGCAAGCAGAGCCGTCAAGCTCGCGAGGTGCATGTCCTGGAGTGGTTCGCGCTGTTGACGACCCGCCTGACGTGCGTCGTCATGCGCCCGGGGAACGACCGCGCGTGGCGTCGGTGCCATTCGAGTATCGTTCGACGCCACGTGACGAGGTACTTCCCGCTGGATTTCAGGTACACCCCCTCGGCGACCCGCTTGCGCTTGTTCCGGGTGGGAAGCTCCGCCCGCTTGGCCATGTCGGCCCTCCTTGCCGACGGGGGTCGTTGGTCGGTTCCCCTGGTGCTCTTCCGCCGGCACCCTACGTACGGCACCCGGACCTTCTGACAACAGTCGGGGCGCGGAATCGGTCAGGGCGGTTGCGGTGCAGAGATGCTGGCGAGCGAGCAGTGCGCCGATCTGCTGTCCGGACAGCGGGACCAAACGGACCCGCCCATGGTCCACGCCCGGGGCGTGGCGCGGGGCCGTCGGTGTATCGAATCAGGGTCACAGTTGACCACCCGTTGACCGGGGACTGGCGTCCCAGTCACTTTCTGTCGTTCCGAGTGGTGCCGGCACCCCGTCTGACCTGGGATTGCGTATGGTGGGCGATAGAGGATTTGAACCTCTGACCTCTTCCATGTCAAGGAAGCGCTCTCCCCCTGAGCTAATCGCCCGTGCGATGTATCGAGGGTACAGCCCGAAGGCTGCATGGTGCAGAGGCGGGGACCGGAATCGAACCGGTGTGCGAGGCTTTGCAGGCCTCTGCCTAACCACTCGGCCACCCCGCCGGGGTGCGCGTCAGTCTATCGAAGGAGACGCGAACGGCCGCCCGATCGGCGGCCGTTGTTGGAGCGGACGACGGGATTCGAACCCGCGACCCCCACCTTGGCAAGGTGGTGCTCTACCACTGAGCCACGTCCGCGCTGTGCCGACCATGGTAGTTGGACCGGCGCCGGTGCTTCAACCAAGGCCTCTGAGTGGCCAACCGCCACATCCTACGAGGTGCCGGTCGACCCGAATCCATCCTGGCCCCGGGCGCTGTCCGGCAGGGTCTCCGCCCACCCCGGCTGAACCTCGGGCACCGCGATGATCACCAGTTGGGCGATCCGATCTCCGGCCGCGATGGCCACGGGCGTCGAAGGATCAAGGTTCACCATCGCGCAGATCAGTTCACCGCGGTAGCCCGCATCGATGAGGCCTGGGGCATTCGAGAGGGTGAGACCGTGCTTGGAGGCGAGGCCCGACCGTGGAAGCACGAGGCCCGCGTATCCCTGTGGGATGGCGACTGCCACGCCCGTGGGGATCAGCACGCGTTCTCCCGGCCCGACCTTCACATCGACCGTGGACCGCATATCCAGGCCGGCGTCGCCGGGATGAGCCGCCTGCGGGAGTATGGCGCCGTCCCTTAACCGCCGGAAGGGAAGGTCCACATCTATGCCGGTTCGACCAGTTCGATGCGGTTGCCGAACGGATCGCGGACGTAACAGCGGAGGTATCCCTCCAGCTGGACGGAATCCACGACCCGGTAGCCCGCCTCCTCGATGCGCACGCGCAATGCGTCCAGCCCGTCCACCAGGAAGGCAGGGTGCGCTTTGTGCGCCGGTTGGAACTGCTCCTCGACGCCCAGGTGCACCTCAAGGCTCCCCCGCCGGAACCAGACGCCACCGCGCGGGGCGAGCTGCGGCGGCTTGTCCACTTGCGTCAGTCCCAGGACCTCGGCGTAGAACTTGACCGCTGCATCCTCTTCGCCGGGAGGCATCGCGAGCTGCACGTGATGCAGGCTCTCGAGTTGTCCGTCCATTCGTGGTCCTCCCCCTCAACGCGGAACGGGCCGGGGAAACCCGGCCCGTTCTCGCTGCTACCGGATGGGGAGATTCTACGAGCAGCCGCTGGTGGAACCACAACTCGGGCAGACGTAGCACGAGCCCGCCGGCTGCATCTTCGACCCGCACGAATAGCAGAGCGGAGCGTCCAGCACCCTCGCCGACTGCTTGTCGGTGATGTCGATGGATCGTGAGAGCTGCCCTGACTCAACCCGACGCGCCTCTTCTTGCGACTCGCCGGCTTGGAGTTCGCCCAGTTTCTGGGTGGCCTCGGCCAGCGCGGTCTCCTTGCGCTCGGAGATCGAGCGGATCCCGAGCCCTTCCCTGGTCTCCTCCGAAAGGTTGTCCAGAGCGAGACGGCGGAACGTGTAGTCCAGCAGCGACGACGCGAACCGGATGTCGGGGTCGTTCGTCATCCCCGAGGGTTCGAACTTCATGTTGATGAACTTCGACACGAAGGTCTCCAGCGGCACCCCGTATTGCAGGCCGATCGAGATGGCGATCGAGAACGCATCCATCACGCCCGCCAGGGTCGACCCCTGCTTCGAGGTCTTGAGGAAGATCTCACCGAGCCCGTCGTCGGGGTAGCTGCCCGCGGTGATGTAGCCCTCGGCGTCACCAACCGCGAACGAGGTGGTCCGGCTGGGGCGCGACATCGGCAGCCGCTTCCGAACCGGATGGGCCAAAGCGGCCGGCTCGGCCTCGGCCGTGGAGGCCGACTTCTTCTTGTCGGCGGACAGCGGCTGGGCCACCTTGCAGTTGTCGCGGTAGATGGCGACGGCTTTCAGCCCGAGCTTCCAGGACTCGATGAAGAGCTGCTCCACCTCCTCCACGGTGGCGGACTCCGGCATGTTCACCGTCTTGGAGATGGCACCCGAGATGAAGGGCTGGGCTGCAGCCATCATCCGTACGTGGCCCATGTAGTGGATGGGTTCGGCCCCCATGGCCGTGTCGAACACCGAGTAGTGCTCGGTCTTCAGGTGCGGCGCATCCACCACCGAGTTGTGCTCGGCGATGTAGCCGACGATGTCATCGATCTGTCCTTGCTCGTAGCCGAGCTTGTCCAGCGCGCGCGGCACCGTCTGGTTCACGAACTGCATGGTGCCGCCGCCGACCAGCTTCTTCGTCTTCACGAGCGCGAGCTCGGGCTCGATGCCGGTGGTGTCACAGTCCATCATCAGGCCGATGGTTCCGGTGGGCGCCAGGACGCTGGCTTGGGCGTTGCGGTAGCCGTGCTTCTCGCCCAGGCTGATCGCTTCATCCCACGAGTGCTTGGCGGCGGAGAGCAGGCCCTCGGGCACGAGGTCGCCGTCGATGGTGTCCGCCGCCGCTCGATGCTTGCGGATGACGCGCAACATGGCGTCGGCGTTCGGGCGATAGCCGTCGAAGGCACCCATGGCGTCGGCGATCTTGGCGCTGGTCCGGTACGCGTGGCCTGTCATGAGTGCGGTGATGGCGCCGGCCCACGCGCGGCCGCCGTCGGAGTCATACGCCAGGCCGCGGGCCATGAGGAGCGCACCGAGGTTCGCGTAGCCCAAGCCCAGCTGGCGGTACGCCATCGCGTTCTCACCGATCTTCGCGGTCGGGTAGCTGGACTCTCCCACCAGGATCTCCTGAGCAGTGAACATGACCTGCACGGCGTGCTTGAAGCTGGCCACGTCGAAGTTACCGTCTTGGTCCAGGAACTTCATCAGGTTCAACGAGGCCAGGTTGCAGGCGCTGTTGTCCAGGTGCATGTACTCCGAGCACGGGTTCGAGCCGTTGATGCGGCCGCTGGCGGGACAGGTGTGCCATTCGTTGATGGTGGTGTCGTACTGCATCCCGGGATCGGCGCACTGCCACGCGGCCTCGGCGATCTGGCGCATGAGGTTGCGCGCACGGATGGTGTGAACGGTCTCGTCGGTGGTGATGGCCTTGAGCTTCCAGTCCTGGTCCTGCTCGTAGGCCTGCATGAACGCGTCGGTGACCCGGACCGAGTTGTTCGCGTTCTGATACTGGATGGAAGCGCTGTCCTTGCCGTCCAGGTCCATATCGAACCCCGCGTCGCGCAAGGCGCGAGCCTTCGCTTCCTCGTTGGACTTGCACCAGATGAAGTCCTCGACGTCGGGGTGATCGACGTTGAGGATGACCATCTTGGCGGCGCGGCGGGTCTTGCCGCCGGACTTGATGGTGCCGGCGGACGCGTCGGCTCCCCGCATGAAGCTGACCGGCCCGGAGGCGGTCCCGCCACCGGCGAGGGTCTCCTTCGACGAGCGGATCTTCGACAGGTTGATGCCCGAGCCGGAGCCACCCTTGAAGATGGTTCCCTCCTCGACGTACCAGTTGAGGATGGAGCTCATGTGGTCATCGACCGCGAGGATGAAGCACGCGGAGCACTGCTGGGGTGTGTCGGGCACCCCCACGTTGAACCACACCGGCGAGTTGAAAGCCGCCTTCTGCGTGACGATGAGGTGGGTGAGCTCGTCGGCGAAGACCTGGGCGTCATCGGGTGTGGCGAAGTAGCCGTTCCTGTCTCCCCAGCTGCGGATCGTGTCGACGACGCGACCGGCGAGCTGGCGAACCGAGGTTTCGCGCTGCGGCGTTCCAAGGGTGCCGCGGAAGTACTTCTGCGCGACGATGTTCGTCGCGTTCTGGGACCAACTCTTCGGGAACTCCACGTCCCGCTGCTCGAACGCGTTGCCACCCTCCTTGAAGTTCGGGATGACCGCGTCGCGGGTCTCCCATTCGACGTCGTCGAACGGGTGCCGGCCCTCGCTGGTGAAGTATCGCTTGAAGGTCAATCCGTCGCGGATGACCTCCACGTCCCCCTTGTTCGCCATGTACTGCGCCCCCTCTCGTTCGGTGTGGATGAGCTGTGGATAGCCTGTGGATGACTTACATCCGTGTCATTCGGAGCCTCGGGATTGTGTCGCCAGAATGCCCCAACGTCAAGATGTCGTGGCAGGAAAGTTTGTCAACCACTAGATGTAGTATCTCACCTCGGAAGACGGCTGGGGCAAATGACCCGTTGGAACTACCTTGTGCCGGGCGAGGCGCGGTGGTCAGCGCGGTCGCCGCTTGGCCGGAGCCTTCTTCTGCAGGACCCCGAGTTCCCGCTCGAAATCGGTGATCTCTTGGAAGTCTTTGTACACGCTCGCGAACCGCATGTAGGCGACCTGGTCGAGCTTGGCCAACCCCGCCAGCACCTCGACACCGATCTGCTGCGAGGAGACCTCGGGTCCTTTGCGCCGCACCCGCTCCTCCACTCGGTCCACAACGGCGTGGACCTGGTCCACCGAGACTGGCCGGTTCTTGATGGCCTTCATCACACTGCCGATGACCTTGTCGCGGTCGAAGACGTCCTTGGAGCCATCTCGCTTGACCACCACCAGGCCGACATCCTCCACCCGCTCGAACGTGGTGTAGCGGCGCGCACACCCGGCGCACTCCCGCCTCCTGCGGATGGCGAGGCCACCGTCGGCGGGACGAGAATCCACGACCCGGTCGTCGTCGGCGTTGCACCAGGGGCATCGCATGGCTACCCACAATATCTTGTGGCGACCCAACATGGTGAGCCCGACATCTGTGTAGAGGGCGACGTGGCAGGTCCCTGGACGGGTCTCAAACCGACCGTCCCTTGTCGGTCAGGTGACCGGGACGTCGAGCCACTGTCCCGGAACGATGGACGACGTGGACAGGCTGTTCGTTCGCTGGATCTGGTCGATCACGATCCTGGGGTCGGCGGCCGGCCGGGCCGAGCGGGCGATGCTCCACAAGGTATCCCCCGGCCTCACGACGTAGTGGCGGACCACCGTGTGGTCCGAGCCCGAGAAGGCATGCGCCACAGGGCCCGTCGCGACGCCAAGCAGCAAGCTGGCTCCAAGGAGGGCGGTGAAGCGGCGTCGGCGAACAGATGTTCGAAGCATGTGACGATGGTGACCGAACGGGTGTTCGAGGTCAAGTGTTTGGTCGAACATATGTTTGCCTCCTCCTGAGGTGCGTGCTAGCGTCCGAACCCTGACCAGGAGGGTAGGGACCATGTCTGACATCACTACGCGACAGCAGCGGATCCTCGACGTCATCGCCGACGCCGTCCGTGACCGCGGGTATCCGCCCACCGTGCGGGAGATCGGCGAGGCCGTGGGACTCACGTCCTCCTCGAGCGTCCACGCTCAGCTGGCCAACCTCGAGAAGCTGGGCCTGCTCCGCAAGGACCCCACCAAGCCCCGTGCGATGGTCCTGGCCGCCGACGATCACCGTCCCCGCAGCGTTGTGGTTCCCCTCGTAGGTCGGATCGCCGCCGGTGCCCCATTGCTCGCGGACGAACATATCGAAGAGTACGTCGCGGTTCCGGATGGCTTCGCCGATGACCGCGACCACTTCGCCCTCACGGTTGCGGGGGACTCCATGATCGGCGCCGGCATCTTCGACGGGGACCTGGTGGTCATCCGCCAGCAGGATGCAGCCCAGGACGGCGACATCGTGGCCGCGCTGCTCCCCGGCCCCGCCGAAGAAGAGGCCACCGTGAAACGCCTGGGCCACGATGGCGGCCGCGTGATGCTCATCCCCGAGAACCCGGCGCT
>JBBRTK010000033.1:0-18359 GCA_038244455.1 Actinomycetota bacterium
GACATCGCGGACGACGCGCCACTAGTGACGGCCCTGGCGGGGGCCTTCATGCGCCAGGCAGGGACACCTCCGCCCCTGGTTGCGACCACCGGTACCTCGGACGCGGGAGTACTCGGGCGCATGGGGGTGCCGGCCGTGTGCTTCGGGCCTTACGCGGAGGAGGCACATGGCATCGGCGAACGGGTGTACCTTCCGTCCGTGGTACAGACCGCCCAGGTCCTGGGTCTGTTCATCCGCGACTGGTGTGGGCTCTCCGAGTGATCGGATGGATGGCCGGCACGTTCGTGGTCGTTGTGCTTGCGCGGCTGGGGGTTGCCATGTCGGAACGACGTGGCGCCGCGAGCCGCGTCGCGGCTCGCGCTGTGGCGGCGGAGCGAACCCCGATCGCTCCGCCCGGGGCGGAGCGCCCGAGCGCCGTCCCGATGCCTGAGGAGCCGTTCAACGCCATCAGCGCGAAGCCGCTGCGCGGGATGCCCGAGATCCGTCAGTTCTTCCGAACCAACGAGACACCCATCTACTTCGTCTCGGCCACGGCGTTCAACCTACTGGGCGTGGACCGGTGGATCCGCAACTTCACCCACGTGAACTACTACGACTCGTTCGACGGGGGGCACCCGAACGTGTTCGTTCCGAAGGAGCAGTCGGCCAGGTCGTTCGAGTCGATCGAGGAGATCTGCAACTACCTGATGGGGCACAAGGAGGTCGCGGATCTGGTGCGGCGGAAGGGACCCGGGGGCAAGGTGACGTTCCTCATGTTCGACCAGGAGACCGAGCAGCTGGCGCAGGACCTGGGGCTGGATGTCGCCTTCCCCTCGGCGGAACTGCGGCACCGGCTCGACTCCAAGATCGAAACAACGCGGCTGGGCAACGAGGCCGGCGTGCCGAGCGTTCCCAACACAATGGGAACCGCCACCAGCTACCGCGAACTCCTGGCGCTGGCTGACGCCGGCGGGCTTGGGCACGATCTGGTCGTGCAGACGCCCTACGGCGACTCGGGCCAGACCACGTTCTTCATCGCCAAGGAGTCGGACTGGAAGGCCGACGAGAAGAAGATCGTCGGCGAGGACATCAAGGTGATGAAGCGCATCGAGCCGCGCGAGTGCGCGATCGAGGGCGTCATCACGCGTCATGGCACGCTGGTCGGTCCGCTCATGGCCGAACTCACCGGGTTCCCCGAGCTCACGCCCTACGACGGCGGGTGGTGCGGGAACGACATGAGCCCGAACGTCCTCACCGCCGAGCAGCGGACCATCGCGCGCGAGCGCACGTTCGCGATGGGAGAGCGCCTCCGCCAAGAGGGGTACCGCGGGTACTTCGAACTCGACTTCCTGGCCGACGCGGGGACCGGAGAGATGTACCTGGGCGAACTCAACCCGCGCGTCACGGGTGCCAGCAGCATCACGAACGTGACCGCGGTGGCCTACGGCGACATGCCGCTCTTCCTCTTCCACCTCCTTGAATTCATGGATGTGGACTTCCAGGTCGACGTCGACGAACTCAACGGCCGCTGGGCGCAGACGGCGAACGTGGACGAGTGGACCCAGTTCATCCTCAAGCAGACCGACGATGCTGTGGAGATGATCACGCGTGCACCGGCGTCCGGGATCTGGTCGATGGCCCCTGGCGGCGGGATCAGCTACGCGCGGCACGACACCGACTGGCACACGGTTCGCAGCGAAGACGAGGCGTTCTACCTGCGGATCGCCGCCGAAGGGCACTACCGGTATCCCGGCGCGGACCTGGGCATCCTGGTCACCCGCGGCCGCTTCATGTCCGACGAACACGAACTCCTGGACCGGGCGAAGGACTGGATCACCGGCATCAAGTCGCAGTTCGCAAGCGTGCCTATCGGTCAGGCGGTGCCGGAGGTTCGGCCGGAGCCGTTCGGCTTCAAGATGCTCTGATGCGGATGGTCCCCTTCACCTTCCGGGCTCTCCAGGAGGAACGGTTCGGGCCGGTGTGGCAGTCGGTCTTCGAGGAACGGTGGCCGCACTATCGCGCCTGGTTCCTCCGCGAAGGTGAAGCCGAGCGTCCCGCCTACGCCACCGGTGTTCGGATGCTCCGCGAGCACATGCCCGAACTCATCCCCGCCTACGAAGGCGTGGTTGAGCTGGCGGGAGGCGGCGATCTGGCCGCCCGCATGCTCTCGCTGTATCAGCCCCCGCCGTATCTGGCGGCGTGCTCGCAAGGGGCCTGGACGCAGGGCGGCGCGCCCATCCTGGCCCGCAACTACGACTACGCGCCCTCGAGGTTCGAGGGGGACGTCTGGTCCACGCGGCTGCTGGAACGCCGCGTTATCGGCATGAGCGACTGCCTCTGGGGCCTCCTGGACGGGATGAACGATGCTGGTCTCGCGGTGTCACTGACCTTCGGTGGGCGCCGAGTGCTGGGTCCAGGGTTCGGGATCCCGCTGGTCGTTCGCTACCTCCTGGAGGTCTGTGAAACCGTCGGCGAAGCCCAGTCGGTGCTGGCCCGGTTGCCGTACTCCTTGAGCCACAATCTGACCGTGGTCGATCGGTCCGGCGCGGTCCTCACCGCTTACCTCTCGCCCGATCGCGACCCGGTGTTCCGCGACGTCCCTGCCGCGACCAACCACCAGGGCATCGTCGAGTGGCCCGAGCAAGCGCGCGTCACCCGCACCATCGAACGCGAACGCTGCATCATCGACCTCCTGCACGCTCCGGAGACCACGGCCGAGGGTTTCGTCGATGCGTTCCTGAAGGCCCCGCTGTTCAGCACCTCGTACGCGAACGGGTTCGGCACGCTCTATACGGCCGCCTACCATTGCGCAGACGGCTCGCTCGAGCTCCGCTGGCCCACACACTCCTGGCGCCTCAGCCTCGACGAACCCGCCGAAGGGACACACACGGAGGTGCTCGCGGAGGGCTCGGTGGGGTAGGGGAGTCGCGGCCCGATGCGCTTCCTTCGGCCCCTTCGCGGTGATTGACTTCCATGGTTGATATCGGGGAGGGGTACGACGATGGAGAAGAAGCAGCCCGGCGCGATCATCTTGACGATCGGCGGCGTTCTGATGGCGGTCGGATCGATCCTAACGTGGTTGACGCTGAAGTTCGATGTCGCCGTATTCGCCGACGCCATCAAGCAACAAACAGGTGTGGACGTCAGCGGGTCGCCCGGATTCGCGTCGCTCTCGCAGCCGACCTCTATCGCAGGGACCAAGGGGTGGGAGGGGAAGCTGGCCTTGGTCGGCGGGCTCGTCGCCTTGGCCGTTGGTATCGCTGCCATCGTGGGAGCGGTCAATGGATCCATCGCTTCCCGATCGGCGTTCGTCGGGGGCGCCCTCGGGATCTTCGGAGCCGGCTACGTCCTGCTCACGAAGTCGCATGAGCTGTCGAAGGGCGTTGGGGACGCGAAGACCTCCCTTGCCTCGGCGCTCTCGACCCTTGGGATGAACCCCAGTGTGTTGGACAACGTGTTCAAGATCTCGACGGGGATGGGGCTCTACATCGCACTGGTCGGGGGTGCCGTGGCTATCGTCGGCGGGATCATGTTGATGGGCAAGAGCGCTGCTGCGCCCGCAACGATGGGGATGGGCGAGCCGATGGCCGCGCCTCCCGTCGGCGGCTCCGGGTTCGGCGGCCCCGCAGCGCCGGCTCCCCCGATGTCACCTCCGCCGATGTCGACCCCCGCGGAGACGCCTCCCGCACCGCCGATGATGCAGGAGCCGCCCTCGGCCTAGAGGTACTGGCCTGGCGGCCGGTCGGTCTTCGACGCGGGCGGGGACTTCACCGCCTGCACGTCTCGCTCGCGCAGGAGAACCAGGTCCTTGCCGTCCAGTTCGACCTCCAGGCCGCTGGAGGGCAGGAACAGCACCCGGTCACCGGGCTTCGCCACTCGGACGTCGGGGCCGACCAGCTCCACCTCGGCCCAGTTCAGCCGCTTGGGCGCCGGCATCGCGGTGGCGGGGATGAGGAGTCCGCCGCTCGACTTACGTTCGCCGTCGGCAGGCGGGCGGACGACCAGCCGATCCGCGGTCAGACGCACATCGCCGGCCCCGTTGGAGGTCGCGGCCGGCTTCTTCACGCGCGGTCTCTTGGCCTTCGCGCCGGCGTCGGCATCCACGCGGGGGGCGGCGGGGTCTTTGGCTCGCGGCATCGACCCGAGTGTACCGACGTCGAACCGGTACCATGCCGCCTCATGAAAGCGAAGAAGGTTCTGGACCGCGGCATCAAGCTGCTCAAAGACTCTCCGGCGATCGACCATTGGCAGAAGGGCCGAGAGCGGATCGAGGCTGAAGATCTCCTGAACTTCGTGCTCGGCGTGGACGAGGATCCTCCCGGCGACACCGAGATCCGGAAGAAGGACGTGGCCGGGTTCGACGCGCTTATCGATCGCCGCGTCACCGGCGAACCCATCCCGTTCATCAAGGGCTACACGGTGTTCCGCGATCTGGAGATCCTTGCGGCGCCGGGCGTGTTCGTCCCGCGGGATTCCTCGGAGTTCCTGGCCGAACAGGCCATCGTCCGGCTCCGCAAGCGCAAGCGTCCGGTCCACGTGGACCTTGCGACCGGTGGCGGGACCATCGCGCTGGCCGTGGCCGACGAGGTTCCCAAGGCAGACGTCTACGGGGCTGACGTCGCCGCCGATGCGGTCAAGCTCGCCCGCAAGAACGCGAAACAGCTGGACCTTCGCGCGACCTTCGCGCAAGGGGACCTGTTCGGCGGCCTGCCGAAGAAGCTCCACGGCTTGGTGGACGTGATCACGTTGCACCCGCCGTACGTCGCGAAGGGCGAGGTGGCGGACCTGCCCGACGAGGTCCGCGAATGGGAGCCGGAACACACCCTCACGGACCAAAGCGTCGACGGACTGGGACTCATCACCCGGAGCGTCGCGGAATCGCCGCAGTGGCTCAGCAAGAACGGCTGGCTGCTGGTCGAGGTCAGTCCCGACCGCGCGCGCGATGTGGTCCGCGTATTCAAGGCCGGTGGGTTCCGAGAGGTGAAGAGCACGAAGGGCGGCGATCTGCCGGTTACCCGCGTCATCGTGGGGCGGTGCCCGGCGTGACCGCGGAGGTGCGGCCCTTCGGCACGTGGCCTTCACCCATCACGGCGGCCATGCTGGTTGAAGGGGGCCTCGGCCTATCGGAGTTGTGGCTCGAGGACGGCGTCACGTACTGGCTGGAGGGACGGCCGGCGGAGGGAGGTCGCGGCGTCATCGTCCGCGGTGACCCCTGGTCTTCTCCGGCCGATGTCATCCCTGGGGGGTTCAATGCGCGCACGACCGTGCATGAGTACGGCGGCGGCAGCTACCTGGTTCACCGGGGTACGGTCTGGTTCTCGAACATGGCCGACCAGCGGCTCTACCGTGTCGTCGCCGGCGGGGGTGACCCTGAGCCGGTCACGCCCAACACCGGTGGGACCCATCGCTACGCCGACGGTCGCGTCACCACCGACGGCTCGCTTCTGATCACGGTGCGGGAGCGGCACGAGGGCGACGGCCGCCCGGAGCACGTTGTGAACGAGATCGCCGTGCTCCCGACCGATGGCTCCACGGAGCCGCGAACCATCGCCGGCGGCCGCGACTTCTACGCGGCGCCGCGCATCTCCCCCGACGGATCGCAGCTCTGCTGGCTCGAATGGGACCTGCCGTTCATGCCGTTCGACGGAGCGGAACTGTGGGTGGCGAACCTAGCGGCCGATGGAACGCTCTCCGGCCACCGCCATGTGGCCGGCCGGCTCCCGAGCGCCGGCGTTGCTGGCCGGTCCGTGATCGCTCCGGACTGGAGCCCGGACGGCGATCTCTGTTTCGTGGACGACCCCGACGGCTGGTGGAACCTCTACCGCGAGCGGGACGGCCAGATCACCGCGCTCACCACGATGGAGGCCGAGTTCGGGTGGCCGGCGTGGGGGTTCGGGCAGCAGCCGTACGGGTTCTTGTCTGACGGACGCATGGCGTGCGTCTACGGCCAGGGAGGGGTGCAGCATGTTTCGCTGTTGGACCCTACGTCGGGGGAGCTGGTCGATCTGGACCTTCCGCATTCAGCGATCTTCTGGCCGGACCTGGTGGTGGAAGGGTCGACCGCGTCGCTCGTCGCCGCCGGCCCCACCATCCCGGCGCAGGTGTTGCACCTGGACTTCACCTCGCGAGGGGCGGAGGTACTCCGCGAGAGCGCCGAGATCACCATCGATCCTGCCTACCTGAGCGTTCCGGTCCCCGTGGAGTTCCCGACCGAAGATGGGCTCACCGCTCACGCGCACTTCTACTCCGCGGCCAATCCTGCCGCCACGGCGCCCGAGGGCGAGCTGCCACCGCTCATCGTCCACAGCCACGGCGGCCCGACCGCCGAGAGCACCGCAGCGTTCGACCTGGGCATCCAGTACTTCACCTCGCGCGGGTTCGCCGTGGTGGACGTGAATTACGGTGGTTCGACGGGCTTCGGGCGGGCGTATCGCGAGCGCCTGTACGGCACCTGGGGCGTCGTCGACACGATGGACTGCATCAACGCCGCGAAGCACCTGGCAACCCAGGGGCTGGCCGATCCCGAACGCCTTATCATCACAGGGGGAAGCGCCGGCGGCTACACCACGCTCTGCGCGCTCACGTTCCACGACGACTTCGCGGTCGGTTCGAGTTACTTCGGGCTGGCCGATCTCGAGCCGTTCGCAACTGGCGAGACGCACAAGTTCGAGTCTCGCTACCTGGAGCAGCTGATCGGTCCGTACCCTGAGGCGGCGGATACGTTCCGGGCGCGCTCGCCCATCCACTACGTCGACCTACTGTCGTGTCCCGTGCTGCTCCTGCAGGGCGCCGAAGATGAGGTCGTCCCCCCCGCGCAGGCCGAGATCATGGTGGAGGCGCTGAAGGCCAAGGGACTGCCGTACGCCTATCTCCTGTTCGAGGGCGAACAGCATGGGTTCCGAAAAGCCGAGAACATCATCGCGGCGACGGAAGCGGAACTGTCCTTCTATGGGCAGATCCTGGGATTCGAACCACCGGACGTGCCGCGGATCCCCATCCAGAACCTGCCCGCTTAGCCGCCGATCATCGACATGCTCCGGGCGGGCTGAACGAAGTCGGGATGGTTCACCCGGTGACCCGACCACTTGCCCCAGACAGCCGCGCGGATGAGCCCTGCCAGTTCGTCGTCGGTGGCCCCGCCGCGCATCGGCCCCCGCAGCTCGGTCTCCTCCAGGGCGAACAGACACGCCCGAACGAACCCTTCGGCGGTGAGCCGCAGCCGGTTGCACGTGTCGCAGAACGGCTCGGTGACGCTGTTGATCACGCCGATCGCCCCGGGGGCGCCGTCGGCGAACCGGTAGAGCGCGGCCGGTTCGCTCCCGTTGCCGACCGGTGCCAGCGGGAACTCGGCGTTGATCGTGTCCAGGATCTGCGCGCCGGGAACCACCTTCGCGCGCTCCCACTCGTGCTGGGCATCCAGCGGCATGTACTCGATGAACCGCACCTCGTAGCCGGTCTCGCGCGACCATCGGGCGAAGTCGGTGAGTTCGCCGTCGTTGGTGCCGCCGATGACGACGCAGTTGATCTTGATGGGGGTCAGGCCTGCGGCCTCGGCCGCGCGCAGCCCTGCGAGCACCTTGTCCAGCGCGTCGCGCCGCGTCATCTCCTGGAACCGGTGGCGGAGCAGGGAGTCGACGCTGACCGTGGCTCGGTTCACGCCCGCCGCGGCCAGACCCGCGGCCTGCTGGTCCAGCAGCACGCCGTTCGTCGTCAGGGAGATGTCCAGGTCGGGGCCGACCTCGCGGAACATCCGGACCAACGTCGCCAGGTCGGCGCGCACCAACGGTTCCCCGCCGGTCACCTTGAGCGACTTCACGCCGAGCCCCACGAAGATCCCCAGGAGCCGCGTCAGCTCCTCGAAGGAGAGGATCTCGGACTTCGGGAGCCAGGCCAGGCCTTCGGCCGGCATGCAGTAGGTGCAGCGGAAGTTGCAGCGGTCGGTCACCGATATCCGCAGGTCATCGGCCACACGACCGAACCGGTCGACGAGGGGCCCGGAGGCCGGGGGGGTGGTCTGTGATTCGCTCATGACAGGTAGTCAGCGTACCCTGCGCCCCCGTTACGGCAGCGCCCGCGAGTCACTCGGCCGGGGGGAGGGTCACGATCAGGGTTCGCATGATCTCGGCCAGTGCCTCGGCGCGGGTCAGGCCGTCGGCCCTTGCGCGCTCCACGGCCGCGCCCATCAGGAACGTGGACAACGGGGTGATCTTGCGTTCCAGGCCGTGCGCGACATCGCGGGCGGCGCCTAGCAGCAGGGTCTCTTCGTCTGCCGTGAGCGGGGAGTCACCGAGCGCGGTAGCGAAGTCCTGGATCCATCCCATGCAGGGCAGCCTACCCCGTCTGCCGAACACCCCCGCCCGTCCTCGTAGAATGCCCGGGATGAAGGTGCTGATCGCCTACGACAGCCGCAAGGGAACCACGCGAGCCGTGGCCGAACGCATCGCCCTGATCGCCCAGGGGAGCACGGCGAACGTCACGGTCTCCCATGTCGGAGCCATCTCGCCCAGCGAAGCCGCAGACGCGGACGTCCTCTTCCTTGGAGCATGGACCCACGGGATGTTCGTGATCGGCGTCGGTCCTTCGGACGGTGCGGTCCAGTGGGCGAGTGGGCTCCCGTCGCTGGATGGAACGCTCGCTGCCGTGTTCTGCACCTACGACCTGAACCCCAGAGGGACACTGACGGCGTTGGCAGCGCTCCTACAAGCCAAGGGCGCCCTGGTGGTCGGCAGCCACGCGTCCAAACGCCGGAACCGCCTGGCCGGGGTCGACGACTTCGCCCGCGACGTCATGGGCCAAGCGCGTCGACGTTCGGGGGAGCGATCCTCTGGCGACCGAGCCCTCAGGCCCTAGCGGCGATGGCAGGCGCCCGCGCTGCCGTGCTCACGGTCTCCGACGGTGTGACCGCGGGCACGCGCGAGGACGCGTCGGGCCAGGCCGCCGAAGACCTGCTGCGGGCGGCGGGATTCGATCCGGTCACGCGTGCGCTCACCCCCGACGAGCGGCCGTCCATCGAGGCCGCCATCCGCGAGCTGGCTGCGACGCATCCCTTGGTCGTCACCACGGGAGGAACCGGGTTCGGGCCCCGGGACGTGACCCCTGAGGCCACCCGCGCGGTGATCGATCGCGAGGCGCCCGGGCTCTCCGAGCTCATGCGCGCCGCCGGCTTGATCCACACACCGATGGCCGCGCTCTCGCGAGCCGTGGTCGGCTCGCTGGGCACGGCGCTCGTGGTCAACCTCCCCGGGAGCCCCAAGGGCGTTCGTGAGTCGCTCGAGGCGATCCTCCCCGTGATCCCTCATGCGGTCGAGCTCCTTGCGGGAGCCACCGGGGCTCATCCCACAGGTCACGCGGAGCCAGCACCCGCGATGTGGTCCGCGCCCGCCGCCGCGCACGTGCAGGCGACCGCGGTTCGTGTGACGGGATCACCTCCTTGCCGGGTGGGGAACCGGATGTCCATCGTCCCCGGTGGAGCGGTCCACGGCACGCTGGGGTGCGCGGAGTTCGACGCGGCTGCCGCCTCCGCCGCCGCCGAGGTGCTGGCAGCCGGCGAACCCCAGACCCGAACGCTCCATCACGAGAATGGTGACATCGAGGTCTACTTCGAGCCGGTCACGCCGCCGACGCCGTTGGTTATCGTGAGTGCCACCGACGTCGCCCGCGCGCTCCTGGCGCACGCGGCGACGCTCGCCGTCTCGCCCATCCTGGTGGAATCCCGGGAGGAACGCATCACCACGGCGGACCGCGCGGGATTCGACCGGGTCGTCGCTTCCACGGACGAACTCGAACTCACGGAAGCCACGGAGGCGGTGCTGACCGATCACGACGCCCCTGACGTGAGCGCCTGCCTGACCGCGCTCCTTCGCTCGCCCGCCCGCTACATCGGCGTCATGGGGAGCCGTCGCCACGTCGGCCCCTACATTCAGGCGTTGGAAGCAGCCGGCTTCACCGACCAGGACCTAGCCCGCCTGAACTCGCCCGTCGGACTGGACCTTGGCGGGCAGCGTCCGGAGCAGATCGCGCTCTCCATCGCCGCGGGATTGGTCGCCGCCAGGAACGGACGAACCGGAGGGTGGATCACGAGGTGACCCGGCGGCGCTGGGTCGCCGCGGCCGTTGCACTCGCGGTCGCATCGGGTGGCATCGTCGCTCTGATCGTCACGCGCCCGGACGCCGGACGCGGCACCGATCACCGTCCGAACATCATCGTGATCCTCACCGATGACCAATCCCTGGAGACCTTGCCTCACGACCCCCCCGTCATGCCGTGGCTCCAGTCCCAGATCCAGGATCCGGCCGGTCACTGGAGGTGGTTCCCAAACGCCGTGTTCAACACGCCGCTCTGCTGCCCCAGTCGCGCCACCATCCTCACGGGCCAGTACTCCCATCACACGGGTGTGGTGAACAACGACACCGGTCATCTGCTCGACGAGTCCACCACGCTGCCCGTGTGGCTGCACGACGCCGGCTACACCACCGGCCTCATCGGCAAGTACCTGAACCTCTACCCCTTCAACCGTGGGAACTACGTGCCGCGGGGCTGGGACCGATGGTTCGCGAAGCTCAACGAGTCCGGCGCGACCACCTACTACGGCTACCAGGTGATCGATCAGGGCTCGCTCCGCACCTACGGGCAGGCGCCCGCCGACTATGTGACGACCGTCCTCACCCAGCAGGCGGTCGACTTCGTTCGAACGGCCCCTGCCTCCAAGCCCTTCTTCCTCTACTTCACACCGCCGGCGCCGCACGCTCCTTGGGTCCCCGCGCCGGGTGACACAGGGGTCTACCAGGGGCCCGCGCTGGTCCAGCCCCCGGCCGATGCCGCGCCCGTCTCGGGGATGCCTGCGTGGGTGCAGAACCTGCCGGCCCTTACCCCGACGGACATCGCCACCCTGCAGGCCGAACGCCGCCAGCAGTACGACACGCTGCTCGGCGTGGATCGGTCGGTGCAGGCGATCGTCGATGCCGTCGCCGCGCGCGGAGACCTCTCCGACACCTACATCTTCTTCCTCACCGACAACGGCTATTCGTTCGGCGAACACCGGATCGTGGGGAAGCGGTGCCCCTACGAGGAGTGCATCCGCACGCCGTTCGCCGTCTATGTCCCGGGGGCGGCCGCGGGCACGAACCCCCAGCTGGTCTCCAACGTTGATCTGGCTCCGACCATCGCCGCGCTGGCGGGCGTGACCCCTGGGCTCCCCCAGGACGGGTCGAGTTTCGCCCGGAACCTCACGGACCCGGGCGCTCCCGTCCGCCATCAAACCAAGCTCATAGAGTGGGCGGGCGATCCGAACGTTCCGCCCTGGTGGGGTGTCCGAACGCCGGACTTCGCCTACATCGAGACCGGGACCAGCGCGGAACTCTATGACCTGACGGGCCGGCTGGGCCCTGCCGACCCGCACGAGCTGATCAACATGGTCGCAGATCCCGTCTACGCGAAGATCCGCATCCGGCTTCAGGCGCGCTTGCGGGCGCTGCGGGGCATGCCGAGTCCGTGAAAGGGTCTAGACGCGCGCAACCCCGCGAGTAGACTCGCGCCACCGTGCAACAGCGATCCAGTCAGATCATCCGACCTGCGGGAACGCGGCACCGCCGTCCAACCCGCCGACAGATCGCCCGGCGCAGGGCCTCCGCGGCAGCCCTGCTTCTCGCAGCGCTGCTCCTGGTCTGGCAGTTCTGGCCCTCACACGGTGCCGGCGGCCCATCGGCATCCGGATCCGCGTCCCCGCCCGTCACCGATCCGATCAAGCACGTCGTGTTCATCATCAAAGAGAACCGGACGTTCAACACCTACTTCGGGACCTACCCGGGCGCTGCGGGTTCCACGGTGGGCAAGACGATCAAGTGCACGGGCCTGGGTGGCTGCGTTCCCGGTCCCAACTACCCGCTCAAACGGGCGCCTGACGTGCAGCCCCATGACATCACCCACGGGTTCTCGAGCGGGCTGTACTCGATCGACGGCGGCAAGATGGACGGGTTCAACATCATCGGCGACGGGCAGGACATGAGCGGCTACGTCCAATTCCAGCGCGCGGGTATCCCGAACTACTGGGCCTACGCCGATCACTTCACGCTGGCCGATCACTTCTTCACCTCGATGTACGGACCGACGTTCCCCGAGCATCTCTACACGGTTGCGGCGCAGTCCGACGGGATCGTCGACAACAAGTCCACAGTGGATCACCCGGGCAGTTACTGCACGGATCCGACGGAAACCACGCCGCACTTCCCGCTCAACCAGATGACGAAGAAAGACATGACCTACGTGATGGGCCGCGAGGAAGCGATCCTGTCCCAATCGCCGCCGAGCGTCCTGTTCGACATCTCGAAGTACTGGACCCAGATCCGGACGTGCATCGATGTGCCCACCCTGCCGGACGAGCTGCAGAAGGCGGGCATCAGCTGGAACTACTACGCGGAGAAGGACAAGTGGATGAACGCTCTCCAGGCGATCAGACACGACTGGTTCAGTTCGACGATGCAGCAGCACATCTCCGACCCTGGCAACTTCATCCGCGACATCCACAAGGGGCAGATGCCTGCCGTTTCCTGGCTCATCCCGCCCGAGCCGTACAACGATCATCCCGGCAGCGGAGTCAGCGTGTGTGCCGGCGAGAACTGGACCACCACGCAGATCAACGCGATCATGAAGTCCCCGGAGTGGAGTTCGACGGCCATCGTGGTGGTGTGGGATGACTTCGGAGGTTTCTACGACCCGATCGCGCCGCCGCATGTGGACATCATGGGGTACGGGCCGCGCACCCCCGCCCTCATCATCAGTCCGTACGCGAAGACGGGTTCGAGTTCCGCCGGCGGGACGGTCGACCACACGGTCTACGACTTCACCTCGGTGCTGGCGTTCATCGAGAACCTGCACGGCCTGACCCCGCTGACGCAGCGTGACAAGACCGCCGACCCGCTCTCGGGCGCCTTCGACTTCTCCCAGAAGCCGAAGAAGAGACTTATCCTGCCGCTCCGCTCGAACTGCCCGTACGGGAACGATCCGGCGAACTTCTCGCTGGGCGCCGCGCTCCCCAAGAACACCGGCGTCCCTTGGGGGTAGGCGCTAGGCCGACGCGAGTTCGTGTTGCAGGTCGGGCAGCCCGGCTGCGATCTGGGCTCGCCACCAGTCCTGGCCCTCTTCGGGCAGCGTGTAGATGGGGTCGTAGTAGGTGTGGTGGCGCGTGAGCGCCTCAGGGTCGTCATACTCGATCCCGGTCCGGTAGTTCTTGGTCCAGTAGCTGATCCCTTTGGTGTGGTCGTACTCCTGCAGCATGTGGACCCAGCGCTTGCCCACGAACGGCACGTCGCAGATCACGCGGGGCGTAGCGAAGCCCGGCATATACCCGAGCAACGCGTACTGCAGCTCCTGCGCTTCCTTCACCGACGTGCGCCAGTGCTCGGCGTTCGGGATCATGTCGCAGAGGTAGAAGTAGTACGGCATGATCTTCGCGTGGTCCAGGAGCATGAAGCAGAGATCGAGCAGCTCCTTGGACGTGGTGTTCACCCCACGTAGCAAGACACCCTGGTTCCGGACATCGCGGAAGCCTGACTCCAGCACCATCTTCGCGGCCTTGCCTACCAACGGAGTCACCGACTGCGCGTTGTTCACGTGGGTGTGGACGGCGATATCCACACCGCGGTCGAACGCCGTCTGGCCCATCCGGCCGAACGCCGCCCTCACGTCGTCCTGGAGGAAGTGCTGGGGCAGGCCCATCAACCCCTTGGTCGCGATCCGGATGTCGCGGATGTGCTCGATACCCAGCAGCGAGTTCACGAAATCCTCGAGCCGCTTGACCGGAACGTTCGCCATGTCGCCGCCGCTCACCACCACGTCGCGGACCTGCGGGGTCTTGCGGAGGTAGTCGAGCATCAGGTCCCAGCGCTCGTTCTGCTTGATCTCGAACTTGTACTTGAGGATCTGAAGCGTGTCGTTGCCGACCAGGTCCATCCGCGTGCAGTGGCCGCAGTACTGCGGGCAGGTTGGGATGAGTTCGGCCAGGACCTTCGTGGGGTAGCGATGCGTCAGGCCCTCGACGGCCCACATGTCGGCTTCGTGGAGCGAGTCGCGCGTGGCCAGCGGATGGCTGGCCCACTCCTTGTGGCGCTCGCTCAGCGCGGGGGCCATGTACCTGCGGACCGGATCGGCGTAGAGGTCTTGTTCGTTCATCGTGTTGAGCATCTGCGGCGGGATCAGCATGGACATCGTCGCCCGCTCCTGCTGGTCCCGCTCTATGTCGGTCATGAGTTCATCGGTGGCGAACTCGCCAAGGGCCTCCTTGAACTCCTTGAGGTTCTTGATCGAGTGCGCGCGCTGCCATTGTGCCGATTCCCACTGCTCCGTCGTCGCGTCTTTGAAACCTGGCAGGCGGGTCCAGTCGGGCTCAACGAACTCCCTGGTCAGCGGGTACTGGAACGGCTGGTCCTGGGAGGCGTGGGCGTGGGGGTCGCGGTGGCCGGGACGAGCGCCGGCGGGCTGTGCAGGGATCTCGACGCTCACGATGGCACCCCTTTCGAACGAACATGGCGTAGGACGCCATCAAACCGGATGGTTCAGGACAGAACTTCATGATACCCGAATGATGTCCTGACAGGCAAGGGTTCTACCGGATGATGTTCGGCCGAAGGTCGCCCGCCCCAGGCGTTCGCGCGCGGAGCCCGGAAACAGAGAAGAGGCCAGGTTCCCCCGACCTCTTGGGAGCTGCGAGGGTCTATCGGCGGCCGCGACCGCCGGGTCCGCCGCCCTGTCCGTCGCGGCGAGGACGGCGCTCGATGTGGATCTCGGGGCCCTTCTTCGGAAGCCGAGCCTTCATAGGCGCGTGGCCGGTCCGCTCGAACCTAACCATGATGTGGTCGGGCTTCAGGGCGCGCTCGATCTCGCGATATCCGTTGGCCAGCAGGTGCTTCAGGCGGGCGGCAGCCGTCTTCCGGAGCTTGTCGGTGCCCGGCACCTTCACGTACAGGCGCTCGTGGAGGACTTCCTTGTAGTCAGGCATATTCCGAAGAGCCTAGCAGGCCTCCCGGGTCCCCCACCCAGCGGCCCGTGCACGGCGCCGGCTGCCTACAGACGCCGTCGCGACCGGCCGATAGGCCAAGGAGAGATGGAGGCCCGTTCCGACCACGACGGGGCCGTCGGGGCTGCGCTCGACCAGATGGCCGAGCTGTTCGCCCGGGGCGGTACCTGGCTTTCCCATATCGACGATGTGCTGGCCAGCCTCGGTCCGGCCCTGCCGGCCGACCGGGCGTATGTCTTCCAGAACGTGCGGGACCCCAGCGGGCGCCTCTGGATGGACCTTCGCGCAGAATGGGACGCCCCCGGCGTCCGCACCATCTTCGATCGTCCGTCGAACCACCTGCATCCCTACGCGCCCGACTTCACCCGCTGGATCGACGTCCTGGCCTCCGGCGGGACCATCGACGCGATCGTGGCCGACCTGCCTGCGTCGGAACAGCACGTGCTCGCCGGTGAAGGCGTGGTCACAGTCCTGGCCGTCCCGGTGTTCGTGGCAGGTGATTGGTGGGGATTCGTTGCGTTCGACAACACGCACGACGCGTCGCCGTGGAGTCCACTCCATCTTCATGCCCTGGCGATGCTCGCGGGCCTCCTGGGGAGCGCGGCGTCCGGCCAACAGGAGAGCGAGTTCGCCGATGCCGTGCCCGACCGGTTCCGCGCGATCGTCGAACATATTCCCGCCATCACCTACATGGACGCGCTGAACGAGCAGGCCTCCGCGCTGTACGTCAGCCCGCAGATCGAACTGATCCTTGGATACACCGTGGAGGAGTGGATGGCCGACACGGATCTGTGGCCCAAGATCATCCATCCCGATGACCGTCCCCGGGCGCTCGCGGAGAACGCCCGTCACAACGAAACCGGCGAGCCCTTCAACCTCGAATACCGCGTCTTCACCAAGGGCGGACACCTGATCTGGCTGCAGGACCAAGCCGTGATCGTGCGCGATAAGCGCGGCGCTCCACTCTTCTCCAACGGCGTGATGATGGACATCACCGACCGCAAGCGTGGGGAAGAGCACGTCGCGTTCAACGCCTATCACGACGAACTCACGGAGTTGCCGAACCGAGCCATGTTCGACGAGCTGCTGGAGCTCTCCATCGTCCGCGCAACCCACCACGATGGGTCCGTGGCGGTCGTTGTCGTCGACCTGGACGACTTCCGCCTGGTCAACGACTCCCTGGGCCACCAGCAAGGTGACACGATCTTGAAGATGCTCGCTGATCGTCTCCGCGGCGCCACCAGGGAAACCGACCTCGTAGCCCGGCGCGGGGGCGACCAGTTCCTCCTGTTGTTGGCGGACCTGGAGCGCGACGGGGGCGGAGGGTTGGACGCCGCGCTCCTGCGGGCGGAGTCGGTGGTGCAACGGATCCAAGGGGCCCTGCGCGAACCTTTCACAGTGATGGGCACCGAACTGTTCCTGTCCGCGAGCATGGGCATCAGCCTCTTCCCGCAGGATGCCCCCGACGCGAACGCCCTCATGCGGAACGCCGAAGCAGCCATGTACGACTCGAAGAAGTCTGGTCCGTCGGGGCACGTGGTCTCCAGCCGCGGAGATGTCGACTCCGCGGCGAAGCTGCGGTTCGTTACCCAGCTCCGAAAGGCCGTGGATGCGCAGCAGTGGACGCTCTTCTATCAGCCGGTGGTGGAGCTGGACACCGGCCGGATGACCGGCGTTGAGGCGCTGATCCGCTGGATCGAACCCGGCGGCAACATCATCGGTCCGACCGAGTTCATCCCGCTCGCAGAGGAGATGGGTCTCATCGAAGCCATCGGTGACTGGGTGGTGAGCGAGATCGTCTACCAGGGCAAAGCGTGGAACGAACTGGGGATGGACCTGGAGATCGGCTTCAATCTTTCTCCCCGTCAGTTCTGGCAACCGGATCTGGCCGCGCGGATCATCGAACAGATCGTGGGCGGCGGGCTCGACCCGACCCGCGTGATGGTCGAGATCACGGAGACGTCCGCGATGATGGACCCCGACCGTGCGCAGGAGATCCTGTGGGCGCTGAAGAATGGCGGCCTGCGGCTGGCGATCGACGACTTCGGCACCGGCTATTCCTCACTCGCCCGGTTGCGCGAGATGCCGGTGGACGTGCTGAAGATCGACCGCTCGTTCGTCGACAAGGTGGATGTGGATCCTCAGGCGGCCAGCATCGTGACTGCGTTCGTGGAGCTGGCGCGCGGCCTGGAGATGACCACGCTGGCCGAGGGCATCGAAACTCGCGGGGAGCATGCCTTCCTCACCGAACGTGGGTGCCCCCTGGGCCAGGGGTTCCTCTTCTCCCGGCCGGTCCCACCCGAGGAGATCATCGCGATGGCGTTCGGCGGGATCCAGGTGCCGGCCCCCGCGCGGTCCGCCTGAGCCTCAGGCGTCCAGCGCTTCGCGCACGGTCCGTTCGATGGACGCGGCGTCGATACCCGCCCAGGCCCGCAGTTCCTCCGGCGAACCGGAACCGGGCATCTGCGTGACGCCGAGTTTCTTCACCATGCCGCGCATCGGGCCCGTCTCGGCCAGCGCGGACAAGACGGCGTCGCCCAACCCGCCCTCGACGCGGTGGTCCTCGACCGTAACGACCAGTCCGGTGGCGTCGAACCCCGCTCGCAAGGTCGCGGCATCGATCGGTTTGACGCTGTAGGCGTCGATCACCCGAACCGCGATGCCGGCGGCTTCCAGCGCGTCGGCCGCCTTCAGGCACTCGACCAGCGTGACCCCGGCGCCGACGAGCATCGCCTGATCGTCGTCCTGGGAGCGAAGGGTCTTGGATCCACCAACCGGGAACGTCTCGTCCGCGCCGTAGAAGCATGGGGTTTTCTCCCGGGTGGTTCGGATGTACTGGATGCCTTCGCGGTCGCACATCTGGGCGACCAACGCGACGGTGGCGTTCCCATCGGCCGGATACAACACGGTACTGCCGTTCACCGCCCTGAACATCGCCAGGTCCTCGACGGCCATCTGACTCGGGCCGTCCTCACCGATGGAGACGCCTGCATGCGAGCCACAGATACGCAGGTTCGCCCGGCTGACCGCGCCCATGCGTACGTTGTCATAGGCCCGGGCCAGGAACGCGCCGAACGTGGCGCAGAACACGGTCTTGCCCAGCGCCTGCATGCCCGTCTGCACGCCAAGCATGCATTGCTCGGCGATGTAGAGCTCCACGAACCGCTCGGGGGCAACGGCCAGGAAATCCTCGGTGTGGGTGGAGTTCCCTACCTCCCCGTCCAGGACCACGACGTCGGGGCGGTGGCCGGCGAGCCATGCCAATGCCTCACCGAAGGCCTTGCGGGTGGGGATGCCGTCGGGGTATGTCGGCGCAGGGGCAGCGGCGAGTGCGGCGGTCGAGAGCGGGATCACCGAGTCGGGCTTGGGC
>JBBRTK010000034.1:0-17986 GCA_038244455.1 Actinomycetota bacterium
ACCTTCACCAAGCGAGCGCCGAGGGTGACCTGGCGGGACTCGTGTCCGTGACGATTCGCGGTTCGATCCGGATCGTGGCATCCCTTGGGGCCGACCAGATGGGTCGTTTCATCCTCGAAGATCGAGGCGACGACCTGCAGGAGGAATAGTCAAGAGTTGTGGATTGGGATCTCGCGATGATCACGCGGCGTCCTCTTTGTCAGTCCGCTCGACCAACCGTCCGTTCACGAACTTCGCACCTGCGCGCACGAGCGCCACGAGCTCGGGAGCGTTGACCCGTCTCCACCTCCCCTCTTGGACTTCGATCAGCTTGAAGCACATCGCGAGCCCTGCGGCCCGTGAGCCCGGGCCCTTCGTGACGTTGGTCCTTGCTCGCACCGAAGAGAACGTCGATTCGATCGGGTTGGAGGTCCGCAGATGGATCCAGTGCTCGGCGGGGAAGTCGTAGAACGCGAGCAGGGCCTCACGATCCTTCGTGATCTTCGCCACGGCCTTGGGCCACTTCGCATGGTCGTTGACGAACACCTCGAGGGCGGCTTCGGCATGATCCTTGTCCTGGGCCTCGGAGATCTCACGCAACCCCCGGCGGGCCTGGGCCTGGACCGAGGCGGGCAGGGCATCGAGCACGTTGGCGGCCTTGTGCACCCAGTCCCGCTGGTGCCGGGTCGCCGGGAACACCTCTCGGCAGGCGCCCCAGAACCCCAGGGCCCCGTCTCCGATGGCAAGCACCGGGGCCGCCATGCCGCGGCGCTTGCAGTCCCGCAGCAGCTCGGACCAGGACTCGGTCGATTCGCGGTAGCCGTCGCAGATCGCCACGAGCTCCTTGGTCCCATCGGCGCGCACACCCACCATGACCAGCACACACAGGCGATCGTCCTGCCCCAGGCGTACGGAAAAGTGGATGCCATCGACCCAGACGTAGACGTAGTCCACGCCGGAGAGGTCCCTGGCCATGAAGGCCTCGTGCTCGGCCGACCAGGAAGTGGTCAACCGGGTGATGGCCGCGGCCGACAGGCCGGCTTCGGAGCCGAAGAACTCGGCCAGGGCGGGCACGAAGTCCTTCGTGGACAGCCCGTGCAGGTAGAGCAGGGGCAGGACCTCGATGACCTTGGGGGATCGGCGGGCGTACGGCGGCAAGATGGTGCTCGCGAACCGCATGGGCTCCCCGGTGGCAGGATCAACCCGGCGATCGTGCACCCGTGGAGCGGTGACCTCGATCGCGCCGGATGAGGTCATCACCTGGCGCGGACGTGCATGGCCGTTGCGCACCACGAGCGCGTGCCCGTGCTCGTCCCGGGCCTGGCGCAGGTGCTCCAGGCGCTCTTCGACCTCGGCCTCCAGGGCCATGGCGAGCATCCGCTGCGCGCCTGCTCGACAGATCTCATCCAAGCTGAGGGCCAACTCCGAGCGGGTGCCCTCAGCAGCCGCTATCCTGAGCATCGGCGTACCTCCTCTCGTCGGCGTCCACACGCCGACATCTCCGATTCACTGATCGAGCGGAGAGTACGCCACGTCCATCAACGGTTCCTGAATCCACAACTTCTGTTCATACCTCTCAAGCATTCTGGGTCGACCGAAGGGCCAAGGCGTCCGTTGCAACCTCCTCCCCTCCCTCGCACGCTCTTCACCCTCTTTTTGTTGGCCCAAGGATGCGGGGGACAACGCCCGGTGGCGTCGCATTCGGCATCGCCGGCGCCGGAGCTCTGGGTTGTTCCCGGGGGGATGCTCCCGCCGCTTCTCCGTGAACAGCCGAAAGCCACCCGCGCCCTCCTTCGGCAGCCGTCGATGGTTCTGGGCGTGACGCCCTGGCACCCGCGTCCGCGAGCCGTCACCTTCGCGAGCTATCAGGCGTTCGCTAGCGAACTGGCACATTGGGGCAGCGTCGAGTCGAAAGTGCGGACGGTCGCCTATGACCCCGAGGCTTGGGGCGCGACACCCAAGGCGGAACAAAAGGATCCCGTGACGTACTTCGCTCGTTTTGCGGCGCTGGCTCGACGTCATGGATTGCAGGTGATGATCACGCCGAACCCAAACCTGATGTCGGTCCCGGGGGGCGCATGCGTGGCTGGAGCTGGTGAGTCAGATGTGGCCGCATATGAGCGCTGCGATGTCGCGGGGAAGGCGGCGGCTGTCGCAGACATCGTGGAAACCCAGGCCCAGAGCTTGGAGAGCGATCCCGCGGCTTACGCAGCGTTCGTGGCCGCGACCGCAGCGCAAGCCAGAGCTGCGAACCCCCAGGTCAAGGTCATAGCCGGCCTATCGCCTCTTGAGGGCATCTCCGATTCGCAGTTACAAGCGATATGGACCCGCGTCCGCGCGACGGTTGATGGCTTCTACCTCTCGGCGGCGTGGTCGCGAATGGACGTCGTTGCGAAGTTCATCAGCCAGCTCCCAGCCCCTTCTCTGTGATGTGCTTGGGTGTGGCCCCTACCTCCACCTTCTACCGGAGTCGCCAGACCCTCAGGCTTTGGCGGCATAGGGCCCGCGATCGCCTGGGGACCGGCTGGATAGGGTCTTGTCCCGGTTTCACGGCCGTCCCGCCCGGGCCCCCTTCTCCCTTCGCCTTGGCTGCTTGACGCGAAGGGAGAAGGGGCAAGGGCCGGGACGGCCGCGAAACCGGGACAGGCAACTGACGCGGGAGGATCTGATAGGCGTGTAGTAACCAACAGTCGAAGTCTCAGGGCTTAACGTTTGGCAGGGAGGTGGAACGTCCGGCGTTCGTCATTTGGCTGCCCAAAGGAACTCCCCTGATTCACTAACCCCATTTCCTGGCAGCAACATCGAACTGATACTTGCCGCCATCGGCCGAGGTTAGCGTGACAACCATCCCCTGGGCATCCACGATGGTCAGAGCCCCGTCAGCTTTGGGCGCCAGATATTCTGTGGTCTTGACTGTTTGTGCTTTGGTGTCTTCGTCCCACACCAACAGCACCCCTTGGCCCGAATCCCCGCTCAGTGAACCGGCGTACACAGAGATGTTGTGATCTCCGTAGGGCGTGGAGTACCGATTGATGAATTGGTACGTGGCGTCGGGATATTCAGTGTCGGCAACTATTTCGCTCTTGTCCAGCAATGGGGCGGGCGGACCGACCGTGTCCGAGCTGTTGTCAGGCTGCTGGGGCGCTGGATTCGCAAGGCCGTCTTCGTAGGCTTGTTGATAGTGCGCGTCGATTGCGGCCTGACTTTCCGCGACTTGCTGATCAGTCGGAGTCGATGAAGGGGCCCCCGAGTAGGCGTTGGCAGCCACGGCAAGCATCAGTGCGAGCCCAACCCCGACAAACACGACTCGTCCGTGTCGCCGCCCAGGAACCTTCATCGCTCCACCCTTCTTAGCCAAGGAATGCCTCAGTCATACGTGAAGTTGGTGGACCAGCGGATGGCATCGGCCGTCGCAGGATCGCCGTTTATCAGGCCGGACAAGGCGGTCCAAGCCGCGTTCGGGGAGTACTCCGTGCCTCCCGTCCCACCGCAACCACAGGCCGATGCCTCAGAAACACTATCCACGATGTTCATTCTGCCGGCGGCAGGATGAACATCGGTCGCGTACCGTGCAAGTGCATACCACTCGTGAGCCATCGAGTTGATATATATCTCCGGAGCGGGGTTGGACACGCCCGATCCCCACGAGATGTACCAGACGTCGGAGCTGGTCCAGTCCGGGTACTTCACTGTGCCGCACGCCGAAGTGTCGCCGCCGACCGTCTGCGTGCAGCCCGCGGCGTCACCGAAGTTGAACAGGTTCCAGCTGTTGATACCCGCAGCGAACCCGGCAACCCACGTTCGAGTCTTCGTTGGCGATGCCATATTCAGCTCCATATCCGACGAACCACTGAATGACACTCGACCAGAGTAGCCGTTGTTGATCGCCCAGGTGTTGAGTGTATTGATCATGCCCGCCCAAGCGGTCGCATGTGCCGTGATATTGGCGTCACTCCACGATTGCAGGGAATCCGTGCTCGTTCCAACAGAAATCTTGGCTGTCGCTCCTGCCGTGTTGATGTTGTTGAAGAAACCGAGGGCGAACTTCTTCGCATCGCTCGTTAGCTGAGCCGTGCCGGAGTCAGGCGCTGAAAAGCAGGTTGCACCCCAGACGCCTCCTCCGAGGTTTGCGGTCGCGCCGAAGTCAAGAATCGTCAGTGAATCGGCTGGTTTGGTACCCGCATCAACTTCGTTGGCCAGGCCCTTCCCAAGCGTCGTGAAATGGCTGGAAAGGCTGCAGTTCTGACTGATATATCTACCGTAAGCCCAGTCGGGGGGGGTTGCGGCGTTCGCGGCGGGACTGTCTACAGCCTGAACGACAACCGCGAGCAACACTACGGCCAAACCGTACCTGACAAGCACCCCTGAACTCTTCTTGACACAGCGGACCCCCGCGCCCATGAACTCAACCCCTCCGATAACCGAACAATCGTTCGTCTCTGCCACGGCCCAACGCCTCGCACCGAACCGTTTTGTGCGAAGGGTATTACCTCGGGATGGGGTTGTCAAGATGAGGAACTGCCAAAACAATACGCCCATCTCCTTGGCGAGACCATTCGCCATATTACGGAGGCCTATCGCGGGTCGAACGTGATCAGGGGGCACGTATTTACCAGCTCGGAGAGGCACCAACGGGAGCGGGAGCCGTTGCCTGTCGCTGGGGCTGGTGTGTGGGATCAGCCCTGTCTCCGGTCGCTGCCTGCGCCCATCGATAACTCGAATCGACCATCCTGGCGCCATTTCTTAGAAGACACGCTGTCCGCCCAACGACGCCTGCAACGGTGTTACGGGGAGCATTCCAATGTTGATTTCGTCGGCAAAGGAGCCCCCCCTGCTCAATCGACGGGATCTGCGGCGGAGACGCGGCCGGGGCGCGGGCCCGCTTGAGAAAGGTCGCGCAACACCTCCCAATGCCTCGGGTGCGTTCTTCGCCCTCCTTTCTTGATCTCCCAGCTAGTCGAGAGTGCCAATCCAGTCGCGCGCTGGATCGCTCCCACCGACACGTCGGCCAGTCCTTCCGCGATCGCGTCCCATTCCGCCGGATCGGGCAGCTCGTGGGTTTGCTCCCACTCCTTGTTCTCGGCTCGCGTTCGGGCGGCGGTCGCACGGGCCTTCGCCTTAGCCGCGGGCGTTCGCGATGGGTCAGACTCGGCACTACGCATCCCGGCGAGGGATCGTGTGCCTGCCCCGATGAACCCGGCTACGACTTCTTCTCGCAGGGCGGGGAAGCACTCGGGGCAGTAGGTGCCAGGCTTCGCGGCTCCTTCGACGAGCAGCCCACAACCCGGACAGGCAGAGGACCGGAGGGACCGACCGGCTCGCTGCGCGGTCTTCTTGGGCTTCCTCGCACCGGAGCGGATGCCGTTGCGCCCGCGGCTCCGCGCGTCCCCGGTCAGGTTGGTTGGCAGCATCTTGACGTGAGAGCGAGGTCCGTCGAAGGTCTCGGCCAACGTCCGCGCCAACCCTTCGCACAGCGGCCCGGCGACTTCCCTGGCGAGAGGCAGGATCGCCTCGGCCAGGTTCCTTGCCAGAGGCGCGGTGAGCCGGACGCCGCCGGTGGGGCGTTCAACGAAGTCGCGCCGCCGGAACCGCCGGTCGGCAAGCATCTCGATGATGGCCCGGTCGATCTCGCCGCGAACAGGCTCAAGCACGTCCCAGGTCGCCCCTTCCCGGTTCGGGGTGTCGGCGTGCAGGCCGGTGGGTGAGATCCCCGGGTCTAATCCGACTGCGCGAAGGCAGGTGCCTACCTCGGTGGCAGCGAGCGAGTAGGCGAAGTTCCACACCGCATGGGCCGCGCTCGACGCCGAACGAGGTGAGCCAGAAAGGATTGAGGAACGCCGTCCGACAATGAGCCAGGACTTCGGCACGTTGTCTCGATCGGCCTTTACGAACTGCATTGGAACGTCAGAGACGGCACGCCAGAACGCGTTCGCTGCATCAGCCTCTACACCTCGGAGCGTCTTGGAATCAGGACATCCACCGATGGCGGCGCCGTCAGCGAGGATCACCTCACGCATCGCGTCGGCGCCGGGCACGCCGTGCAAGGCCGCCGCCTGCCCCGCAAGCTTCGCCGTCAGCAGCTCGCGCCCGATCGTAAGACCGATCGCGCTGCCCGACGCGAGTGCCTGAGCCCGGCGAAGCGCAGGGAGGTCGGGCGAGATGCCTCCCGGACCTGAGCCGAGCACGTTCCCGAGGAGGTCGATGTGGAGCCACGACGCGCCGATCCCCGCGATCCATTGAGGGACCGCGAGCGTCATCCAACCCCCGTACCCGCACAGCACCAGGCGCCGCAGCCGCGGCTCACTCGCGCGAGAGACGCGCAGAGTTCTCCCTCGACCGAGGTCGATCTCAAGAGAGCCGTAGCGGACCTTCAGCGCGAGGTTCGGTGAGTAGAGGAACAGGACGCCCATCGGAGAGACCGCCGGTGGTTGGATCGGTGGCGCGGTACTTTCCTTTTGCATCGGGACCTCCAATGTCCGGGTGCCGAGCCCCCCGGGCGTTCACGCGCCGCGGGGGGCATCTTCGATTTCCCTGGGTTGATTTCTCGACTCCTTACTTGCCGAACGTCGCCTCGAGGATCGCCTGACCGATCGGCGCGAGCACGCCGGTATCGGCGGGGTTCGCCCCCGCCCACCCCTGCAGGCTCCCGACGATCTGCTCGAGTAGTGCCTCAGGATGTTGCAGAAATGCGATCAGTGCGTCCAAGTTGTCCCCGTACTTCTTCCGTAGATAGAGCATGACAACAACGATTGCCATCACCTCGTCCTCAACCTCGTCCTCGCCCGCGTCTTGCTGCGGCATCCCAACAAGCGCGCCAAGTTGGACGATCCAGCCCTTTGCTGCCCGGGAGACGGCCATCGCATCGTCCCGCGCCCGCTTGAAATCCTCCAAGGTGGCCGCGCGAACATCCGCCTCAAACACGACTGACATCTTCAGCATCTTCTCGAGAGACCCGAAATCGGCGGGGAAGGCTTCAGCCATTTCCTGAGACGTTTCAGATGAGACACCGAGCGCATTCAATGCACGAGCCAGCCCGGCCTCGCGTCCCGCGAGTACGAAGTCGAACCCTCCGCGGATGAGTTCGGCGAGCACCGATGGCCGTCCAACAATCTGCTTCACGCTCGAGATCAATGGATAGGTCGAGGCCCGGACGGTCGCCTTGCTCGCGAGGTGCAGCGCGGCTTGGCCGGGGTCATCCGCGACCGAGTTGAGCGCTTTCTTCCACGGCTCGCAGAGGCGCACGAGTACGTCGACGTGCGTCGGAGACGTGCCGCGGGCGAAAGCGGCGCACGCGGCAAGGTCGAGAGTGCGACGCCGAGGAAGCTCGCGTGCGATGGCTGCAGCGAACTCAGCCGACCCCTCCGGATACTCGAACCGCCACCCCTTCCCCCGCCCGAGTCCGATCCTCAACATCGGCAGCAGCCCTACCTTCCGCCACCGGCGAATCTGGCCCGGGGAGATCGGGAGCCCTGCAATCCTTCCGGCACGATCGGCTAGGGCGATGTCCGCGGGCGTCTGAGTGGTGGGGTTATCCATTGCGGAAAGTATAGACCCGCGGAATTTGCAATATCAACTGGCATAAGGCGCAACATCGCCTGTATTACAGGGACTTTGGGGGATACAGCGGTAGCGTTCGTGGTTACGCTTGAGGGGTGAGAAAGAACCCGGCTCCCGAAGAGAGACGGCGCCGCTCCCGCGGCCCGATCCCGATCCTCGCCTCCGTCGACGGCCGTCCCCAGGTCGTGCGAATGACCCCTTCGAACGACGCGCAGCGACTCGCCATCGAGCGCCATGACAAAGCCGTGTTCGCCGCAGTCATCCACGAGGATGACACGGGTCTGGGTGAGTTCGCCCGCCGCGCCGTCATCGATGCGAAGACCGGAACGCAGTACTCGTTCTTCGTCGACCCGGACGCGCTTCGCGACGCAGCCGACACGGGTGAACTCGAACTCCAAGACCTCTACTACTCCGGCGGTCGTCGCCTCGACCTCGGCGCGCTCCCCGCCAATGGAGATCCCTCGTGACGCCGCGCGGTGACGCCACCTGCCCGGCTGCGGGCACCCCGTGCCTGAAGGTCGCTGACGACTTCCTGATCGAGATCGCCCGCGTGAACGCCCGGGAAGAATCCAGACTTCCACTGCCGTGCCGCAGGTGCGGCGAACGCAACCGCATCGCGCTCGGCGGCACGGACCGCTGCTATTCGTGTACGACCGGACACCTAGCCGAGCGAGACCACCCGCGCGCATCCGGCTCTGGCCCGGTACGCATCACCTTCGAATCGAACGCCCACCGGATCGCGAACGAATCCGAGCGCATCTGGCGCGAGATCCAAGACGAAGGTCTCTGCCTGCCGTGCCGCTCCGGGTTCCCGATGCGGCTCGGGATCGTGCTCTCCCGACTCGAGGTCGATCAATGACCAGCGGCCGGGAACCCGGACGGAATGCGCCCCGCGATCCGAGAGGCCCAAGATCTCGCCGCGAGCTGCCGCCCGTTCCCGTGACGCTGCACCTTCGCGCCGCTCCCGGCGTGCCGCCGCGCCGCATCGGTCCGAGCGCATCCTTCCCCTCCCGGGTCATCATCGCCGAGGTCGCCAACGGCGCGGATGGCCGGGGGATCGCGGGCGCGTACCTCGGCGACGGACCCGGCCTCACGGACGTCGGTGGCCGCTTCATCGGACCCGCAGCACCGGAGCACCTCGAGCCTCCGGGACGAGGGTCAGTGCGGACGCTGGATGGGTTCCTCGACCGCGTCATCTGGCGCCCGGTCTACGGGTCCAGATTCGGCTTCGTCGCCTGGGACCCGGCCGCCTTCTTCTCTTCCCTCGCCCATTCCTTCCGAAAGTCCGGCACGTGGGCCGTGGTCTTCACCGACCCCGACCCAGCGGGCGGGCGGCGCATCGACTATTACCGCTCGCCGATCGTGCTCGAACCAAGAGCGAACGGGCGTATCCAGGTCCGCTTCGGGCCGCGGAAGCACCCTGATCCACGGGACTACGTAGACGGTCGGCAATACGCGGGGCGGTTCGCGAGCCTGCAGGATGCCGCGTCCGCGCTCTCGGGAGAGCGGGTCGAAGACCTCGCTACGGCGTGCCGCCTCTTCGATGTGAAAGCGCCCCCGCCCGGGGAGGCGAGCATCCAGACGCTGCCTCGACGGATCGCTGCGCTCCGGGAGCTGTATCGCGCCACGCGCGAGGAAGCGGAACGATGGCCATGAACATCGACCGCATGCCGAGCGCGGCCGCGATGCCCTCGGCCGTCTACATCGCCGCGAGCCTTCCCCAGCCCTTGCTCCGGCCACCAACCTCGCTCAAGATTTCCCCACTCGCGATCGGTGCGGGGATGGAGGCCGCTTCCATCGGCGCGCGGACCGGGATCTTCTCTCGCCGGCAGGCTGAACTTGGTGTAGATGTGGACCTGGTCGCGGACTACGCGGTCGCCAACGCTCTGGCGGGTTGTCAGGACTTCCTCACCCGCGAGGTAGTTGCGCAGCACCTTCGCGGTGCGGACGATCTGCGTCAACTCACGGCGGTGGTTCGAAGCGCCATCGGAGCCGACCTGCCTGGCTCGCCGGATCGCTGGCGCGACCTCGCGTTCCTCGCAAAGGTACTTCCCTCGGGTGACGTGCTGACCGCTCCCATAGAACTCGCGGGGGTGCGAGCGACCCTCACCGGCTCGATCGTCCAAGGTTCGCCTGGTTTCTGGGTGACCGGGTATGACCTCGCTGCTTCGGCCATCGAGGACTCGGACGGCGGCGGGGTCCGTCGTATGCCGGAGATCACGGCCGCATGGACCTTCGACTTTGGCCCTCGGCTCTCGGGCCTTGGAGTCGTGGCACTTCCGGGCGGGTGGACGTGGGACCCAAGGGAGCCCGCGAGCTACGTCTCACCGGACGGACGGACCTGGGGACATCTTCCGCTTCTCCTGGCGGCGATGCGGATCGAAACCAAGACCGACCCTTTGTTGACCGCGGCCGCGCGCATCCGCCGCTCGGGGATGTTGAAGGTCGCCTGCGCCTCGTGCGCCTTCGGGATGTACATCGCCTCGCATCCTGACCCCGGCCTCAGTGACCGGGGCATCATCACCTCGAGGGGGGTCCTGAAGGCCGAGAAGGGCACACCCGAACGCCCCGGGGCGTGGGCTTTTCCCCCGGCGGGCGCGCTCGTTCAGGGCGCGGGGCGTCTCCTGCTCACCTTGGTGCTGCACGAGGTCCGCTTGCGGGGTGGGCATCCGGTCCAAGTCGACACCGACGGCGCATTCATCCAAGCCACCCTCGACGGGCTCGCGGGGAGCTTGCCGTGACTGCGCTGTCCTTCGCACAGGTGCAGGAGATCCGGGAATGCTTCGCGGCCCTCGCGGAGTGGACCCGCCTTCCGATCCCGCCGGACCAGCTCGAAGGACGGCAGATCCTCAGCGGTCGGGGCGCTCCGTCCCTGCTCCGGTTCGCAGCCCCGATGCTTTCCCCCGAAGGAGAACTCGGGGACTTCTCTTGTTACGCCCCGAGCCTTCGCCGCTTCGCCATCTTCCCTAGCGACCCGAGCGCCAAGGATGCAGCGTGGCGGGTCTCCGAGAACACGATCGGGGTAATGGTGAACCCGACGAAGCTTCCCCCGGCGGACTTCGCCCGTGAGTGCTACCGCTACCTGCTCGCTCGGGAGTCCGGGGCGAGATTCAAGCGGGGCTGGCTCGATGCGCCGCGCCTTTGGCCCGAGCGGCTCACGCGCCCTGAAGACCTCAAGGTGGCCAGGCGGGCCATCCCAAACCTGCGGATGACCGAGACCGTTCTTCGCGCACGCCTGATGTTCGGCGGATCGCTCACCGCCCGCGCGGTTCCGGGCCTGGAACCAAGCGAGCTTGATTGGCGCACCCAGGACGGGGACGTGGCCGAGTTGATCCCGGCGGCGGATTCGCTTATCGGGACGGTGCTCACCTGGCGCCTCTTCCTGGATGGATTCCTGTCCAATCCGGTCCCCTTCACCCGAGACGCCGACGGTCGGCGCGCCGACCCAGGCACCCGAGGAGCGTTGCACCCCGCCCCGCTCCTGATCGTCGGCGTCGTGCACACCGGGCGCACCGACTGGGACCGCGGGGAAGAAGGCGAGAGGCTCATCGATGACCTGGGTGCGTGGTCCCAGGTACTGGAGTCCCTGGCGTCGGTCCCCGGGGAAGACCTCCGACGCGCGGGTCTTGCGCCCCGAACGGTCCGCGCGATGCGATCTGGGCGCCCGGCGGCGGCGCGGAACGCCGATGCCGCGCTCGGGATCGCCTCGGGTCGTGCTCGGGTGGCGGCGGGTCTGGTCCGAGACCGGGGTCCTCGGTGCATCGCACCCGAGTGCGAGGAGGCGCTGGTGGGTCGGCAAAGGACCTTCTGCTCGCGCCACGGTGCTTATCCAGGTTCACGTCGTCGCGAGTGGAGAGAGGCAGCCGGGCGATGAGTCCTCCCATGGCGGATCTGCTCGTCGCGTTCGCGACTCACGCGCTCGAGTTGTTCCACGACGGCGCCGACGAGGCCTGGGCGTGGGGTGGGGCCGATACGCTGCGGGTCGGCTCGGCGCCCTTCGCGGAGAGGCTCGCCGCGGACTTCTACGGAAGCACTGGCAAGGTCGCGTCCAAGACCGCTCTCTCTGCCGCCGTGAACACGCTGCGAGGGATCGCGAGGTGGGACGGACCTGAAGTCCCGGTTGACCTTCGGATCGCAGGGCACGAGGGAGCCGTCGTCGTGGATCTCGTCGATGAGGCGCGTCGCGTCGTCGTGATCTCCCCCGCCGGTTGGAAGGTCACAAGCGACTCACCGGTGAGGTTCCACCGGCCCGCCGGGATGCTGCCATTACCGGTCCCAGTTAGAGCCGGGAGCCTCGAGGACCTTGAAGCACTCCTGCCGGTTTCCGGTGACGATCTCGTCCTGGTTCTCGGCTGGGTGCTCGGGTGCTTCAATCCGGAAGGACCCAAACCGATCCTGGACCTCTCGGGTACCCAAGGCTCGGGCAAGTCACTGCTCGCGCAGATGCTGCGCTCCCTCGTCGACCCGAACGCGAGCCCGCTGCAGACGTTGCCCACGGATGTTCGGAACCTGGCCATCGGCTGCGCCCATCACGCGGTCCCGACCTTCGACAATATCTCGCTCGTCTCGGCCGAGCTTTCCGACGCGCTCTGCCGCGTCGCCACCGGCGCAGCGTTCGAGATTCGAAAGCTCTACACCGATGACGATGTCGCGACTTTCCGCGCCAGGCGCCCCGTGCTGCTCACCGGTATCCCGGAGGTTGCGAGGCAAGCCGACCTTGCCGACCGGACGATCTCCGTCGTCCTGCCGCAGATGAAAGCGGATGAGCGCCGGAGTGAGGTCGAGATCCTCGCCGCCTTCCAGGCGCTGCGCCCCCAAGTGCTAGGCGTGCTCTTCGACGCGGCGTCCTGCGCCCTCGCCAACATGCACGAGGTCACGATCGAGGAGGCACCCCGCATGCTCGACTTCGCGCGATGGGTTGAGGCCGGGGCTCCAGCACTCGGATGGGAGCCCGGGCGATTCCTTCGCGCCTACGCCGCGAACCGCACAGAGGCATCCGCCGGGGTGATCGAGGCGACGGTGATCGGCCGGTTCCTCCCCGAACTCGCCAGCCAGGGTTTCTCGGGAAGCGCGACCCAGATGCTTGCCCGCCTCGGCGAGATCGCCGGAGCCGATGCCACTCGTTCGCGAGGATGGCCGAAGACGCCAGCCGGGCTCTCCGGCATCCTCCGGCGTCTGGCACCCGGACTGGCCAATCAGGAGATCGAGGTCGGGTTCGGGAAGATCGGCGGACGCCGGATCATTAGTGTCCAGGACCAAGGCACGTCATCCGGCGAGGTCTTGGCGTTCGAGCGACCGGCTTCCTCGAACGGGCGGGTCGACGAGGTCACCGATTCCCTCCGGGCGATAGGGGTGGACGACACCTGCGATCCGCGCAGGGCCGCCGGGCTGGCGCTACAGAAGGCGACCGGGAACGCGAGCCTTGCCGCCGAGGCGCTCAATGCGCTTGGCATCACGTCTCCGGGCGGATCGGACTGGACGCCCGAGAGCCTGCGGGGGGCGATCTGATATGCCTCTCCCCGCCCCTTACTACGCCGATGAGTGGGTGCGCCTCTATCAAGGTGACTGCCGGGAGATCGTGCCGAGGCTCACCGAGCAGGTCGACCTCGTGCTCGCCGATCCGCCCTATGGGATCTCATGGGATACCGACGGTCGTTCTCGCGGCGGACGATGGTTCCCACCGATGGTGGGCGATGACGAACCCTTTGACCCAGCCTGGATGCTGTCGGGGTTCGGACGCCTCGTGCTCTTCGGCGGGAATCACTACGCAGACCGGCTTCCCGCATCGCCGTCATGGATCGTGTGGGACAAACGGGTGGGGATGACGTCTAACGACCAGGCCGACTGCGAGATGGCCTGGACGAACCTCGGAGGCCCGGCGCGCATGTATCGCCAAGTGTGGAATGGCGGAGGCGGCAGGCGTAAGGACAATCCCGGTGCGAAACGCGGGGAAGCGGTGAGCTTTCATCCGACCCAGAAGCCGCTCGGGCTCATGCGCTGGATCATCGAGCGTCACACGAGACCGAGCGATGTCATCTTGGACCCCTACGCCGGATCGGGGACGACTCTACGGGCGGCGAAGGATCTCGGCCGTCGGGCCATCGGGGTTGAGATTGAGCCACAGTATTGCGAGGTGGCGGCGCGCCGCTGCGCGCAAGAGGTTCTGGACTTGAGCGGTACCGGCGCGGAGCCCGTGTTGCCAGACGACGTCCGGAAATGACGGCGAACGGTCAGACAGAGCTACGGCTGCGACACCGCGTAGCAACCGGCAGCGATACCCCATTCGACGCTTCCGTCCGTCCAAGTGCCCCCTTTGAGTGAGCACGTGATCTTGGACACCACCGGAACGTTCAAGCGGGAGTCTACGAACGAAGCCGCGAACAAGAGCACGAGGACGATCACTGCTAAGGCGACCGGAGCGTTGACCTTCCGATGCAGGAAGCTCTTGCTTGAGGCTCCGTCATCTGATGGCAGATCACCAGGGCGCGCGCTCATGGCGAGGCCCAACTGGTGTCTGAGGCCCCCAACGCGGCGCTTCCGGTACAGGGCTCCCCGCTCCCGAAGGTGGTGCCAGTCGTCGCGTCGTCCTTGATCCAGAAGCACGTCCCCGAGTAAGACATCTCTGCCGCGGCCCAAGCGGTCGTTCCGTTCGGCTGCACGGAGATCGAGATGTCTCCCGCCCCCGATTCGCAGGTAGGACCTTGGGCGCTCGAAGGGATGTCGCCTGCGACATAACAAAGGGTCGGTTCGACGGTCACGAGGCCGGTGGCTGAGGCGTCGGCGGCGGCGTACGAGCGAGCCGTTGTCCACATCATCTTGGCCGACACTAGGGCCAGGCGGAGACCGGATTGGGGGACCTCATCTTGGACCTGCGTCCGAGCGAGGGAAGAGGCGGTCGCGACAGTGGAGCCACCCAAGGGCTGTGCGGACAGGTGCCCTCGACTGGATGCGATCGCGACGGCAAGTATCAATGCCGCGACGATGACGCCTCCGGCGATGATCCAGGAGGATCGTTCGCTAAGCATGCTGAATGCCTCCGTCTTGCGCGGGATGCTCCATGTCTCTCCTCTCGGCAGCATCGATTGAATGCTTTAGCGTGTAGCGCGAAAGGCCGAGGTCGGGCGAACGTTCACTCATGTCTCCGCCGCGGCCCGCTCGTGCTCTTTCCCTCGAACAGGCTTTCGGGCGGGTCTTGGCGGAGATGAGGGAAGTGACCGGGCTCTCGCAGGAGGGACTCGCGCACGACGCGGGGACCGGGCGGACCTTCATCTCAGAATTGGAGCGAGGCAAGAAGGGACCGAGCCTGAAGACGATCTTCGCGCTCGCGGACTCCCTTGATGTGAGCCCGGCTGAGATCGTCGCTCGCGTGCAGACCCTATTTGGCGAGCGACGGAAGTAGCCAGCGGGCGTGCTGATCCAACTGTCCGGGCATTCTGGCTATCAGGCCGATTCTGGCAATGCAGGGCGATCGCCAATCTCGAGGTCAGTCACGGTGGGAGGGGCTCCCATCGCTTGCGCCTCTCCCGACAGTCGAGCCATTTCCTCAATCAGCGTCCTGATGCGTTCGCCGCGGGTTGCCCACTCTTTCTCGTGGGCTCCACGCTCCTTGTCGAGAGACTGGCGCAGGCCGTGGGCAGTTTCGACGACGGCCTGAACGTGTTCAGAAAACAGTGGACCGTTGAGGTAGTCGAATGCCTTTCCCTTGAAGTCCTCGCGGCGATCGTTGACGGCGTGTGCTCGACTCACTTGAGTCAATTGTTCGCGCAGGACGCTCGCCAGGTCGGTCGCCACTTCAAAGCTCGCGACCCAGACTCCGTCGACCTCCTGCAGGTGACGATCTTCCTCTAGACGCGCTTCCGAGACGATCACAGCCAAATCGTGATGCCCGCGGCGCTTGTCGCCTTTGAGTTTGGACAACCAAGCCGAGTTCCAGGCCGTCGTGCGCTTGGACTCCCAAAGGATCGTGCCGCATAGCTGACCCGCGCCGTCGACGACGCGTTGGATGATGTCCCCACCGGCCACACCTCGAGGCACCATCTCGATGCGATCTGCTGGGAACAAGCTACTGAGTTGATCGGCGAGACTCGCTTGGCGCAGGTCTCCGAGCGACTGAGCCCTGCCCGCAGGCAATGCCTTCTGGAGTTTGGTCACTTGGGTCTTCAACCTACTGATCTGCTTGTCCCGCTCGCGAAGCTCCTCCTCTTTGGCCCTCACGGTCTTGTCAGCTTGTTTCTCGATCTGCCTCTTGAACTCGGCACTCTTCAACAGCTCCGTCTTTAGCCGTGAGCGTTCAGTTTTCGCCCAACCTTGCCTCAGATAGTCAGCGACTTTGTCCGAGAGGCGGAACTCATTCCCGCAGGCGGGACACGTAATTTCATCCAACGCGGCCGGTGCTCCCATCGCGGGTTCCTCCTCTTGGGCTCTGCGAATGACGGACCGACTCCCTTTCTCGGCAGGCTGAACAGACTGCTTTAGCATGCATCCCGAGTGGGAGGGTTCCGCCTACTTCCTAGGTGGGCTTCTTGCGCTCAGTCTTCGATCGAGTCCGATGGCGCGTTTGTGACGACGAGGCAGCAGGAAGCCTGATGATGGCGGGCCTGCGCCCACGCTTCGGGCTCCTGGCCCTGGAGACGAGTTCATCCACGTGCTCGCCCATGAATGGATGCTAGTGTCGCGCTATTGAAGATCTTTGACCGCGTGTGGCGTGCGGGAGGATCTGGTCGGCGGTCTTTGTCCAGATGAACGGTTCGCAGCGTTCGTTCCAGCCGTCGATGAAGATCTCGATGGCAGAGACGAGGTCTTTGACGCTGGTGAAGGTGCCGCGCCGGATCGCTTGGCGGGTGATGATCCCGAAGAAGATCTCAACCATGTTCAGCCAGCTGCCCGAGGTCGGGGTGAAGTGCAGGGTGATCCGTTCGTTCTTGGCTAGCCACCGTTGCACGTCCGGGTGCTTGTGGGTGGCGTAGTTGTCACACACGATGTGCAGTTGCTTGCGCGGGTAGGCCTTGGCCACCTGCCGGAGAAACTTGAGGAACTCCTCGTGGCGGTGCCGCGGATAGCAGGCATCAACGACTTTGCCGGTCGCGACCTCGAGCGCGGCGAACAGAGTGGTCGTGCCGTGGCGCACGTAGTCGTGGGTCTGCTTCTCCGGGATGCCGGGGCGCAGCGGCAGGATCGGCGCGGTGCGGTCCAGCGCCTGCACCTGGCTCTTCTCGTCAACGCACAACACCACCGCCCGCTCCGGCGGGTTGAGGTACAAGCCGACCACATCGCGGATCTTGGCTTCCAGCTCCGGGTCGGTGGAGAACTTGAACGTCTCGGACCGCCACGGCTGCAAGCCCCACTTCTTCCACGTCGTGCTGATGGTGAAGTCGCTCACGCCCAGCGCCTTGGCAAGCAATCGGCTCGACCAATGCGTCACCCCCAGCCGCGGCGGCGGCGGCTCCAAGGTAGCCAGCACGATTGCCACCTCATCCACCGTCTTGGGCCGGCCCGACTTCGGGCGGTCGTCCAGCCCGGCGATCCCCTCGCTGGCATACCGGCGCTTCCAGCCGATCACCGTGGGCTTGCTCACCCCCACTCGACGCACGATCTCCGTGGTGCCGACCCCTTCAGCCGCCAGCAGGACGATCCGAGCCCTCTGCGCCAACCCCGCGCGCAACGACGAGGACCGCGTCCACGAGGACAACACCACGCGGTCGGCCACAGGCACCTGCACACCCACAGTCAACGACATGCATCATTATACCCATGAGGTAAGGTTACTTACCTAGCGCAACACTAGTAGAGCAATCCTGCGATTTCAGGAGTCTTCATTCGTCGTCATCCTCGGGAACCCAGTTGCCGGTCATGACGTTGATAGGCGGGACTGCGGGGTCACGATCGAAGTCAGCGGAGTTCTGGCGGACGTTCGTTAGCCGCCAGCCACGCTGACATACGGGGCAATCCCAGCGGCGTCCTGGTGGCGGTGGGTCGGTCCGTGGAGGGTTGCATACATGTTCGGTCACCGCTCAAGCATCCCACGGCCCGCTAGGGCGTCAAGGGCGGCGTGGATTTCAAACTGAGATACCAGCCAAGACGCGGCCTTCCGCTGTCAAGGTTTGACTGTCGACCCTCTTGTCCCGGTTTCGCGGCCGTCCCGGCCCCTCGCCCTTCTCCCTTCGCCTTGGCTGCTTGACCCGGGATACCTGGCAACCTACCGTCGGGTATCTCCGGAGGAAGGATGACGTACGTGCGATACGTGAGCGTGGGCAGGCGGTTCCTTGCCGTTCTCATCGATTCGATCCTCGTCGGCGTGGCGACCGTGCCGGATGACGTCCCGCGAAGTGGTGTAGTTCCCACCGTGCTGGCCAGTGCTTCGAGCACTATGCCGGAAGCAGCTGGGCGCTGACCACCTCCTCGTCGACTTCGCGTCTGTCGAGCAGAGCCATGGACCGCTCCGAGAGGTAGC
>JBBRTK010000035.1:0-17477 GCA_038244455.1 Actinomycetota bacterium
AGCATCCGCGTGAGGAGCTGACCCGCAGCCCCGACGAACGGCTCACCCTGCTTGTCCTCGTGGAACCCCGGCCCCTCCCCGATGAACATGAGATCGGCGTTCGGATCGCCGACGCCGAACACCACCTGGGTTCGGCCGGCGGCAAGCCGGCACTTCGTGCAGTCCGCAGCGTCCGCGGCAACCAGGTCCAGCGTCCGGGTCATCCCGCGAACTCCCGCGGGACCCGGTCGCCGATGCGCGCGACGATCTCGTAGGGGATGGTCCCGGCGCAGCCAGCCAGCTCGGCCGCCGTGATGCGCTCCCCATTCTGCGCCCCAAGCAGCACGACGGCCTCACCGGGCTTCGGCTCGCGGTCGCCACAGTCCACCATGAGCTGGTCCATGGTCACGCTGCCCGCCACCGGGCACCGGCGTCCCCCGATCAGGACCTCGGCGCCCGGCGAGGCCCCGCGCGGATAGCCGTCCGCGTAGCCGACCGGAACCGTTGCCACCCAGGCATCCTGGGTGAGTTCGTAGTGGTGGCCGTAGCTCAGGCGTTCACCCGCGGGCAGGCGCTTGGCCATGGACACGGTGCTGGACCAGGTGAGGGCGGGGCGCAAGTCGCGGCCGATGCCCGCCGCCGGTTCGATCCCGTAGACGGCGATCCCCGGCCGAACCAGATCGAAGTGCGAAGCCGGGCGAAGGATCGTGGCGGCGCTGTTGGCCGCATGGAGGATGCTCGGCGCATGCCCGGCCCCCTTGACGCCGCCGATGGCCTCGGCGAATCGGGAGAGCTGCAGGTCGGTGGCGGGATCGTCTTCTTCCGCGCGAGCCAGGTGCGTCCACAGCCCTTGGAGCACGAAGCCGGCGGCCGCCACGTCGCTCACGAACGCCGCTGCGGACGCCGGTGGCCACACGCCGATCCGGTGCATCCCCGTGTCGACCTTCACGTGCACGTTGACCGGGGACGTCGCGGAAGTCGCAGCAACCCGAAGGCGAGCCAGCCCTTCGTCGGTGCAGAGCGTGGGCGTGAGCCCGGCGCCAAGCGCATCCCGCTCCGACCCATCGGGGAACTCCGACAACACGAGGATCGGCGCCGTGACGCCGCCGTCCCGCAGAACGATCCCTTCCTCGACCAGCGCCACGCCCAGCCAGGTGGCGCCCGCCTCGATGGCCGCCTTCGCGACGGGGATGCTTCCGTGTCCGTACCCGTTCGCCTTCACCACGGCCATGAGCGCGGCCGAGCCGGGCAGCAGGATGCGGACGTTGTGCCGCACGGCGTCCAGGTCGACGCGGACGGCGGTGCTCCGGTATCGGGCGGTCATGCGTGCCTCACGCGGGCGACGGCGTCTGGGAGCGCGGCGACAACGTCACTCGCGATCGTGCCCTCGCCCGTGAGCCGGCCTGCAAGCAGGCCGGCGAGTCCGTGGAGGTAGGCGCCGGCTGCGGCCGCGTCAGCGGCCGCAGCGCCCCGCGCGAGCAGGGCGCCGATCACCCCGGCCAACACATCCCCGGTGCCCGCGGTGGCAAGCACCGCCGACCCCGTCGGGTTGATCCGCACCGTCCCCCCCGGTTCGGCGATGATCGAACGACTCCCCTTCAGCAGCGTGACGGCATCGGCTTCCACCGCCAGTCTCCTCGCATACCCCAGCCGGTCCCGGTCTAGCTCGCCCACGGAGATCTCGAGCAAGCGGGCGAACTCCCCTGCGTGCGGTGTCAGCACCGCGGCCGACTTGCGTTCGCTCAACTCCCCCGGGAACCCGGCGAACGCCGTCAGGCCATCGGCGTCCAGCACCAACGGCACCGGAGAACCCGCGACCAGATCCCGAACGAACCCCGCCGTCTGGACCTGGGTGGACATCCCGGGCCCCACGACCAGCGCGTCCGCGCGGCCCAGCGCATCCAACACGGGTTCCAGGGCGTGCGAGGCGACCGACCCGCCGGGAGTCTCCGGTAGCGGCAGGAAGATGGCCTCCGCGAGGTGAGCCTGGATGACGGGGACGATGCTCTCGGGCGCGGCGATCGTGACCAGCCCGGCGCCCATGCGGCCCGCCGCCGACGCGACCAGCGCGGCAGCTCCCGTCATGTCCCAGGACCCCGCGACCACCACCAGGTGTCCGCTCGCGCGCTTGTGCGTGTCCGCCGCCCTGGCCGGCAGGACGCGGGCCACGTCGATCGGTTCGGTCATGAACACGTCCGCGTGGACCAGGCCCTCCGGGAACCCGATGTCCACCACGCGAACAGCCCCGGCGAACTCGGCCCCCGGCATCAGGAGAACGCCGGTCTTGGCCACCCCGAACGCCACGGTGATCTCGGCCCTGACCGCGCTCCCGGCCACGGCCCCCGTGGCGCCGTCGACCCCGGATGGGATGTCGGCCGACACGATGGGTACCCCGGATGCGTTGAGTTCGTCGATGGCGCCCGCCCAGCGGTCCTCGGCGACGCCGCGGAACCCCGTGCCGAAGATGGCATCGACCGCGACGTCGGCGTCCACCAGGTCTCGAGCCAGCCGTCCCGGCGCGAACTCCCGCGCGCGGGCCTGTGTCTCCTTGCCGAGCCGTGCCAGGTTCTGGGCGGCCACCCCCGGCGAGGGCTCTTCCATCACATGGACCCGAACGCCGACACCCGCCCGCGCCAGGTGGCGCGCGGCCACGAACCCGTCTCCGCCGTTGTTCCCCTTCCCGCACACGATCACCGCTCGCCGCCCGTAGGCGCCACCGGTGAGATCCAGGACGGCCCGCGCCAACGCTCGGCCCGCCCGCTCCATGAGGAGTTCGGCGCCGATCCCCTGGGCTTGGCTCACCCGGTCCAGTTCGGCCGCCTGAGCGGGAGTGAGCACCGGCTTCACGCGTCTGCCTCCCGAACCGCGATCGCGAACGCCACCGCGTTCGTCTTCTCATGGGTGAACGTGACGAGGACGTTCGTGATGCCGAGGTGATCGGCCCTGAGCTTCGCGTTCCCCGTCAAGGAGATGTGCGGTGCGCCGCTCGGATGACGGGTGACGCTGATGTCCTGCCAGCGCTTCCCGCGGTAGCCGCCCAGCGCCTTGATCGTGGCTTCGCGGGCGGCGAACCTGCCCGCATAGGACTCGGCCGGGCGCGCCTTGGCGTCGCAGTACGCGATCTCCTCAGGCGTGAACACCCGAGCGCGAAGGGTGGGATGACGCCCGATCGCACGCTCCATGCGCGCGATCTCGCAGATGTCCACGCCCAGCCCCACGATCTCCACCGACAGATTGTAGGCCGAGGGGCAGGCGGGGCTCGTGCGGCTACTCGACCGTGACGGACTTCGCGAGGTTGCGGGGCTGGTCCACGTCGCAGCCGCGCGCCTTGGCGATGTGATACGCCAGGAGTTGCAGCGGAACGGTTACCACGACCGGACTGAGCAGCTCGGGCGTCTCCGGAACCTCGAGCACGTGATCCGCCAGCCGGGCGGCGTCCACGTCCCCCTCGGTGACCACGGCGATGACCTCCGCTCCCCGGGCCCGCACCTCCTGGATGTTCGAGAGCATCTTCGGGTACACGTGGCACTTCGTGGCGATCGCCACCACGGGGACGCCGGGTTCGACCAGCGCGATGGGACCGTGCTTGAGTTCGCCGGCCGGATAGCCCTCGGCGTGGATGTAGCTGATCTCCTTCAGCTTCAGGGCTCCCTCCAGCGCCGCGGGGTAGCCCGTGTGACGCCCGATGAAGAGCACGTCGCGGGCGCCCGCGTACCTCGCGGCGATCTCACGACACAGCGGGTCCAGCTCCGTGATGGCACGTTGAACCTGCCCCGGGAGTTCGTTGAGCCGGGCCACAACCTCGTCGATCTCCTCGGGGAACATCGAGCCGCGAACCTGCGCCAGGTAGAGCGCCAACAGATGCTGGCTCACCATCTGCGTGGCGAACGTCTTCGTGGCCGCAACGCCGATCTCGGGCCCGGCGTGCGTGTAGAACGCCCCGTCGGCTTCGCGGGCCAGCGAGGATGCCACGGTGTTCGTGACCGCGATCACCTGCGAACCCTGCCGCCGGGCGTGCCGGGCCGCTTCGAGCGTGTCGATGGTCTCCCCGCTCTGCGAGACGGCGATGGTCAGCGTGTCGGGGCCGAGCACGGGGTCCCGGTACCGGAACTCGCTCGCGATCTCGATCTCCACCGGCAACCTGGTCCAGTGTTCGATGGCGTACTTGGCGACCAGCCCGCTGTGGAACGCGGTACCGCAGGCCACCACGAACACCTTGCCGACCCCGCGGAGCGCGTCGTCGCTGATCCGGAGTTCGTCCATGGACAGGCGGCCCTGCGTGACGCGACCGACCAGCGTGTCGCGGATGGCGCCGGGCTGCTCGTGGATCTCCTTGAGCATGAAGTCCTCGAACCCCGACTTCTGCGCCTGCGCGACGTCCCAATCCACCGTGATGGCCTGGGGGCTCACGGGCTGCCCGTCCAGATCGGTGAACGTCGCGCCGGCCGCAGTGATCTCTACCACCTGACCCTCTTCCAGGGGGATCACCCTGGTGGTCCGGTCCAGGACGGCGGGGATGTCGGAGGCGAGCATGCATCCGCCATCGCCCACGCCGACGATCAGCGGCGAGGACACCTTGACGCCAACCAGCGTCCCCGGTTCGTCCTCGGCCAGGACCACCAACGCGTAGGCGCCCTCCAGCTCGCGCACCGCCGCACGCACGCCATCCGACAGCGACATGCCCTGACCGCCGTCACGGAGCTTCTCCTCGATGAGATGGGCGATGCATTCGGTATCGGTCTCGGAGACCAGCGTATGGCCCTCCTTCTCCAACCGAGCCCGGAGCCCATGGAAGTTCTCGATGATGCCGTTGTGGATGACCGCGATGCGCCCCGCGCAGTCCAGATGCGGGTGGGCGTTCCGATCGGTGGGGGCGCCGTGCGTGGCCCATCTGGTGTGCCCCATGGCTGCCGTGCCGCTAGGAGAACCTCCCGTCTGCAGCGCGGCTTCGAGCTCTGCCAGCTTGCCGGCGCGCTTGACGACGGCCAGCCCCGGCCCGGTCACTGCTACCCCGGCGGAGTCATACCCGCGGTATTCCAGACGTCGGAGCCCCTCGATGACGATGGGCAGGGCCTGATCGAGTCCGACGTACGCGACGATGCCGCACATGGGCCGAGCCTAGCAGCAGGGGATGCTCCGGAGGGTATCGGCGCACGTCAGGGGGCTAGTTCGGTGGCCACTGCGGCCGCGATCGCTTCCGCGTGATCGCGAGCCAGGTCGGTGGACTCGGCCTCGACCATAACCCGGACCAGCGGCTCCGTCCCCGACGCGCGAACCAGGACCCGGCCGCCGGCCCCCAGAGCGGCCTCGGCCGCGCCGACGGCATCCCACACGGCCCGGGCGCCGGCGACGGCGTCCCGGTCGGTCACCTCCACGTTGATCATGACCTGCGGGAAGCGCCGCATCACGGAGGCCAGATCCTGCACCGACCTGCCGGTTCGCGCAGCCAAGCTGAGGAACCGAACCGCGGTAAGGAGACCGTCGCCCGTGGTGGCCTGCTCGCGGAAGATGACATGCCCGGACTGCTCCCCTCCCAGCACCGCTCCTACCCGAAGCATCTCCTCCAGGACGTAGCGATCCCCCACGTTCGCGGCGATGACCTCGATCCCCGCCTCGCGCATGGCCAGGTAGAACCCGAGGTTCGCCATGACGGTGCTCACCACCGTGTTGTGGGCGAGCGCGCCCCGGGCCTTCATGGCCACGGCGCAACTGGCCAACACCTGATCACCGTCGATGACCTCTCCCCGCGCATCGGAGAAGAGCGCTCGATCGGCATCGCCGTCCAGGCAGACTCCGGCGTCGGCGCCGAGCCGAACGACCTCCGCGGCGACCACCTGCGGGTACAGCGCGCCGCAGCCCTGGTTGATGTTCGTGCCGTTCGGTTCGACGTTGATGGCGTGCACGGTCGCGCCCAGCCGTCGAAGGATGTCCGGGGCCAGATGGCTGGCGGCGCCGTTCGCGGCATCGACCACCACGCTCATCCCGTCCAACGGGGCCTCGGCCGCGGCAAGGACGTGATCGGCGTAGCGATCGCGGTGCTCGCCCGCCGCGAGCACGTGCCCGACCGGGTGGACTCCGCCGGGTGGGTTCCCCACGAGCGCTTCGATCTCATCCTCGAGAGCGTCGGGGAGCTTCATGCCGTTGCCCGCGAAGAACTTGATGCCGTTGTACTCGGGAGGGTTGTGACTCGCGCTGATGACCACGCCCGACGAGGCACCCAGGTCTGTCGTGAGATACGCGATGGCCGGGGTGGGTTCGATCCCCACAAGGATCACGTCACCACCGGCAGACCTGATGCCTTCCACCAACGCGTCCTCCAGCCATTCGCCGGACTCGCGAGGGTCGCGACCCACCACGAAGGTCGGCGCTCCACCGCCGTGGCGGCCCAGCACTTCGACCGCGGCCCGGCCAAGGTTGTTGGCCAGTTCGGCGGTGAGCTCATCGCCCGCCACGCCGCGCACACCATCGGTACCGAAGAGACGTCCCATGTGCGGGCAAGGCTACCGGAGGCGCCGCCGGTCGGCCCGCGGCCTGCTGTGTCCCCCAGCGGGCCAACGAGCCTGGATGGCCCGGTGTGGGACCATTCGGGCATGGCAGATGACCCGCTGGTGCGTGTCTTCTCCTCGGGCGATGCCTTCATGGGCGAACTCATGCGGGGGCGCTTGGAGGCGGAGGGGATCCCGGTGATGGTCAAGGGCGAAGGCAGTGGTCCGTATCACGCCGGCCCCGTATACCTCTGGGTCCCTGAAAGCTCGGAAGCGGCCGCGAAGGCAGTGGTGGACGCCGTGGCGTCGGGCGCGTTCGCGATCGATGAACTCCCGGAAGACGAAGACGCCGCGGACCCCGTCTAGCGCTTCGAGTACTGCGGCGCCTTGCGGGCCTTCTTCAACCCGTACTTGCGGCGCTCCTTCTCACGCGCGTCGCGCGTGAGGAAGCCTTCGGCCTTTAGCTGTCCGCGAAGCTCCGGATCCAGCTCCAGGAGCGAACGGGCGATCCCAAGCCGGATGGCGCCGGCCTGACCGGCGATGCCCCCGCCCTTGACGGTGGCGACGATGTCGAAGTCCTTCTCACGGCCCAGGAGCTTGAGCGGAGCCAGCGCCACCATGCGATGCACCCGGGTGGGGAAGTACTCCTCGAACGGCCTGCCGTTCACGTCCAAGTTCCCGGTTCCCGGAACCATGCGCACGCGCGCGATGGCTTCCTTCCGGCGCCCGGTGATCAACTTCACGGCTTCGGCCACTTACGACTCCTTCTTGGCGGCAGGTTTGCGCGCCCCGGTCTTCTTCGCGGCGGTCGGCTTTTTCGCCGTGGGCTTCTTGGCAGTGGGCTTCTTCGCTGTGCTCTTCTTGGCTGCCGGGGCGGCCGTCTCGCCGGGGGCGTCTGCCTTCGACGCCGGCGCCACCTTGACCTTGCGGACGTGCTTGGGCTTCGGGGCGGGGATGCCCTCCCACACCGGCGGCTTGCCCAGCGTGTACGGCTCGGGCTGCTGCGCGGCGTGCGGGTGCTCGGCGCCGGGCATCACGTGGAGCTTACGGATCAGCTCGCGGCCCAGCCGGTTGTGCGGAAGCATCCCCTTCACGGCCTTTTCGATGACGAAGGCCGGCTTCTCGGCCAGCAGCTTGCCGTACTTGGTCTCCTTGATCCCGCCCGGATACCCGGAGTGGCGGTAGGCCGACTTCTTGAGGTCCTTCCCACCGGTGAGTTCGATCTTGCTGGCGTTGAGGATGATGACGTTGTCGCCGCAGTCCATGTGGGGAGCGTAGATGGGCTTGTGCTTGCCCCGCAGGATCGCCGCGACCTCGGACGCCAGGCGCCCAAGCACCAGCCCACTGGCGTCGATGACATACCAGCGGTGCTCGATGTGGTCAGGCTTCGGAGAGTAGGTCTTCATCGTGAAGGATGCCGGCCGCACAGGGCCGACGCATCAGGGTACCGGCTGGGCGCTCAGAGCGTCAAAGTTCAGCTCAGAAGACCTGCACGGCAGGCGCTAGGAGGTGCGGTACTCGACCCGCACCAGGGTCAGACCGGACGCCGGGGCCACGTTCGGTGTTCCGACCCGACTTCGGGCTTCGAGCATCCGCGCCACGTCTTCGGGCTGGAACTTGCCCTCCCCCACCATGACCAGCGTCCCGACCAGCGCCCGCACCATCTGGTGCAGGAAGGCATCGGCCTTGAATCTCAGGATCACGACCTCTCCATGGCGGGCGATCGCCAGCCGTGTCAGATCGCGCACCGTCGACTTCCCGGTCCCTGGGTGACGGCAGAACGTCGCGAAGTCGTGCTCGCCCAGCAAGCTCTGCGCCGCCCGTCGCATGCGGCCGATGGCCAGCGCCTTCGGACGGTGCCACTCGAACCGCCCGGTGAACACGTCCGCCACCTGGGCGGTCCTGATCACGTATCGGTACTCGCGAGCAGTGGCGGAGAAGCGAGCGTCGAACGACTCCGGAACATAGGACGCCCCGTGGATCACGACCTCGGGGGACATCGCCGAGTTCAATGCTCGTTGAAGCTGTGCTGGCGCAACGGAGGACGCGGCCGAGAACGACATCACCTGGCCCAACGCGTGAACACCGGCGTCCGTTCGGCCGGCGACGACCAGCTTCACGGGCTCCAGCAGCACGCGCTCCAGGTGGGCGGTCAACTCGCCCTGCACGGTTCGAAGAGACGGGCCCCGTTGCGTTGCCCACCCCCGGAACGAGGTTCCGTCGTAGGCGAGGAGCATCCGGATCTTGGGCATGGACGAGAGCCTAGACGCAAGAGGCCCGGGCGAAGCCCGGGCCTCTGACGTTCAGCGAGCCCACTTACTGTTGTGCGCGCTCCACCAGTTCGATCCTTGCCATCGCGGCTCCGTCGCCCATGCGGGGCTCGAGCTTCAGGATGCGGAGGTACCCGCCCTGACGCTCGGCGAACCGCGGCGCGATCTCGTGGAACAGCCGAGCGACCACGTCGCGATCGGGGATGTCCTTCAGCACCTCGCGCCGAGCAGCAAGATCGCCGCGCTTGGCGAACGTGATGAGCTTCTCGGCGTAGGGGCGAAGCAGCTTGGCCTTCGCCTCCGTGGTCTCGATGGACTCGTGGACGAACAGCTGTTTGGCCAGCGTCGACAAGAGGAGCTTCTGGTGGGCCGGGTTCGACCCCAGCCGGGCGCCCTTCTTCGGTTTGGGCACTTAGCTCACTCCTCGCGCAGGCCGAGACCCAGCTCTTCGAGCTTGGCCTTCACCTCGTCGATGGACTTCTGGCCGAAGTTGCGGATGTCCATGAGTTCGGCTTCGGACTTGAGGATCACGTCACCGATCGTGTTGATGCCCTCGCGCTTCAGGCAGTTGAACGAACGAACCGTGAGGTTCATCTCTTCGATGGTGATGGCGTAGTCGCCGGGAGCCTCTTCGCTCTCGGCCGGACCGACCGTCACGGACGCGGCGTCGGCCAACTCGGAGAAGAGGTTGACCAGCTCCAGGAGCGTCCCTCCGGCAGAGGCAACCGCCTCGCGGGGCGAGATGGAACCGTCGGTCTCGACGTCCAGGATGAGCCTGTCACGGTCGGTCATCTGCTCGACACGCGTGTTCTCGACCGTGTAGCTGACCTTGCGGACCGGCGAGAAGATCGAATCGACCGGGATGACGCCGATGGGGTCACGCGACTTCTTGTTCTTGTCGGCCATCCGGTAGCCAACACCACGCTCGACGGTCATCTCCATCTCCAGAGACGCGCCCTTGCCGAGCGTCGCGATGTGCAGGTCGGGGTTCAGGATCTCGACGCCGGCCGGCGGTGCAACATCACCGGCGGTAACCTCCGAGGGGCCCTTGGCCTTGAGGTAGACGGTGGTGGGCTCTTCCAGGTCGGAACGAACCACCAGGTTCTTCAGGTTCAGGATGATGTCGGTGACGTCCTCTGTGACCTTCGGGATGGTCGAGAACTCGTGCAGGACGCCGTCGATCCGAACCGAGCTGATAGCAGCGCCCGGGATGGACGACAGCAACGTCCGGCGAAGCGAGTTGCCGACGGTGTAGCCGAACCCGGGCTCCAACGGCTCGATGGCGAACTTGGAGCGGATCGGGGTGATGACGTCCTCAGCGATCTGAGGCCTGGCGACGATGAACAACGTAGTTCCTCCTCCGGCGGGGGATCATCCACAACTACCCCACCCTCGTTGGTGCTCGTGGAACGGGAGGTTCCCGGGTCCACGTTCGCCGGGTATACCCGGCTACCGCCCTAGACGCGGCGGCGTTTCCGCGGCCGGCACCCATTGTGGGGAACCGGCGTCATGTCCATGATCCCGGAGATCTCCAGGCCGGCGGCGGCCAACGAGCGGATCGCGGTCTCGCGACCAGATCCCGGGCCTTTGACGAACACATCGACCTTCTGCAGTCCGTGCTCCTGCGCGCGGCGAGCCGCGGCCTCGGCCGCAAGCTGCGCGGCGAACGGCGTGGACTTGCGGGATCCCTTGAATCCGACGTTGCCCGCGCTGGCCCACGACAGGGTGTTCCCCTGCATGTCGGTGATGGTCACGATGGTGTTGTTGAACGTCGACTTGATGTGCGCCTGTCCGTGGAGGACGTTCTTCTTCTCGCGGCGCTTGGTCTTCTTGGTCTTGGGCTTCGCCATGTTGGTGGGGCTCCCTTACTTCTTCGTGGCTTTCTTCTTGCCTGCGATGGCCTTCTTCGGGCCCTTACGGGTGCGCGCGTTGGTGTGCGTGCGCTGCCCGCGGACGGGGAGGCCACGACGGTGGCGTACGCCCTGGTAACAACCGATCTCGATCTTGCGCTTGATGTCCTGCGCCACTTCGCGGCGGAGGTCACCTTCGACCTTCAGGTTCTTGTCGATGAAGTCGCGGATCTTGAGAACTTCCTCTTCGGAAAGGTCGCGGACCTTCGTGCCCGGATCGATGCCGGTCCCGACCACGATCAGCTCGGCCGAGGTGGTGCCGACGCCGTAGATGTAGGTCAGCGCGATATGCAGCCGCTTGTCGCGGGGAAGATCAACTCCGGCGATCCGTGCCATCTACAGGTTCCCTTTCCTCAGCCTTGCCGCTGCTTGTGTCGCGGGTTCGGGCAGATGACCAAGATCCGTCCGCGCCGGCGGATGACCCGGCACTTATCGCAGATCTTCTTGACCGACGGATTGACCTTCATCTCGAACCTCTCACTTGTAGCGGTACACCACGCGACCCCGGGTGAGGTCGTACGGCGACAGTTCCACCAGCACCCTGTCCCCCGGGAGGATCCGGATGTAGTGCATCCGCATCTTGCCCGAGATGTGAGCCAACACCAGATGGTCGTTGTCCAGCTTCACCCGGAACATGGCGTTGGGCAACGGCTCGACGACCGTCCCCTCGACCTCGATAGCGTCTTTCTTCGGCAAGCTCCGGTTGATTCCTTCGAACGGGTTCGTCCCACGCCGCAGCCTGCGAACGCAGACCTCCATGTGGGGCGACCTCGGAGTATACGGGCAGGCCGTACGTACCGTCCACGGCCGGAACCGCTAGTCACGGGCAGTCAGGACCTCGTGCCCCTGGTCCGTGACGGCGATCGTGTGTTCGAAATGGGCCGAACGGGACCCATCGTCGGTCACGACCGTCCACCCGTCGGCCAGGGTTCGCGTCTCCCCCCCACCCAGGTTCAACATCGGCTCCACGGCGATGACCAGGCCAGGACGCAGGCCGGGGCCCCGGCCGGCCGGGCCGAAGTTCGGGATGAAGGGGTCTTCGTGGAGGGCGCGCCCGATCCCGTGGCCGCCGTACTCGCGAACGATGCCAAGACCCTCCGCCAGCGCCACGCGTTCCACGGCATGGCCGATGTCGGACAGCCGGCCGCCCGGCCTGATCTGCTCGATGGCGTCGGAGAGTGCCCGCTGGGTGGCCTGCACCAGACGCTCGGCGTCGGCGTCGGGGGCCTGCCCACCCGCGAACACGGTGACGGCGGAGTCGGCATGGAACCCTTCCCAGATGGCGCCGAAGTCCAGGGACACCAGGTCACCCTCGGCCAGGACGCGGTGGCCGGAGGGGATGCCGTGGACGATCTCGTCGTTGATCGAGGCGCAGATGGTCTTGGTGAACCCGCGGTAGCCGAGGAAGGACGGCGTCCCGCCTTGCTCGTTGATGTAGGCCGCCGCGACGCGGTCCAGATCCTCGGTCGTCTTGCCCGGCTGCACGCGGGCCAGGACCGCGTCGATGGCGCCGGCGACGATCCGCCCGGCTCGCCGCATCTTGTCCAGCTCTTGCGCGGACTTGCGGATGATCATGTGACGGGGGCCAGTGCGCTGAGCGTTCGCTCTCCGACCAAGTCCTCGCGGGCCTCGGCGTCGATCTTCAGGAGCAGATCCCGTTCACGGTAGAAGGCTTCAAGGGGCTCGGTCTGATCGCGGTACACGGCAAGGCGGCGGAGGATCGTGAGCTCATCGTCGTCGGCTCTTCGCTCGAGTTGCCCGCCACAGGTGTCGCAGATACCCTGCGCCGCAGGTGGGATGAACTCCGCGTTGAAGGTCCTCTTGCAGTTCGGACAGGTCCATCGGTTCAGCAGCCGGCGCACGGCCATCTGGTCGCTGATCGTGAACTTCAGGACCGCATCCAGCGGGCGACCCGCGTGATCCAATGCCTCCTCGAGCGCCAGCGCTTGGCGCGCGGTCCTGGGGAACCCATCGAGGATGAAGCCCTTCTGCGCGTCATCCTCCTGAAGGCGGTCCATGACCATCTCGACCACGACCTCGTCGGGAACGTACTCGCCGCGGTCCATGAACGCGCGGGCTCTCACGCCGAGCATGGTGCCCTCCTGGACCTGGGTGCGAAGGGTGTCTCCCGTGGAGATCTGCGGGATGTCGAACCGATCGGCCAGACGCTGTCCCTGCGTCCCTTTGCCGGCGCCGGGAGGGCCCAGAAGCACCAGGCGCATGGCTACTTGAGGAAGCCCTCGTAGTGGCGCATCTGGAGCTGCGCTTCGATCTGCTTCATCGTCTCAAGAGCGACGCCCACGGTGATCAAGATCGATGTCCCACCGAACGGGAACTGCTTGAACTGCCATACGGCGAACACGATCGACGGGACCAGCGCGATGGCTGCCAGGAACAAGGCGCCCGGCAAGGTGATCCGCACGAGGATGGCGTTCAGATACGAGGCGGTGGGGGGCCCGGGCCGGATGCCGGGGATGAAGCCGCCCTGCTTCCGGAGTTGGTCCGCCGTTCGCACGGGGTCGAACTGGATGGCCGTGTAGAAGTAGGCGAAGAAGACGATCATGAGGGTGAGAAGCAGCATGTAGATCGGGTCGGCGGTGCTCGCCAGATGGTTGCTGACCAGATCCTGGAACCACTTCGCCGGGATGACGCTCGCCATCAGGGTCGGGAAGTAGAGAACCGATGTCGCGAAGATGATCGGGATCACGCCTGCCTGGTTGACCTTCAACGGGAGGTAGGTGCTGCCACCGCTGGTCATCTTCCGTCCGACCACGCGCTTCGCGTACTGCACGGGGATCCGCCGCTGCCCCTGATCGATGAAGACCACGGCCACGATGATCGCCAGCGCGATGAAGACCACCGCGATGAACTTCGCCGCGTGCCCCTGCGCGAGGATGGCGTTCCCCTGCGAGGGGAGCCGGGAGATGATGCTCACGAAGATGACGATGGACATCCCGTTGCCGATGCCCCGCTGGGTGATGAGTTCGCCGAGCCACATGACCATCGCGGTTCCGGTGGTCAGCGTGAGCACGATGAGCGCCAGGTTCGGGAAGGTGAAGGTCCCCGTCGGGAAGATGTTGATCCCGCCGCTCGCGGCCGATGCGCTGTGGAAGAGGAAGACCAGGCCCGTCGACTGCAGCAGCGCGAGCACCACGGTGACGTAGCGGGTCCACTGCGTGATCTTCTTGGTCCCGGTCTCGCCCTCGTCCTGCCACTGCTGGAGCTTCGGGATGGCGACGGTGAGCAGCTGCATGATGATCGAGCTGGTGATGTAGGGCATGATCCCCAGCCCGAACACCGCCATGCGGCCCAACCCGCCGCCCGAGAACAGGTCCAGGTAGGCGAGGAATCCGCTGTTGGTCTGGCTCGCGAGGCTCTTGAGGTTGACCACCGGCACCGGTACATAGGAGCCGAACCGATAGACGGCGACGATGAACAACGTGAAGAGGATCTTCTTGCGAAGGTCCGGCACTCGGAACGCGTTAAGGAAGGCCTTCAGCACGGTTGCTTACTCTACCTTCCCTCAGCCGACAAGCTCGGCGGTTCCCCCCGCTGCCTCGATCTTCGCCCTGGCGGCGTCGGAGAAGGCGTGAGCCCGGATGGTGAGGGCGTGGTCCAGCTCCCCGCGCGCCAGGATCTTCACGGGCCGGCCCTTGCGAACCAGCCCGTGAGCCAGGAGCGACTCGGGCGTGACCTCTCCGGACGCGAAGTACCTGCTCAGCACCTCCACGTTGACCGCCGCGTACTCGACGCGGGCGGGGTTCGTGAAGCCCTTGAGCTTGGGAACCCGGCGCTGCAGCGGCATCTGGCCACCCTCGAAGTACGCGGGAACGTTCTTGCGAGCGCCCGTGCCCTTCGTGCCGCGGCCGGCGGTCTTCCCGCGCGCCCCAGCACGGCCGCGGCCCACCCGCTTCTTATCCTTCTTCGAGCCCTCGGCGGGCTTCAGGTGATGGAGCTTCATCCTTCGACCTCTTCCACGTTGACCAGGTGTTGGACCTTCGCGATCATCCCCCGGATATCGGGGCGGTCCTCCTTGATGACGGAATCGTTGATGCGATGCAATCCCAGCCGGCGAACGGTGTCCTTCTGGTCCTGCGGCCGGTCGATCACGCTTCGGCGTTGCGTCACCTTGAGCTTCATCGACGGCCCCCTCGGGGCTGGCCACCGCGGCCCTGGTTCGGGGCGGGATCGGTGTAGGCCTGCTCCAGCTGCTCGGCTCGCTTCGCGCTCATGCGCGCCTCGGCGGCGGCGACGGCTTCGACCATGGGTTTGGGGGCCACGTCGTGGACGTCGCGGCCACGCAATGCCGCGACCTGTTGCGGCTTGCGGAGGTCGTGCAGACCCTGCACCGCGGCCTTCAAGATGTTGATCTGGTTCGAGGAGCCCATGGACTTGGAGAGGATGTCCTTGATGCCGGCGCACTCCACGAGGGCGCGCACAGGGCCGCCCGCGATGACGCCGGTACCGGGGGCGGCGGGCTTGAGGAACACCTTGCCGGCTCCGGCCACGCCCATGACCTCATGCGGGATGGTGCTGCCCATCATCGCGACCTCGAACATCTTCCGGCGGGCCTCCTCGACACCCTTGGCGATGGCCGCGGGCACCTCCTTGGCCTTGCCGTACCCGAAGCCGACCCGGCCCGCGCCGTCACCGACGACCACCAACGCAGCGAACGAGAACCGACGGCCGCCCTTGACGACCTTCGACACGCGGTTGATCGAGATGACCCGCTCTTCGAACGGGCTCCTATCGTCCTGTCCTGCACCGTAGCGTCGCATCAGATCTGCAGTCCTCCCTCACGCGCGCCGTCGGCGAGCGCAGCGACACGGCCGTGATACAGCCGTCCACCGCGGTCGAATACGACACGCTCGATGCCGGCCTCCTTGGCGCGGCTCGCGATCAGCTCTCCAACGGCCTTGGCACACGCGGTGGGGTTCTCGCCCTTGACCTCGCGGTCGGAGGCTGAGACCACCGTGGCGTGCTGCACGTCGTCGATGAGTTGCGCGTAGATATGGCGGTTCGAACGGAACACCGCGAGGCGTGGGCGCTCCGCGCTGCCCTTGATCTTCTTGCGCACCCGGGCGTGTCGACGGATGCGCGCCTCGTGCTTCGTCTTCGCGTCCATCACGCACCACCCTTTGCGGCCTTACCGGCCTTCTTCCGCACGTACTCCCCTTCGTAGCGGATGCCCTTGCCCTTGTAGGGCTCGGGCTTGCGGATCTTGCGGATCTTCGCGGCGATCTCGCCGACCGCCTGCTTGTCGTTGCCCCGCACCACGATCGAGGTGGGAGCGGGCACGTCGAACTCGATGCCTTCGGGCACCTGCACCATGACGGGATGCGAGTACCCGGCCTGGACCTCCAGGTCCTTGCCCTTGAGCGCAGCTCGGTAGCCGACCCCGATGATCTGCAGGCGCTTCTCGAAGCCGTTCGTGACACCTTCGACCATGTTGGCCAGGAGCGAACGGGTGAGACCGTGGAGGCTCCGGTGGAAGCTCTCGTCATCCGGGCGTTCGACGCGAGCCTGCCCGTCTTCGATGAGGATGCGCATGTCGGGGTGCATGGGTTGGGTGAGCGAGCCACGTGGGCCCTTCACCGTCACCAGGTTGCCCTCGGCCACGGCGACATCCACGCCGCTCGGCAGGCTGATGGGCTGTTTTCCGATCCGACTCATCTCATCACCACACGTAAGCCAGGAGCTCGCCGCCGATGCCCTTGCGGGAGGCCTCACGGTCCGTCATCACGCCTTGCGACGTGGAGACGATCGCGATGCCCAGCCCGCCGAGCACCCGTGGCAGGTCTCCCCGGCCGCGATACACCCTGCGGCCGGGCTTGGAGATGCGCTTGAGGCCGGTGATGGCCCGCTGGCGCTTCGCGCTGTACTTCAGCTGGATCCTGAACGACTGATGGACGCCTTCGCCCTCCCGGCCGTATCCGACGATGAACCCCTCGGTCACGAGGATCTTCAGGACAGCGTCGTTCAGCTTCGAGGCAGGGGCGAACAGCTCGTCCTTGTAGGCCAGGTTCGAATTCCGGATCCGCGTGAGCAGATCCGCGACCGGGTCCGAGATGTTCCCTGAGAACTTCTTGGCTACCGCTTTGGTGGTCAGGTTGGTCACCATGATGCTTTCGTCACCCCCGGGAGTTCGCCAAGGTGCGCGAGTTCACGGAAGCACACGCGGCACAGCAGGAACTTCTTGTAGACGGCACGCGGACGCCCGCACCGCTGACAGCGCGTGTACGCCTGCACCCGAAACTTCGGCTGCTTGAGCTGCTTATTCCTCAATGCCTTCTTCGCCATGTCGTCTCCCTGCCGGGGCTCTGCCCCGGCTCACCCTGCCTTCGTGACCGATTCGAGCCCCGCGAACGGGAACCCGAGAGCCACGAGCAGGGCACGTCCCTCGTCGTCGGTGGTCGCTGTGGTCACGACCGTGATGTCCATACCGCGAACCTGTCCCACAGCGTCGTAGTCGATCTCCGGGAAGATCAGCTGCTCGGTGACGCCCAGCGTGTAGTTGCCGTGACCGTCGAACGCCTTGGCGTCCAACCCGCGGAAGTCCCGGATACGGGGAAGCGCCAGGGACACGAGTCTGTCCAGGAACTCCCACATCCGATCGCCCCGAAGGGTCACCTTCACGCCGATGGCCTGGCCTTCGCGGAGCTTGAACCCTGCGATGGACTTGCGGGCCTTCGTCACCACCGGCTTCTGGCCGGAGATCGTGGTGAGGTCTGCGACGGCGGCCTCAAGCATACGACCGTCTTTCGTGGCCTCGCCCACGCCCATGTTGATGGCGATCTTCTCCAGCTTGGGCACCTGCATGATGTTGACGAGGC
>JBBRTK010000036.1:0-17228 GCA_038244455.1 Actinomycetota bacterium
CGGATACACTCGCGCCATCATGACCCAGCGCCACCTCTTCTCGTCCGAATCCGTCACCGAGGGCCACCCGGACAAGCTCGCCGATCAGATCAGCGATGCCATCCTGGACGCCTTCCTCACCGAGGATCCGATGGCTCGGGTTGCGTGTGAGACGCTCGTCACCACCGGCCTCGTCGTCGTTGCAGGAGAGATAACGCTGGCCGACGGGTACGTCGATATACCGGCCGTCGTCCGAACCACCGCCACGGAGATCGGGTACACGGACGCGAAGTTCGGACTCGACGGTGAAACCTGCGGGGTCATCACGTCCATCCAGGAGCAGTCCGCAGACATCGCCGTGGGTATCGACCACACGTTGGAGGAGCGGACAGAGCACTCCCACGATGATCTTGACTCGGTGGGCGCCGGGGACCAGGGGATGATGTTCGGGTTCGCGTGCCGTGAGACGGAAGAGCTCATGCCGCTTCCCATCGCTATGGCCCACCGGCTCAGCCGCCGTCTCGCCGACGTCCGCAAAGCGGGCGTCGTGCCGTATCTGCGGCCCGACGGAAAGAGTCAGGTCTCTATCGAGTACCGCGATGGCAAACCCGTCCGTGTAGATACGGTGCTCATCTCGGTTCAGCACCGGGAGGAGGTCGACGTCGACACCCTGCTGCGCCCCGACATCGAAGCGGAGGTCATCGACCCGGTCCTTCGCGAGTTCGGTGACCTTGATGCCACAACCGTTCGCGTTCTCGTGAACCCGACGGGAAGGTTCGAGATCGGGGGGCCGAAGGCCGACACCGGACTCACCGGGCGGAAGATCATCGTGGACACCTACGGTGGGTATGCGCCGCACGGCGGTGGCGCGTTCAGCGGCAAGGACCCCACGAAGGTAGATCGCTCGGGTGCGTACATGGCTCGGTATGCCGCCAAGAACATCGTCGCCGCGGGGATCGCCGATACGTGTCAGCTGCAGATCGCCTACGCGATCGGCACGGCCCATCCGGTCTCGATCCTGGTGGAGACGTTCGGTACGGAGCAGGTCGACCCGGTGAAGCTCGAGGAGGCGTTGCGGCAGGTGTTCGACTTCCGGCCGGCCGCCATCATCCGGGACCTGGATCTGCGTCGACCCATCTACCGGGAGACCGCCGCCTACGGCCATTTCGGGCGCAAGGAATTCCCATGGGAGGCGACCGACCGCGTCGACGATCTTCGCCGCGCCGTCGGATAACCTCGCCGGTCCCGTTGCGGTCTGCGTCGACAGACCGCTCCTCTCGCTGGATCGTTCCTTCACCTACCTCCTAGCGCCCGAACTGGAGGCCGGCCTCGGCTCGCTGGTGCAGGTGCCATTTCACGGAAAGCTCACGCGCGGCTGGATCCTGGGTCCAGCGGAGGAACTGGGCAAGCGAACGCTCTCGGTGAAGAAGGTGGTCTCGCCGGTCCGCTTCTTCGATGCCGACGGGCTGGCGCTCGCGCGGTGGATCGGCGAGCGGTATGTGGCCCCACTCGCGGCCGTGTTGGGGCGGATGACCCCACCGCGAACCGCCGGCGAAGAGACGGCGACACCGGCATCCGTGCCGCGAGCGGACCCGGTGCATGTCGCGTCGGTCCTGGACATCTATAAGTCGGGGCCCGATCTCCTGGGCACGATCGACCATCGCCGAGCCGGCACATTCCTCCTACGCCCGGCTCCCGAGGATGAAGTGGCGGCCATCGTCGAAGCGGTCGAGCGGTGTCTGGCCGCCGAGCGCACGGCCCTAGTCATCGTTCCGGAGGCCGAACCGGTCCCGGCCACGGCCGCAGCACTCTCGGCCGCATTCGGCTCACGCGTCGCCATGTTCCTCGGGGGTTCACCTCGGCTGCGGTATCGGTTGTGGCTCTCCATCCAACGCGGTGAGCACGACGTGGTCGTGGGAACCCGTCCGGCGGTGTTCGCGCCGCTCTCGAACCTCGGGCTCATCGCTGTGTCTCGGGAGTCTCACCCCGCGCATCGGGAGGATCGGGCGCCCTACTACCACGTGCGCGACGTGGCGCTCGCTCGCGCCCACCTCACTGGCGCGGTCGGGCTCCTGTCGGCGATCTGCCCTTCCTCGGACGCGGCCGCGCTCGAACTCGCGGAGGTTGCACCGTCTGACCGGCGCTGGCCCCCGGTCGAGGTGGTGAAGCCCGGTCCGGAGGGTCGGGCGCCCCGCCTGATCCGCGCACTGGGTGAGGTCCGGCGGGGCTTCGTGTACGCGCCGGTTCCCGGGGCGGGCATCGCGGCGGTGTGCCGAGCTTGCGGGCAGCCTGCCGCGTGCGCCGTGTGCGGCGGAGCGCTGCGTTCGGAGGAGGGGATCATCGCGTGTCTGGTGTGCGAGGCCCCGGGCCGATGTGCGAACTGCGGTGCACAGGACTTCGGCTTGCGCGCCGGCGGGGCCGAGCGGGTCGAGGGATGGGCCGGGCGCGCCGCCTCGGTTCCGGTGCACCGGCTTCGGACAGGGGAGGCCCCGCGCCTCCCATCGGAAGGAGAGATCATCGTCGGCGGGCCCGACGACGTCCGGGACCTGGGCCCCGGCGGGCTCGATCTGGTGGGGATCCTCGACGCAGACCTTGCCGAGCGGCGTCCGGGCCTGGCCGCGCGTGAGCGGGCACTCACCACGTGGATGGAGGCCATCGGCTGGGCGCGACCCTCCGGCCGCGCGATCGTCCAGGCCACGCGCGCCAACGACCCGGCCGTGCAGGCGATGGTCAGGGGCAATCCCGATCGATTCCACCTGGACGAGTCGGTCCGGCGCCGCGAGGCAGGCTTCCCGGTGGGAGCCCCGGTCTTCAGGGTGGCCGGCACCGCGGAGCTTCCGGAACGCCTGCGGGGCATCGTCGCACCCTTCACCTTCCTGGTCTCGGCCCGCGGCGAACGAACGGTATGCTTGCTCGCGCTGCAGCCCGGCCAGGTGCCGGCGTTCGGTCGGGCGGTCCGCGAGCTCGCCGTCGCCGGTGTCGTCGAGCGGGTGGAAGCCGAACCGCATCTGTAAGGACACGGAGGATCTGTCCCGCATGCTCATGCCCATCCGCACCCTCGGCGATCCCGTACTGAAGACCCCGTGCCGGCCCATCACCCTCTTCGACGACCTGCTGAAGCGGCTTGCCGGGGACATGCTTGAAACCATGTACGGGGCGCCCGGGGTCGGCCTCGCCGCCCCGCAGGTGGGATTGTCGAAACGCCTCTTCGTCTTCGATGACGGCGAGAGCGGCCCGCGGTTCATGGCGAACCCCGAGTTGTCCGGCCGGGAAGGAGAGCTCGTGGAGGACGAGGGTTGCCTGTCCATCCCCGGGCCGTTCCATCCGACGCCGCGCTTCGCGAAGGTCGTCTGCCGAGGTCAGGATCTGGAGGGGGCCTGGTACGAGCTCGCGGGCGAAGGGCTCCTCGCCAGGATCTTCCAGCATGAGACCGATCACCTGGACGGCACGCTCTACATAGACCGTCTGGACGAACAGGGCCGGCGGTCGGTGCTCGCAGATCTCCGGCGGTTCGAACTCGGAATAGAGGAGCCGCGGAGGAAGCGGGGGTTCCTTCGCGGCGAGGTCGAGTAGCCGGCCCGCGCAGGGCTCCACCGGTATCCTCGCGGGATGCGTCTGGTCTTCCTGGGCAACGACCCGTGGTCGGTTCCCTCACTCGAAGCGCTGGCTACCGATCCGGAGTCCGACGTGGTGCTGGTGATCACCAACCCGCCCCGCCCGGCGGGTCGCGGATCCCAGCTCACTCCGACCGCCGTGGCGGAGGCCGGACGTCGTCTCGGGGTACCCGTCCTTGAAACCGACGGGGTCCGGGCGGGAGAGGGGTTCGATGCGATCAGGAACTCTGCGCCCGAGGTGCTCGTCGTGGTTGCCTACGGCGAGATCCTGTCCCCCGAGGTCCTCGACCTGGCGCCGCTGGGCGCTGTGAACGTCCACTTCTCGCTGCTGCCGCGCTGGCGAGGAGCCTCGCCCGTCCAGCACGCCATTTCAGAGGGCGATCCGCGAACCGGGGTCACCATCATGCAGATCGACCGAGGCCTGGACACCGGCCCGATCCTCGCCATGTCCGTCGAGGACATCTGGCCGGCCGACGACGCCGGGTCACTCGGAACGCGGCTTGCCCAGGTCGGGGCTGCACTCCTGCTGCGAACGCTCCCGCAGTACGGGTCGGGAGCGCTGAAGCCTGCGGTCCAACCCCAGGAAGGCGCTACCCACGCACCCAAGCTGAGTGCCCGCGACCGGATCATCGACTGGGAGAGGTCGGCCAAGGCTATCTCGGCCCGCGTCCGCGCTCTCTCGCCCCACCCAGGGGCGACCACCGGGTTCCACGGCGAAGCGCTCAAGGTCCTGGGGGCCCAACCCTCCGAGCTTGCCGCGGGGGGCGGCTCGTCGGCCGAACCCGGTACCGTCGTGACCGTGGACACCCAAGGCCCCCTCATCGCCGCAGGAGAGGGCTCGGTTCGATTGACCCTGGTCGCCCCTTCGGGTCGGAGACGCATGAGCGGAGCCGAATGGGCCCGCGGAGCCCGGGTCCAACCCGGCGAATCCTTCCGATGACGCCGGCAAGCCCCCGGAAGCCGCGGACCGGCGGGCGTCCTCCCGGCCCTGCTGGGCGCCAGAAGCAGCGCCCGCCCGTTCCGCAGAACGCCCGTGCGATCGCCCTGGATGCCGTTCGACGGGTGATCGACGAGGGCGGGTACTCCAACCTGGTGATCCCGGGGTCCCTGGCAAGGTCGACGCTCGATCAGCGCGACCGGGCCTTCGCCGCGGATATGGCCTACGGCACGATCCGCCACCTCCGCTCGCTCGATTGGGCGATCGACCAGCGGGCTTCGCGGTCCGTGAGCCGCATGACCTCGAATGTCAGGGACGTGCTCCGGCTCGGGGCCTTCCAGCTCCTGTTCGGTGGGGTTGCGCCGCACGCCGCGGTCATGGAGACCGTGAACCTGACCTCCCCCCGCGAACGCGGGTTCGCCAACGCGGTGCTCCGCCGCCTCGCCGACGACCCTCCCGCCTGGCCGGAGGGCTCAGCCGACGATGACATCGCGATCCGCTCCGGGATGGCTCCGTGGGCCGTGCGCGAACTCCGCGCGCTCCTTGGCGATGAGGCCGAAGAAGCGGCCATGGCCTTCGCCCAACGCGGATCGCTCTGCCTTCGAACCAATCTGTGCACGACCTCCGTGGAGGAACTCACCGCGGCCCTTGAGACCGCCGGGCACGAACCGCGCCCGGCTCCGCTCGATCCCGATTGCCTGCTCCTGGACGGCGGTGAGCCGGCGTCGTTCCCCGGCTGGGACCAGGGCTGGTTCGCGGTGCAGGACCAGGCCAGCGCGGTGGTCGTTCGCCTGCTGGACCCGCAGACGGGGGAGCGCATCCTGGACGCGTGCGCCGGACCCGGGGGGAAGACCTCGATGACCGCGTGCCTGGTTGGACCCACGGGGCATGTCTTCGCCGGCGATATCCACCCTCGTCGCGCTGGGCTGGTGAAGCGTTCCGCCTCACGCCTGCGGATGGAGAACGTTTCCGCGTTCGCGCAGGACATCACCGTGCGGGCGGTTCGCGGCCCGTTCGATCGGGTCCTGGTCGACGCGCCCTGTAGCGGGCTGGGGTCCGCGCGCCGGCGGCCTGAGCTGCTGTGGCGCGGGAGGAAAGAGGATCCGACGAAGCTCGCGCTTCAGCAGGTGGAGATCGTCGGCGCTGCCTCCGATCTGCTGAAGCCAGGCGGGCGGCTCGTCTACGCCGTCTGCACGTTCCCGAGAGCCGAGACGGACGCCGCCGCCGACGCTTTGGTCCGCCACCGTCCCGATCTCATCCCCGAAGCCACCGTCGGACCCAGCGGCGAGGCCCTGCGTCACCGCATCTGGCCGCACAAAGGCGGCGGCGACGGCATGTTCATCGCGGTCTTCCGCAAGCGGGACTGACGAAGAGCAGCCGGGCGGTCCCGGGTACCATTCGGGCATGGGAAGCCTCTCCGCATCCATCCTGGGCGCCGACCTCGCGCACCTGGCAGACCAGGTCAAGGCCGTCGAACCCTTCGTGGACATGTTCCACATCGACATCATGGACGGGCACTTCGTGCCGCCGATCGCGCTGGGAGCGGTGGTCGTGGCCTCGCTCCGACCGGTGACCCGAGTCACCCTCCACGGTCACCTCATGGTCGACGCCCCCGCCCAGTACTTCGACGAACTCCGGGAGGCGGGCTTGGACATGGTGAGCTTCCATCTCGAAGCCGTCCCGGAACCCGGTCCGGCCATCGCGAAGGCTCGCGGGGCAGGGATGGGCGTCGGCCTGACCATCAACCTAGGAACCCCGGTCATGGCGGTGACTCCGTACCTGGAGGACATCGATGACCTCATGCTCATGAGCATCGAACCGGGATGGTCGGGCCAGACCCTGAGCCCTGTGGTCTTTCCGCGCCTCGAGGAGGCCCGTCGCATGATCGATGCCGCCGGGCTCCCGGTCGCCCTGGAGATCGACGGCGGCGTCAAGATCGAGAATGCCAAGGCGGCCGTGGATGCCGGTGCTACGGTTCTCATCGCCGCATCGGGTATCTTCGGTCAGCCGGACCCCGCGGGTGCGGCCGAACAACTCTCGATGATCGCGGAAGGAGCGGCCTGATGCCGGAGACGATCCTCGTCGTCGACGACGATCCGGATATCGCACGGTTCGTCGAGGTGAACCTGCGGTCGGCGGGCTACGACGTGGCCGTTGCCGGTGACGGTGAAGAGGCGCTGGAGAAGGCGGCCGAGCTCCGGCCGGACCTGGTGCTGCTGGACGTCATGATGCCCCGGATCGACGGGTTCGAGGTGGCCCAGCGGCTCCGGAAGAACCCCCAGACGGCGAACACCAGCATCATCATGCTGACCGCGAAGGCGCTGTCTGCCGACAAGGTGACGGGGCTGCAGTCCGGCGCTGACGACTACATCATCAAGCCATTCGACCCCATCGAACTCCTGGCGCGCGTGAAGGGAACGCTCCGCCGCGCGAAGGAGATGCGGAACCTCTCGCCGCTCACGGGCCTGCCCGGGAACATCCGGATCCAAGAGGAGATCGAACGCCAGGTCCGGGAGGACCGGCCGTTCGCGGTGCTCTACTCCGACCTGGACAACTTCAAGACCTACAACGACCAGAAGGGGTTCGTTCGCGGGGACCGGCTCATCCAGGCCACCGCGCGGATCATCCAGGACGCGGTGGTCGAGTTCGACGGGGCGGAGGGGTTCGTGGGTCACGTTGGCGGGGACGACTTCGTGGCGGTGGTCGGCACCGAAGCCGCCGAACCGGTGGCCAAGAAGATCTGCGAGGCCTTCGACCTTCTGCGCGGCGAGTTCTATGACCCCGAGGACCTGGAACGCGGGTTCGTCCGGATGGAGGACCGGCGGGGTGTGGAGCAGGACATCCCGCTCGTGAGCGTGAGCGTGGGGATCGCCACCACAGCCAAACGAGGCTTCGCCCACTACGGCGAGGCGGTCGCGGTGGCCACCGAGATGAAGCAGTTCGCGAAACGGCAGGCCGGCAGCAGTTACGCGGTCGACCGTCGGATGCCTTAACTCCCTCTTTCCCCGGCACCCCCGTATACTGGCCGCACGTACCACAAGCCTGTTTCCGGGGCGGGGCGTAATTCCCCACCGGCGGTGACAGTCCGCGACCCCACCGCAGCCAGCGGCGGGTGGACCCGGTGAAACTCCGGGACCGACCGTGAGAGTCGGGATGAGAGGGGACAGGCGCGAACAGCCTCACCGCCGCGCGTTCGCGCCCGGCAGGTGGCGGCTGTGTGCGCCCTTCCGCTCCCACCGCCCCGGGGTGAGGGGATGTGATGGAAGCGAAGGCGCATATGCACCGGGCCCTCCAGCTGGCCGAGCGCGGCCTGGGGCATGTCTCCCCGAATCCCATGGTTGGCGCCCTGATCGTCACGCCCGCTGGAGATGTCGTCGGGGAGGGGTGGCACGAAGGCCCCGGCACCCCGCACGCGGAGGGTATGGCGCTCGCCGCCGCCGGTGATCGCGCCCGAGGCGCCACCGCAGTGGTGACCCTGGAGCCGTGCAACCACATCGGCCGAACCGGGCCGTGCACGGAGGCCCTCGTCGCAGCCGGCATCACTTCCGTCGTAGCGGCAACCCCCGATCCCAATCCACTCGTGAACGGCTCCGGCTTCGACCGGCTCCGCGCAGCCGGACTCGACGTCCAGGTTGGACCGGGCGCCGAAGCGGCGAAGCACCTCAACCGCGCCTTCGAACGCCACGTGACGGCGGGTCTGCCTTGGGTCATCCTGAAGATGGCTTCGACATTGGACGGAAAGACGGCGGCAACGGACGGCACCTCTCGCTGGATCTCCGGCGTGGAGGCGCGTTCGGACGTCCAGCGTCTTCGGGCCTGGGCCGATGCGGTGCTCATCGGTTCCGGCACCGCGCTCACGGACGACCCATCTCTCACGCTGCGTGACCCAGCGCTCGCGCATGCCCTATCGCCGCTGCGGGTACTGGTGGACAGCTCTGGGCGGGTTCCGCCTCGAGGACACCTCTTCGACGCGGCCGCGCCGACGCTGATCGCAACGACCGAGCGAACGCCCGATCGGCGCCTGCGCGAGTGGGAGGCGGCCGGCTCCGAGGTCCTGGTGTGCGACGCCGCCCCAGACGGTCGCGTCAGCTTGGCGGGACTCATGTCACACCTGGGCAAACGCGACGTTCAAGGGGTTCTGTTGGAAGGCGGGTCGACGATCGCGTGGGGAGCGGTGGCGGAGGGTGTCATCGACGAGGTCGTGCTCTACCTGGCCCCGAAGTTGCTCGGCGGCGCCGACGCCCCCTCGGTACTGTCGGGTCAGGGGTTCGCTCCGATCGCCCAGGCGCTGCAACTCGATCTCACATCGGCCGAACGGATCGGCCCCGACCTGAAGGTGGTGGCACGTGTTCACCGGGATCATCGAGGAGCTCGGTGAGGTTCGCGAAGCCTCGCCACACCGGCTCATCATCGCGGCGCGAACGGTGACGGCCGACAGCCCGATCGGCGCGTCGATCGCCGTTGATGGATGTTGCCTCACCGTGGTCGAGAACACCGGCGGAACGCTGGCATTCGACCTATCCGAGGAGACGCTGGCGCGGACCAGCCTGCGGCGGCTCCAGCCCGGCGCGGACGTGAACCTGGAACGACCGGTAACGCTCGCCGCCCGGCTGGGCGGCCACATGGTGCAGGGGCACGTCGATGGGGTCGGGACCATCGCCCGGATCGACCCCGAGCCCGAAGGTGGTGCTGTGTTCGAGGTGGATCTTCCCGCGAACCTCATGCGCTACGTCGTCGAGAAGGGTTCGATCACCATCGACGGCATCAGTCTCACCGTCGCGGGGATGGATGCCTCGCGCGTCACCATCGCAGTCATCCCGCACACGCTGGCCGTGACCACATTGGGAACGGCCGTCATCGGCGACCCGGTGAATATCGAAGTCGACGTGATCGCCAAATACGTGGAACGCCTCATGGAAGGACAGGGAGCATGACCGAACTGAAGCCCGCAACCCTTATCGAAGAGCCCGACCGGAGCGTGTTCGCCTCCATCCCAGCCGCGCTGGAGGACATCAAGGCCGGGAAGATCGTCCTGGTCGTGGACGACGCAGATCGGGAGAACGAGGGCGATTTCATCATCGCCGCCGAACACTGCACCGACGAGGCCGTCAACTTCATGGTGACCTACGGGCGCGGGATCGTCTGCCTGCCCGTGGCCGGTGCCCGCCTGGATGAACTCGCCATCCCGCAGATGGTGAACAACGCGAACGGTGACGAAACCGCATTCACCATCTCCATCGACTACCGGCCGGCCATCACCACCGGCACCAGTGCTCACGACCGTGCCGCCACCGCCCGGGCGATCGCCGATCCCGCAGCGCTGCCCGGCGATTTCCAGAAGCCAGGCCACCTGTTCCCCCTCCGGGCGAAAGAGGGCGGCGTCTTACGCCGTGCGGGTCACACCGAGGCGTCGGTCGACCTCGCCGAGATGGCGGGCTGTTTCCCCGCGGGCGTCATCTGCGAGGTCATGAACGAAGACGGCACGATGGCCCGCTTGCCCGAGCTGGTTCGGGTAGCCACCGAGCACGGACTCAAGCTCATCTCCATCGCCGATCTCATCGAGTACCGTCGTCACCGAGAGGTCTTGGTTCGCAAGGTGGCGGAAGCCGACATCCCTACCGTCTACGGAGCGTTCCGCTCCTACGCCTACGAATCCACGTTGGACGAGCGGACCCACATCGCCCTTGTCTGCGGTGATATCGGCGAAGGGCAGAACGTCCTTATCCGCGTGCACTCTGAATGTCTGACGGGTGACGTGTTCGCGTCGCTGCGCTGCGACTGCGGAGCGCAGCTCGAACGGGCGATGGAGATCGTGGCTGCCGAAGGTCGCGGGGTGGTGCTGTATGTCCGCGGCCACGAGGGCCGCGCCATCGGCCTGAGCCACAAACTCCGGGCCTACGAACTCCAAGATCAGGGACGCGACACCGTCGAAGCGAACCTGGATCTGGGCCTGCCGGTCGATCAACGCGACTACGGCATCGGGGCACAGATCCTCTTCGACCTGGGGGTGCGGAGTATGCGATTGCTCACCAACAACCCCTCGAAGCGCGCCGGTCTGGAGGGCTACGGGCTGTCTATCGTCGACCGGATCCCGCTCCAGACGGTGCCGACCGCCCAGAACATCGGCTACCTCAGAACGAAGCGGGAGAAGATGGGCCACCTCATCGATGGTCTCGACGCGGGAGTCGGAGACAGGTGAGCACGTTCGAAGGAGCGACGCGGGGCGCCGGCCGCAAGGTCGCGATCGTGGCAGCGCGGTTCAACGGGCTGATCACCGACACGTTGGTCCGAGGCGCGGTCGAGGCGTTTACCAGTCACGGCACCGACCCAGGCGACATCGATATCGCTTGGGTCCCGGGAGCGTTCGAGATCCCGCTGGTTGCTCGACGGTTCGCGAACGATGGGGCGCACGATGCCGTCGTGTGCCTCGGCGCCGTCATCAAGGGCGACACGTATCACTTCGAACTGGTGGCGAACGAGACCGCCCGAGCCATCATGGACATCTCGGCTGAAACGGGCGTCCCGGTGATGTTCGAGGTGCTCGCGACCCAGGATCTGGCGCAAGCGGAGTCGCGCGCGGGAGGCTCGCACGGGAACAAGGGATGGGAGGCCGCCGAGGCCGCGCTACGGATGGCCGACCTCCTGGCACAGCTATCGACAAGGGGTCCCCGATGATCGTGACGAAGCCCTGGGGCAAGGTGGTCACCCACTCCTGGAACCAGCCGTCGAGCGTTCGGGTCATCACGGTGGAGCCTGGCCAGGAGACCAGCGTGCACTACCACCGGATGCGGGATGAGACCTGGGTGGTGTTGGATGCCGGGCTCACGATCGAGATCGGGAATCGAGTGGTCGAGGCGATGCCCGGCGAGGAGTTCATGATCCCCGCGGAGGAAACTCACAGGATCAGGTGCACAGGGGCTCAGCGCGGCCGGATCCTCGAGATCGCCTACGGCTACACCACCGAAGACGACACCCAGCGGCTCGAGGATCCCTACGGGCGTTCGCTGGCGCCCGATTGGTGAGCGGCGACATGGGCTCCGGTCTGAGCAGCATCGACACCCGTCCCTCCCGGCGCCTATACTTGCTCCCTGTACGTGTGGCCTTGAGTGCACCGGCGAGCCCGGTGCCTTTCTTTCGAAAGAGGTGATGCGGGGTCTCGACCGATCCCAGGATCAACGACCGGATCAGGGCTCCCCAGGTGCGCCTGGTGGGGGCTGACGGCGAGCAGATCGGCGTGGTTACCACGCAGGACGCGCTCCGCCAGGCCCAAGAGCTCGATCTGGATCTCGTTGAGGTGGCGCCGCAGGCCGATCCGCCCGTGTGTCGGATCATGGACTACGGCAAGTACAAGTACGAACGCGACATCCGGCAGAAGGAAGCGCGGAAGAAGCAGTCGCGCGTCGACCTCAAGGAGATCAAGTTCCGCCCGAAGATCGATCCGCACGACTACGCCACGAAGAAGGGCCATGTCTCGCGGTTCTTGAAGTCGGGAGCCAAGGTCAAGATCACGATCATGTTCCGAGGGCGCGAGATGGCGCACACGGACCTTGGTCGGAAGATCCTGGACCGACTGGTGACGGACCTGGGTGAGAGCATCGTCGTCGAGGCCATGCCGAAGCAAGAGGGGCGCAACATGATCATGGTGATCGCCCCGAACAAGCGCTACCAGGAGCTGATGGCGAAACAGGCCGCAGCGAACGGGGACGCTGCCGAGCCCGAGCCCGAGGTCGGCCAACCGCTCGTCGACATACCGGCGGAGGTCATCCAGGCGGTTGTTGCCGCGGAGGAGGTCGCCCCGCCCGGAGACCCGATCGAGGAACCCCAGCCAGATACAGCGAACGAGGGATAACCATGCCGAAGCAGAAGACCCACAGCTCGACCGCCAAGCGGTTCCGCATCACCCGAACGGGGAAGGTGCTCCACCGCAAGGCCACAGGCAATCACATGTTGACGAAGAAGACCGGCAGCCGCCGCCGTCGTGTCGAAGGTATGTCCGAAGTGACGGCCGAGCGCAAGAAGATCAAGCGTCTCCTGGGAGCCTGACATGGCACGAGTCAAACGTTCGGTCCACGCGAAGAAGAAGCGCCGCGAGATCCTCGAGAAGGCGAAGGGCTATCAGGGGAGCCGGCGCAAGCGCTATCGCTTGGCCAAAGAGCAGGTCCAGCACTCCGGCGTCTACGCCTACCGGGACCGTCGAGACCGCAAGGCCCAGTTCCGACGTCTGTGGATCGCGCGCATCAACGCCGCGGTTCGCCCCCACGGGATCTCCTACTCCCGGTTCATCAACGGGTTGAAGACGGCAGGGGTCGACGTGGATCGCAAGATCCTCGCGGATCTTGCCGTGCACGACCCGAAGGCGTTCGGTCAGCTGATCGATGTGGCCAAGGCCGCGTTGCCGCAAGCCAGCTGACCTTTCGGCCCTACCCCGCACTAGGCCCCTCGAGCCCTAGACTCACCACGTCTGGACGCCAGGAGGGCGATTGCTGACCTCAGTCAAGAACCCGAAGATAGCCGCCGTGTTGCGGCTCAAGAAGCGGGCGTTCAGGGATGAGGATCGCGCCTTCTTAGTGGAAGGTGCGCAGGGCGTGGGCGAGGCACTGGGCGCCGGCGCCCTCGTGAGCCTCTTCGTGGTCGATGACCTGGAGCCCCTGGCGGTTCGCGCCCGCCAGGGCGGCGTGGTGGTCGAGGTGGTCAGCGAGGACGTGATGGGCAAGCTGACATCCACGGTCACGCCGCAGGGTCTGGTCGGTGTATCGCCGTTCCTGGACGGCGGGCTGGATGCCCTCCCTGCGGATGGCTGCGTCACCGTGCTCCACCAGGTTCGTGACCCCGGCAACGCAGGGACGGTGCTGCGTTCCGCCGACGCCGCCGGAGCGGGCGGGGTGGTCTTCACGGAGACATCGGTGGATCCCTACAACCCGAAGACCGTTCGCGCATCCGCCGGGTCGCTCTTCCACGTCCCGGTCATCCGCGGTGCCGATACCCAGGCCACGTTGATCGAACTCCGGGACCGGGGCTTCCGGATCTACGCCATGGCCGCCGACGGCGTCCAGGACCTCTATCGGACGGATCTCGCGAGCGATCCGGTCGCGCTGGTGTTCGGCAACGAAGCGCGCGGCCTGCCCGAGGAGATCAGCGCCTTGGCGGACGCGACGGTTCGGGTACCGATCACCGGCAGGGTTGAGTCGCTCAACCTTGCGGCCGCCGCCACCGTGTGTCTCTTCGAATGGGCTCGTCAACGTGTGAGGGCAGGGGAGGCACTAGAGACCATCATCTCGGCCGCGGCGCACGACATCCGTTCTCCACTCACGGCGATGAAGGGGTTCGGATATGCCTTGGAGAAGCGCTGGGACCAGATGACCCTGGACCAGCGGACGCTGATGTTGCAGGGGATCGTCCACGACGCCGATCGGATGGACTCGATCCTGCGACAACTCGTCGATGCGGCACGCGTGGTTTCGGGGACCCTGGAACCGTTCCCGGAGAAGGTCGAGATCGCGGAACTTGTGGTGGCGATCAGCGAAGCCCAGCGCCGCGATCCCGACCACCCCGCTGTGGAATGGGCGGGCGAGGCGGTTACCGCGTTCGTGGACCCCACTCGGTTGAAGACGGCCATCTTGGCGTTCCTGGAGGCGCTCGTGTGGTGGGGCAAGGAGGGTCCGATCCGTGTTCAGGCAGGGCGCTCGGAAGGCATGCTCCGGATGTCGGTCTCGCGGTTGGGGGCAGATCTCACCCCGGAGCAGGTCGAGGAACTGTTCCTCGCCCGGCGCCCCGGTTCGGGGGCCGGCTCCAAGATCGGTCTCTTCGTGACCCGGGGCGTCGTGCAAGCGCAGGGCGGCCGGGTGTGGGGAACCATCGACGCCGATCGCCTGATCTTCCATCTGGAGATGCCGGCCGATCCGTAGCGGGGCTCGAAGAGCTCCAAAGGCTCCTTGCTAGACTCGGCCCCCTATGGATGCCCGGGAGATGCGAACGGTCCTGCAAGCCGAACGCGACCGAGGGATCTCGCTGTACCAGCAAGCGGAGGACCTGGAGTCGTTGGAGGCTGCCCAGACCGTCGCGCTGGGCCGCAAGTCGGCCTTCAGCGAGATCCAACGGTCGCTCGGTGCGCTCGATCCCGATGAGCGCCGTGACGTCGGGAAGATCGCGAACGAGGCCCGCCAGGCGCTGACCGAGGCGTTCGACGCCAGACGCTCCGCGATGGATGCCATCGCCGAGACCGCGCTGTTGGCGGCGGATGCGATGGACCTCTCACTCCCTGGCCGCCGGCCGCGCCACGGTTCCTTCCACCCCTTGACCATCGTTGAGCGAGAGCTGGTTCGGGTGTTCACCTCGCTTGGTTTCAAGGTGGCGGAGGGACCGGAGATCGAGGACGACTGGCACAACTTCCAGGCGTTGAACATCCCTGCGGACCATCCCGCGCGAACGATGAAGGACTCGCTCTACGTCAGCGTCCCCGGGCACCCCGAGCTGCTCCTTCGAACCGAGACCAGCGCGGTCCAGATCCGGACGATGCAGTCGCAGCCGCCGCCCGTCTACATCGTGGCGCCGGGGCGTGTCTTTCGGCACGAAACCCCCGACGCCACACATTCCCCGGTCTTCCACCAGCTCGAGGGCTTGGCGGTCGACGAGGGGATCACCTTCGCCGACCTGAAGGGAACGCTGGAGGCCGCCGTGAAGGCGTTGTTCGGGCAGGACCGCCGGGTGCGGCTGGGGCCGGCGTTCTTCCCGTTCGTCGAACCGGGCTGCGAAGTGGGGGTGTCCTGCTTCAGATGCGACGGGGTGGGCTGCAACGTCTGCGGTTCGGGGTGGATCGAGCTCCTCGGCGCGGGGATGGTCCACCCCCAGGTGCTGGAGAACTGCGGCTACGACAGCGAGCGCTACACGGGTTTCGCGTTCGGGATGGGGATCGATCGGGTGGCGCTGCTGAAGTACGCGATCCCCGACATCCGCATGCTCTTCGACGGGGATGTGCGCTTCCTTGCCCAGTTCGAGGGTGTGGCGTGAGGATCGTCTGGTCCTGGCTCCAGGAATTCTGCCCAACCGAGGCCACTGCGGCGGAACTGGCCGACCGCCTCACGTCGCAAGGAGTCAAGGTCGAGAGCGTGATCCGTCCGTGGGACGGGGTCGCGGGTGTAGTAGTAGCCCGCGTTGTACGGGTGGAGGATCACCCCGATTCGGACAAGCTCTGCGTGGCGACGGTCGACGACGGCACCGGCGAGACGATCGTGTGCGCCGGGGTCCGGAACTTCGCTGCGGGCGACCTGGTGCCGTGGGCCAAACCCGGCTCGCGCGTCCCGGTCCTTGCGGAGCCGCTGGCACCCCGGAAGCTCCGCGGGGTGCTGTCCGACGGGATGCTCTGTTCCCCGCGCGAGCTGAACATCGCCGATGTTCACGCAGGGATCCTGATCCTCAACGACGAAGGGGTCCCCGTCGGGGCGGATTTCAAGGAAGCCATGGGGCTGGACCAGGAGGTCCTCGACATCGAGGTCGAACCCAACCGCCCCGACTTCCTTAGCGTCTTCGGTGTGGCGCGCGAGGTGTCGGTGCTCACCGGGGTGCCGTTGCGAGCTCTCGACACCACGCTGCCCGAGACGGATGAGGATGCCTCGGCCGTTGTTCGCATCAGGGTCGCGGCCCCCGACGGGTGCCCCCGCTACGTCGCCCGCCTGATCCGCGGGGTCGACGCCGCGCGCCCGACGCCGCTGCGGGTGCAAGCGAGGCTCACGGCGGCGGGGATGCGGCCCGTCTCCAGTGTGGTCGACGCGACGAACTACACCATGCTCGAACTCGGCCAGCCGCTCCATGGGTTCGATCTGGACCGGCTGGCGGGTCCCGCCATCGAGGTGCGCCGCGCGGATGCGGGGGAGCGGCTCACCACGCTGGACGGGGTCGAACGGTCGCTCGCGGCGGAGGATCTGCTCATCTGCGACGCCGAGAAGCCGGTCGCGATCGCCGGCGTTATGGGCGGAGCCTCGTCCGAGGTGTCCGCCTCGACGACGAACGTACTGCTGGAGAGCGCCTCGTTCTCGCGCGAAGGGATCCTTAGAACCGCCCGCCGTCTGGGTCTGCACAGCGAGGCCTCCCACCGCTTCGAGCGCGGGACCGACCGGGAAGGGCTGGAGCGCGCGGCATCGCGCGCCGCCTCGCTGATCACCGAATGGGCAGGTGGGACGGTCGCGCGCGGGATCGCAAGCGCCGGGACGGTGGCACCCCGGACGTGGGTCGGCGTTCGCCCGGCGCGAGCCTCGATGCTCCTGGACGACGCCGTCGCCCCGGATGACGCCCGCGGGATATTCGATCGCCTGCGGATGGAACAGCGGGGGACGGACACGGAGCTTGAGGTGGAGGTTCCCGGCTATCGGGTCGACATCGATCGAGAGGTCGACCTCATCGAGGAGATCGCCCGGATCCGCGGGTACGACCGGATCGGTTCGACCATGCCGTCGGCTGGGCAGGCGGGAGGCGTTCCGCCTGCGTACGCATTCCGGATGCGCGTCCGCGAGGCATTGGTGCGAGCGGGCCTGCGCGAGGTGAGCCTGTTGTCGTTCGCCTCCGACGCCGACCTCGCCTTGACCGAAGACACGGATGCGGTCGTGGTGGCCAATCCGCTCCAGGCCGAGGATGGCTTCCTACGGACTCGACTCACCCCGGGGCTCTTACGCGCGGCCGCCCGAAATCGAGCTCGCGGCGTCGAC
>JBBRTK010000037.1:0-16969 GCA_038244455.1 Actinomycetota bacterium
CTTCGCCTCAGCTGCCTTCGCGGCGGCCTTCTTGGAGAGCTTCGGCGCGCCGTCCGACACGGCCCGTTGCTTCACCAGCTTCGCTGCCTCCGGACGCTCGGCAACGAACTTGTCCCAGATCCCGATCTTCACCATAAGGTTACGAACCTGATCCGAGGGCTGCGCACCGACCATGAGCCAGTGCAGCGCACGGGCTTCGTCGATCTCGATCAGCGACGGGTCTTCGAGCGGGTGGTACTTGCCGATGTTCTCGATGAACCGACCGTCGCGGGGGCTCCGCTGGTCGGCCACGACGACACGGTAGAAGGGCCGCTTGTTCGCGCCCATCCGCCGGAGCCGGATCCTCGTTGACATACCTTCGTCCTTTGCTATCGCTTCGGCCCGGAGGGCATCTTCATCATGCCGGGGATGCGCTTGCCGCCCATCATCGTCCGCATCATCTTCCGGGCGCCGTCGAAATCCTTCAGGAGCCCGTTGACGTCGGCGGTCGTGGCTCCTGATCCGTTGGCGATCCGGAGGCGGCGCGACCCGGAGATGATACCGGGATTCCGGCGTTCATCCCTGGTCATGGACAGGATGATGGCCTCTGCCCGGTTCAGCTCTCCCTCGTCGATGGCCCCGGCGAGCTCCTTCATGGCGTTCTTGCCGCCCGGGACTCCGGGGAGCATCTTGAGCAGGTCGCCGATCGGTCCCATCTTCCGCATCTCCCGGAGCTGCCCCAGGAAGTCCTCCAGCGTGAACTGGTTCTTCATCAGCTTCTCGGCGGCGGCGCGGGCAGAGTCCTGGTCCATGGTCACCTGGGCCTTCTCGACCAGGGTCAATACATCACCCATCCCCAGGATGCGTCCGGCCATCCGGTCGGGGTAGAAAGGTTCCAGATCCTCGGGCTTCTCACCCATCCCCACGAAGTAGACCGGCCGCCCGGTGACCGCGGTGATGGAGAGCGCCGCGCCGCCTCGAGCGTCGCCGTCCAGCTTCGTCAGGATGAACCCGGTGGTGTCGACCTGACGCATGAACTCGCGCGCCTGCACGACCGCGTCCTGCCCGGTCATAGCGTCGCAAGCCATGAGCACGTGATGGGGCTTAGTCGCTTCCTTGATCTTCCGCGCCTGCTTCATCATCTCGGCGTCGACGTGCAGCCGGCCGGCCGTGTCGATGATGACCACGTCGGCGTTCTGCCTTTCAGCCTCTTTCAGCGCGTTCTTCGCAACCTTCACGGGGTCCTTGCCATCGGAGACAACCGGGACGCCGATCTCCCTGCCGAGCGTCTTCAGCTGTTCGATGGCGGCAGGGCGTTCCAGGTCGGCTGCAACCAGGAGTGGGCGTTTCCCCCTGCCCTTGAGGGTCTTCGCTAGCTTGGCGCAGGCCGTCGTCTTCCCCGACCCCTGAACGCCCGCCATCATGATGACGGCGGGAGTCGCCGAGCCCAGGTTGAACGGCTTGTGCGGACCCCCCAGCGTGACGGTCAGCTCCTCGTCCACGACCTTCACGATCTGCTGACCCGGGGTCACGCTCTTCATGACCTCCTCGCCCAGGGCTCTGGTCCGAACGCGAGCTAGGAGGTCGTCGGCCACCTCGACTGCCACGTCGGCGTCCAGGAGCGCCGTGCGTATCTCCCCCAGAGCGTTGTCGATCTGCTTGGGATGAAGCTTCCCGCGTGAACGGAGCTTCTTGAAGACGCTATCGAGATTGTCGGTGAGCGTGTCGAACATGTCCTTCAGGGTGCTCGCACCGTGCGGGCTCGTGAAGGATTGTAGCTACCGATGACCCAAGATCTCGCCGCCGCGCGCCGAACCGAGCTGGAGTTCGTGGCGTTCAGATGGTTGGCCGTGGTGTTCGGAGCCATCGAGACGGCCATGGCGGTCCGTGATGGCGGGGGTTCGTCCTCCGCGATCGTGCCACTCTCGATCGTGATGACCACGGGTCTGGCCGTGGCCAACATCGCGATCTGGTCCGCAGCGAGGCGGGCCGACGACGGGCGTCAGCTCGCTCAGGTCGGAGCGGTGGCCTTCCTGCTGGATGTGGTCGTCGTGCTGGCGATGACCTGGGCATTCACCAACGACTCCCAGGACGCGGTCTGGCTCATCGCCTACGTCCTGCCGCTCGAGGGCGCCGCTCGATACGGACGGAGCGGAGCCATCGCCGCCGCCTTCGCGTTCACGGGGTCGGTATTCCTGCGGGAGCTCTACCTCGCCGCACAGTTCCCTCCGTACCGATTCTCCCTGGAGAGCGTCGAGTTCCGAAGTGCCATGGCGTTCGTCATCGCGCTGACCGCGGGAACGTTCGCACGATCGCTGCATCAGGAGAGCGCCCGCGCCAACGAGCGAGCACGGGAGGCTGAAGCCGCCGCCGAGCGAGAGGCGGCCGCCAGGGCGCGCCTGCAGGAACTGGACGATCTGAAGTCGGATTTCATCTCGATCACCAGTCACGAGCTTCGAACGCCGGTGGCGGCCGTGCGGGGGTTCGTGGACACACTGCGCCGCCGCCGAGCCGAACTGACCGACAACGAGGTCGAGGAGTTCCTGGACATCATCCACGACCAGTCCCAACGCTTGGTTCGGCTGGTGGAGGATCTCCTGGACGTCTCACGGCTGGAGGCCGGTCGATTGACGCTCGAATGGCACGAAGTTGTGGTCGGCCAGGTCCTGGGCGAGTGCGTCACCGGGATGGGTGAGGCAGGATCCCGGATCAGCTTGCGCGAAGCGGCCGGGTGCCCGCAGACCATCACCACCGACCCGCAACGGCTGGGCCAGGCGCTGACGAATCTCCTTGGCAACGCACTGAAGTTCTCCCCGCCGGACGGCATCGTGGGATTGGAGGCCGAGTCGGACGACGAGGGCCACGTCGTGTTCAGTGTCAGTGACGACGGTCCCGGGATCCCTCGGAGCGAGCACGACAAGATCTTCGGGCGGTTCGAACAGGCGGACTCCGAGGCGACACGGAACACCAAAGGCGTGGGGCTCGGGCTCTACATCACCCGGGAACTCGTCATCGCCATGGGCGGTACCGTGACGCTTGAATCGGAGGTCGGATCGGGGTCGACGTTCCGGGTCACGCTCCCGGTCGTTGCGCCGGCGGCTCGGCAAGCACCTGTTCCACCGTTCGAAGTAACGCGATCGGGCTGAACGGCTTCGTGAAGTAGCCGTCCGCTCCCAGACCCATGACCCGCTGCTTCGCCTCCTCGCCGGTCGCGGTCACGATGATGACGCGAATGCCCGACGTCGCCGGGTCCGACTTCAGCTGTTGCAGCACCTCGGAGCCGCTGGCCCCCGGGATGTTGAGGTCAAGGAACACGAGGTCCGGCAGATCTTCCTGAACCGCCGCCAGCGCAGCCGCCCCATCGGCCGCCTCGCGGATGTCGAAACCCTCCGGTTCCAGGACCAGTCTCATAGCCTCACGCATCGTCTGGTGATCCTCGACGATCAGGATCTTCGCGGCGCTCATGCCAGCAGCCCTTCCGCGAAGGACACCGGGTCGAACGGCTTGAGGTCGCCGACTCCCTCACCGACGCCGATGAACCGGATCGGCACTCCCAGCTCCTCGCGCACGGCGACGACGATCCCTCCCTTGGCCGAGCTATCCATCTTCGTGAGGATCACACCTGTCACCTCGACCGCCTCCGTGAACGCCCGGGCCTGAGCGATGCCATTCTGCCCCGTCTGGGCGTCAAGCACGAGGAGCGTTTCCCCTATCTGGCCGCCGGCCTTCTCGATCACCCGTTTGACCTTCTTCAGTTCGTCCATGAGGGGGGTCTTGGTGTGCAGCCTGCCCGCGGTGTCAACGATGAGCACATCGGACCCTCTGGCCTGGGCCGACCTGACGGCGTCGAACGCCACCGCGCCTGGGTCGGCGCCGCGGTCTTGCGAGATGAGGTGCGCGCCAGACCGCTCGGCCCAGACCTCCAGCTGCTCTCCCGCAGCCGCGCGGAACGTGTCGGAGGCCGCGAGGGTTACCTTCTTGCCCTCATCTGCTAGACGTCGGGCCAGCTTGCCGATGGTGGTGGTCTTCCCGGCTCCGTTCACACCGACGACGAGCACCACCGCCAAACCTTCGCCACCCAGTCGAAGGGGCGGATCTTCCCCCAGAACGGTAACCACATCCGCCTGGAGGAGAGCGACCGGGTCTTGACCCGTCTTGAAATCCTTCCGCACGCGCGCGACCAGATCCGAGGCCGCCACGGGCCCGAGGTCAGCCTTGATCAGCAGGTCTTCGAGATCCTTCCAAGTGGACTCCGAGACGCCCGTGCCGAAGAGCGAGCGGACCCGCGTGCCCAGTCCCTCGGACCGCGGCGCCGCCGGGAGCCCGGCGACCGTGGAGCCGGATGTCGACGCAGCCAAACGATTCGGGCGACGAACGAACCGGACGACCGCAAGGGCGAGGACCAGCGCGACCAGGAGAGCGGCCGCGATCACGAAGGGCGTCATGGGGGCGAGAGGCTAGTGGACGGGTGCGCCGTCCGGCACCTGGACCACCGGTTCGTCATCGGCCGAGGACTGCGCTGCGAAGGCCGCCGCCGCCTCTTCGCGGTGCGCTTCGACGGCCGCCGCCGCCCGCGCCTCCTCGGTAAGCGTGCTCTCCGGGTGTTCGAGCGTCTGACAGACCACCTTGGTGGTGCCGTCCTTGTTCAGGGAGATCCCGTAGAGCATCCCGGCGATCTCCATCGTTCGCTTCTGGTGGGTCACGATGAGGACCTGGGACTCCGACGCGAACCCTTCCACCAGACGGAGGAACCGGTGCAGGTTCACATCGTCCAGGGCCGGCTCGACCTCGTCCATCAAGTAGAAGGGCGAGGGCCGCGCCGTGAAGATCGCGAACAGGAACGCCATCGCGGTCAGCGAACGCTCACCGCCGGATAGGAGGCTGATCCGTTTCACGCGCTTGCGCCCGGGACTGGCCTCGATCTCGATGCCGGCCTCCAGCGGGTTGGCAGGGTCGGTGAGGATCAGACGGCCCTCTCCCCCGGGGAACAGCTCCTTGATGAGCCGCTCGAACTGCACCGCGACGTCCTTGAACGCCAGATCGAAGGTCGCGGTGATCTCCTGGTCGACCTGGCTGATGACCTCGAGGAGGTCGCGGCGAGCCTTGCGGATGTCGTCGAGTTCGCGGTGCATGAAGTCGTGGCGCTCCTGCATGGATTCGAGTTCGCCGGTGGCAAGGAGGTTGACGCGGCCCAGGAGCGCCAGGCGCCGCTGGACCAGCTCGCCGCGCTTCTCCAGCGCCTGGACGTCGTCATCCTCGGAGAGTTCACTGAGCGACTGCTTGGGATCGCGTTGATGTCCATCCCGAAGCAGGCGCTCGGCTTCCTTGATGCGGCGCTCGATATCCCCGCGCAGGCGGTCTTCGTCCTCGTAGCGTTGGCGGAGGTCGTCCAGGTGAGTGGACGCATCTCGCCAGGACTTGTTGATCGCGGCTTCCTTCTCGGAAGCTGCGCGCTCGGCCAGCGCCGTGGCTTCACGCAGCTGGGTCGTGGCCTCGGTCTCCTGTTCCACCCGGCGAACGGTTTCCTCCGCCTCGGTGCGAGCGGCTTCGGCCATCGCTACCGCCTCACGCAGGCGAACGGGATCGTGGGCGGCCAGGGCGTCACGCTCGACGCGCAGATCGGTGATGCGCTGATCGTGACGCGAACGGTCCCGGCGGAGCGTCTCCACGGCGACGCGCGCGGTGACCGGTTGCTGCGGCACGACGGGCAGGTCGGGCATCTCCTGTGCGAGCGGCTCGATCAGGGCACGGCGATCGCGCCACGCGGCAGCGTCTTGATCCAGCGCCAGGAGCCGAAGACCCAGGACCTCCTCTTCTTTGCGCAGCGCGTGAAGTTCGCGTTCGATGCCGGAGGAACGCTCGGCCGCGGCCGTGATGTCGCTGTCCGCGGCCACGATCTGCTCTTGCAGGAAGGCGACTTCGCTCCCGATCTCGTCGAGGCGTTCGCGCTTGGGCTTCAGGGTGTTCCGCGTAGCGGCAAGGTCGTGTTCGAGCACCGCCAGCTCGCCGCGGATCTCGCGCAGCCGCACATCGGCCTCCCGTGCCGTGTGGATGACCGCCGGGCCGATCAACACCCCTTCGGCCGTCACGAACGACGCGCTCGGGTGCGCGGATTGCTTCTGCGAGGCCTCCTGCACGGACGAGGCCAGATACACGTCGCGCAGGATCGTACTCACGATCCCTCTCGCGACCGGTTCGGCCTCGACGGCCGAGAGCAGCTTCCGCTCCTGGGTGAGACCGATCGGGACCGGCCCCCCCGCGGCGATGGCGAGGATGGCACCGTCACCGGTCGGCGCGTCCTCCAGCGCTCTCGCGGTGTCCTCATAGACGACGGCATCGGCAAGGGGACCGAGCGCCGCCACGAGTGCGCGCTCCAGCCCGGACTCCACGCGAACCAGATCCTTCAGGAGCCCCACCGCCCGTCCCTTGTGTCCCTTGAGGAACCGGGACCCGGGTGTTTCCTCGATGTCTTGGCGCCGAGCCTCCAGCAGGTCGCGCCGCGATTCCATCCGACGGCGAGCCTCCTCGAGTTCCTCGATCTTCCCGACGATGCCGCGGCGATCTTGCTCCAGCTGGGTCCGGCGTTCGGCGAGCGGCGCGGTCTGCCCGTCCAGCTGCTCGATCTCGGTTCCCAGCCCGTCGCGCTCGGCCCCCATCTCGGAGATCCGCGTGGCGATCCCCGTGAGGTTCTCGGTCAGCCGCTCGCGCTCGCGCTCCGACGATGCCAGCGAACGCTTGAGCGTCTCCATCTCCGCTCGACGGCCGGCGGCCTCCTCACCGATCCGGCGCCGCAGGTCGTCCACCTCGCGTCGGCGTTCCTCGGCGGCCCGGTACTCCGCCTCCGCTGCGTCGAGTTCCTGCTCCCGGGTCTCCAGCTCGGCCAGGACCTGGGTGAGCTCCGCTTCGACCCGCTCCAGTTCTTCCCCGAGGGTGTCCAGGCGGGCGGTTCGGGTGGCTTGCGCTGCAAGTTCTTGGCGAGCCGAGGTCTCGGTCTGCGCGGCGTCGCGGAACCCCTGCTCGGCCCTAGATCGTTCGAACTGGGTCTGGCGGAACGCCTGCTCGGCATCGGCGAGAGCCCCGGAGGCCTCTGCTCGCTCGTCGGCCGCGGCGAGCACCTCTTCGTCCAGTTCATCCAGGCGCGCGCGCGCGGCATCACGCGCGGCCAGGCCCTCGTCCCACCCGCCCTTGCGCCGGTCCTTCTCACGGAGCAACGCACGCAGGCGGGCGGCCGCGAGCTTCCAGGACAGTTCGTCCGCTTGAGAGGTCAGGGCCTCGTGCTTGGTCGCCATCTCCGCCTGCTGCTGGAGCGGCTTCAGCTGCCGCTTGAGCTCGCCCAGCACGTCCTGCAGTCGCAGGAGATCGTGATCCATGCCCGTGAGCTTGCGTTCGGCGCGCTCCTTGCGCCGCCGATGCTTGGCGATCCCCGCAGCCTCCTCGATGTACTTCCTGCGTTCTTCCGGCCGGGAGGTGAGGACCTCGTCCAACTGCCCCTGGCCGACGACCGTGTGCAGTGCCCTTCCGATGCCGGTCTCGGCGAGGAGCTCCTGGACGTCGAGCAGACGCACGATCTGGCCGCCGATGCGATACTCGGACTCCCCGCTGCGGAAGATCGTTCGGCTGACCTCGATCTCGGTCATGGGGACCGGGATCTTGCCGGCGCCGTTGTCGATGACGAGCTTGACCTCTGCCATCCCCAAGGCGGGCCTGGACGGGGTGCCCGCGAAGATCACATCTGCCATGTTCCCGCCGCGGAGCGCCCTGGCGCCCTGTTCTCCGAGTGCCCAACTGATGGCATCCACCAGGTTGGACTTGCCCGATCCGTTCGGCCCGACGATGACGGAGACACCGGGGACGAACTCCAGGACAGTCTTGTCCGCGAAGCTCTTGAAGCCTCGGATCGTGATCGAACGGAGGAACATCGGGCGGATGCTAACAGGCTTGTGATTCGCAGGCGAGACCCTGGCCCGAACCCGTGGGAAACCCCAGGTCAGTGGGACGTCAGGACTGACACTGGGGACAGAAATACGCATTGCGCTGGCTGATCTTCACCGACTGGACGGGCGTTCGGCACCGGCGGCACGGAAGCCCGCTCCTGCCGTAGACCTTCAGCTCGTTCTGGTATTCGCCCGGCTGGCCGAACAGATCCACGTAGGCCTCGTCGTCAAGGGTGGTCCCGCGGAGCTTTATCGCCTCCTGGATGGTCTCCTGGATCGCGCGATAGAGCCGGCGAACCTCCTGCGAACTCAGCGTGTCCGAGAGGCGGTCATACCGGAGCCCGGCGGTGAACAGGACCTCGTCGGAGTAGATGTTGCCGAGCCCCGAGATGAACTTCTGATCCATGAGGATGGCCTTCATCTTGGCGGCCCGCTGGGCAAGCAGGTACTGGAACGTCGGCCAGGTGAAGACCTGATCCAGCGGATCGATCGCGATGTGCTGCAGTTCCTTCACCTTGCCCAGCTCGTCCGCGGTGGCAACGAACATCTCCCCGAACGTACGGGGGTCGACGAACCGAAGATCGCCGCCTTGCTGGAACGTGAAGACGACGTGGGTATGGGGCGGCAACGGGGTCCGGCCAGTGCCTCGCTGGAACTGCCCGCTCATCCCGAAATGCACCACCAGCGCGTCGGAGGAATCCAGGTGCATGAGGAGGTACTTACCGCGGCGTTCGACCTTGGAGATCTTCGTGCCCACCAGGCGGGAGGTGAAGTCCTTCCGCTTGGCGTAGCGGCGGATCGCTCGCATCGCGTTCTTCGTGGTCTTGACCTCAACGGCCTTGATCCGCCGGCCGATCACGTCCTTCTCAAGGTCGCGACGCATGACTTCGACTTCCGGCAACTCCACCCTGTCCCCCCTCAGCCGTCCGACGGAACGGCATGCAGGCGCAGGTACGCCTCGCGGGCCGCTTGCTGCTCGGCTTCCTTCTTGGACCGGCCCTTCCCGCTCCCCTGGGCCTCACCTCCCAGGAACACCGTGGCGGTGAACTCCTTCTGGTGGTCGGGACCTTCCTCTTCGATGCGGTAGTCGGGCATCGACCGCAATGACCTGGACGCGAGCTCCTGCAGCATGGTCTTGTAGTCGCGCTCGCCTTCGCCCCGAACATAGGCCTCCATCCGCGGACGGAACAGCCGTTCGATGAGCTCGGATGCGACCCCGAGGCCCAGGTCCAGATAGACGGCCCCGAAGATGGCTTCGAGGGCGTCGGCCAGGATGCTGGCCTTGTCCCTGCCGCCCGACTGCTCCTCGCCCTTGCCCAGGAGCACGATCTCACCCAGGCCCAGTGATCTGGCGACGTCGGCCAGCGCGATCATGTTCACGATGGCCGCGCGAAGCTTGGCGAGCATGCCTTCGCTCATATCAGGATAGGTGCGGTACGCCATGTCGGTCACCACGACGCCGAGGACCGAGTCCCCTAAGAACTCGAGCCGCTCGTTCGTCACGTCCAGGGAGTTCTCGAAGGCGTAGGAACGGTGCGTGAGCGCGGCACGGCGGAGCTCCGGGTCCTCGAATGCAACACCCAGGGCCCGGTCAAGGGCCTCGAGTGATGCCTCCACGGGGGCCGGGGTCAACGCCGTTACTCGACCTCGACGGCCTGGCGGCCTGCGTAGTAGCCACAGTTCCCGCACACTTTGTGCGGTGTCTTCGGCTGACGGCACTGGGGACAGTCCGCGTACGCCGGGACCTGTCCCTTCCAGTTCGCGGCACGCTTGTCGCCGCGCGTCTTGCTCTGCTTCTTCTTGGGGACCGCCATCGTTCTTCCGTTTCCTTCCTAGTGTTCCGTCTGCTCGAAGAGCTGTTCCAGCCCATCCCAGCGAGGGTCGATCTGCTGATGACCGGGGCACTCGCCCAGGTTCTTGTCTCCCCCGCAGGTGGCGCACAAACCGAGGCAATCCGGCTTGCACAGCGGGGAGAACGGGAGTTCGACCCCGACCACGTCACGAACCATCTGCTCCGGGTCCAGTTCGCCGTCGGGGTCCAAAGGGTAGTCGTCTGCGTCCGGGTCCGGCTCGCTGACGAAGAGCTCGTACACAGGAACGCTGAAGACCTGCTCGAACTCCTTGAGGCAACGGGCGCAATGCAGCTGGAGGACGCCTTCAACTGCGCCGGATACCAGGATGCCCTCCACGACCGATTCTAGGAGCAGGTCGCCGCCGATCGGAAGGTCTTCCGGGACCCGGGCCAGTTCTGTGCCCAATGCCTCGACCGTTCCCCTGAGGCTCTGGGTCTTCGAGGCCCCGGGGTGGCCCACCAGGTCACGCACGTCGATGAGATCGAGGGTCATTCCGCCTCCAGATCGAACAGCTCGGTGTGGGCCGCGGGGTCCTGCGCGGCGGCATCGCCGGGCTCCGCGGCACCGAACTCCTGCTCGGCCGTGGTCGCCGGGTTGCGGAGCCGATCGCGGCCGACCTCGATGGTCTCGAGCGTACGGGCCAGGCCCTTCGTGGCGACCTGCGAGTCCTCCAATATCTTGCGGAGCGCGATCTCGAACTGCGCGAGCTTCGCGTCGACGTAGTCCTCGGCCTCTTTGCGGATCTGGCGGGAACGGTCCTCGGCCTGGTCCATGACGATCTCGGCCTCCCGCCGCGCGCGTTCGACCACTTCTTCGCGCCTGGCCATCTTGAGCTGATCCTCATGGGCCTCTGCCACGATGCGTTCGGCCTCGCCCCGAGCCTTACCCAGCAGGTCCTCCCGATCTTTCACGACCCAGCGCGCCTGCTTGATCTCCTCGGGAAGCTCGGCCTGCATCTGCTGGAGCATCTCCAGGACCTCTTCGCGATTGAGCAGCGCCGAGGACGACAGCGGCATGGACTTCGCCTCGCGCACGATCTCCTCCAGCTCGGCCAAACGGGTGGCGAGGTCGCTCACGCGGATACCTCCAACCTGTCCCGCAGCCGGTCGCGGACGGCGTCGGGAACCAGCCCCGTCACATCGCCTCCGAACTTCCCGACCTCTTTGACCAGGGAGGACGACAGGAAGGACCACTTCGGATTCGTGGGCATGAAGAGCGTCTCGACGCCCGCTAGCCGGTGATTCATCTGGGCCATCTGGATCTCGAATTCGTAGTCCGTCACCGCGCGAAGACCTTTGACGATGACGTCCGCACCTTGCTCCTTCGCGTAGGCGACCAGGAGCCCCGTGAAGGAATCAACGCGGACGTTGAGCAGGCCGACGCAAGCCTCTCGCAGCATGGCAACCCGTTCGTCCAGCCCGAACAAGGGCTGCTTCGACGGGTTCTCCAGCACCCCCACGACCACGCTGTCGAAGGACTCACTGGTTCGGCCGATGATGTCGAGGTGGCCGTTCGTCACCGGGTCGAACGTGCCCGGACACAGGGCTGTCAGGCCCATCCAACCTCCCGATACAAGAAGACAAGGCTGTCGCCGTAGTGCAGTTGCCTTGCAACGGCCCAGTGTAGCGGAAGAGCGGGGGGAGAACTCCCTTTCCCCCTCGTGAGGACCACCGTGAACCCCTCGGCAACGTGCCCGGTTGCTATCGCCCGCAACAGGGCGTCGATCTGCTCGCCCTCTTGGTCGTACGGGGGGTCAGCGAACACCACATCGGCAGCATCCGCGGGAGGTTTGCGCAGGTAGGAGGGCACGTCGGCGGTGAGCGCCGTGCCCCGGCCGGCAAGGTTCGCGCGGGCCAGGTTCTCCCGAACGGCTTTGGACGCGGACCGGGCCTGATCCACGAACGTTGCCTGGATCGCGCCCCGGGACAGCGCCTCGATACCTAGCGCACCCGTGCCCGCGAACAGGTCCAGGACGACAGCGCCGATCACGCGGTCTCCAAGGCTCGAGAAGAGACCCTCCCGGGCCCGGTCCGAGACGGGGCGGGTCCCCGGCGGCACCGCCGCCAGCCGAACACCCTTCGCCGTGCCTCCGATGATCCGCACGCGCGAAGCCTAGCCCCGGGGACGAAGGTCGCGCCTACGACTGGAACAACCACTCGATGGATCGCTCGAACCGGGCTCTCAGCTCGGCCAGCATCGGTGGATGGGCGTGCAGATCGGGGTCCTGTTCGATCAGCGCGAACGCCCGAACGCGCGCCCGTTTCACCAGATCCATGTCATCGGCCAGCCGGGCGAGTTTCAGATCCGGCATCCCGGACTGCTTCGTATCGAAGAGCGTTCCCTCGCCGCGGAGCTTGAGGTCCTGATCCGCCAGCTCGAACCCGTCGGTGGTCCGAACCATGGCGTCGATCCGCGCCTTCGCGTCCAGATTCTGATCGTCCGAGGCGTCGAAGAGGACGCAATAACTGCGGTGAACGCCCCGGCCGATCCGACCACGGAGCTGGTGGAGTTGCGCCAGGCCGAAGCGCTCCGCGTTCTCGACCATCATGACCGTGGCGTTCGGGACGTCGACGCCCACCTCGATCACGGTCGTGGAGATCAGAATATCGGACGCCCCCGTCCGGAACCGCTCCATGATCTCCTCCTTGTCCTTCGGCCGCATCCGTCCATGAAGGAGCTCGACCTTGAGCTCGGTGAAGACCTCGGTGGCAAGACGGACCGCCTCGGCTTCGGCGGCCTTCACTTGGGTGCGGTTCCCCTCGTCGATGGCCGCGCAGACCACGAACGCCTGGCGACCGGCCGCAACCTCGTCCCGGACCAGCTGCTCGGCCTCGAGCCGGTCGGCTTCGGTTCGAACCGCGCGCGTCTCGATCGGCTGCCTGCCCTTCGGGAGTTCGTCCAGGACGGCGACATCGAGATCACCGTAGTAGGTGAGGGCCAGGGTTCGCGGGATGGGGGTCGCCGTCATGATGAGCACGTCCGCGTCGCCCCCCTTGCCCTTCAGCGCCATCCGCTGGTGCAGACCGAACCGATGCTGCTCGTCGATCACCGCAAGCGTGAGGTCGGCGAACGTCACCCCCTCCTGCACCAGCGCGTGGGTACCGATCAGCAGGTCGACGTCCCCGGCGGCCGTGCCCTCGAGCGTTCGCACCCGGTCCTTCCCCGTGACCGCGCCCGTGAGCACGGCATACGTCATGGTCGGTTCGGCCCGCTCTCGCGCCGGCGGGTCCGGATCCAGGAGCGACGTCTGGGCAGCGTCGCGGCCCGCCCGAGCCGCGAGGCCGTCCAGGTACGGCTCAGCGCCGACGGCTTCCAACAACATGGCAACCGAGCGGGCGTGTTGACCTGCAAGCACTTCCGTGGGGGCCATGATCGCGGCCTGGTGCCCGGATTGGATGGCCACCAGGGCCGCGTGGAGCGCGACGAGCGTCTTGCCCGACCCGACGTCTCCTTGCAGCAAAACGTTCATCGGGTGGGAGGACGCCATGAACTTGCCCACCTCGGCCATGGCGCGCCGTTGCGCGCCGGTCGGCTCGAACGGCACCGTGGCGATGAGCCGTCTGGTGAGTTCGCCGTCGGCTTCGTGCGCGACCCCGGCCGCCTCCGCGGCGACGCGGTGCTTGCGGAACGCCACCCCCAGCTCGAGCGTGAAGAGCTCGTCGAACTTCAACCGCTGCTGGGCCCGGTGGAGCTGCCCCTGATCCTCGGGGAAATGGATGTGGCGAAGAGCCCAGTCGTAGGAACCGAGGTGCTCCGCGCTAACGATGGCTTCCGGCACAGGGTCGGCGACGGCCGGCAACTGGTCGATCGCGCGCCACACGAGTTCTCGGATGGTGCGCGTGGTGATGCCCTCGCTGGCCGGATGGACCGGAGTGATCCGCCCCGTGTGGACCTGCTCGGCATCGTCGCCGCCCAGCACCTCCACCTCCTGGTTGGCCAGCTGCCGCCGGCCCTTGTACAAAGTCCCCACACCGCTGACGGCGACCTCGACCCCCTCTCGATACATGCTTGCCGCCCACGGCTGATTGAAGAACGTGAGGTCCAGATAGCCCGTGCCGTCGTAGAGCGTCACCACGACCATGGTCTGGTGGCGACGGGTGAGGCGCTTCACAACCTTCTTCACGTGGGCGATCACGGTGACGTACTTCCCGACGGGCAACTCGCGGATCGCGGAGACGCGCGACCGGTCGATGTATCGCCGCGGATAGTGATGGATCAGCTGGCCCACCGACGTGATCCCGAACGCGTTCTCCAGGACGAGCCATGCCTCGTCACCCCGGGTCCGGGATCCCGTACGACGGGCGGCGATCTTCTCGTCGATGCTGGTGATCGGGGAATCGAGCGTCAGCGGCAATGGGGGTCCTCACCGTTCTGTGCATTCGGTTCTACCATGCTGGAGTGACACGTCGACGGTGGCTGGCGGCAGCGCTGGTGCTTGCGACGGCACTGGGGGCGTGCATCGGATCCCCGGCGCCGACACCGGGCGATACCGCCGGTCAGGGCGGGACCCCTGTCGCGCTGCCGAGTTCGCCTGAGGTGCTCCCGCTGATCGACGTTGCCGGCTACACCCAGCTCTTGCGCCAGCTCCACGGCACCCCGGTGGTGGTGAACGTGTGGGCCTCGTGGTGCGGACCGTGTAAAGACGAGGCGCCGTTGCTGCGCCAGGGCGCGTTGGACAACCCGAACGTGCAGTTCCTGGGGGTCGACATCCAGGATTCCAGAGGTGGCGCGATCGGCTTCATCCGTCGGTACGCGATCCCGTATCCGAGCGTGTTCGACCCGCCGGCGGCGTTGCGTACCAACCTCGGCTTGATAGGTCAACCCGACACGCTGTTCTACGGCGCGAACGGGGTGCTGCTGTCGCAGGTCATCGGCCCGCTGACCCGCAGCACCCTGGATCAGAACCTGGCGAAGATCACCGCTTGAACCCGTCTGGTAGCCTCGTCGAACTATGGCCGCCGTGTGTGACGTGTGTGGGAAGAAGCCCTGGTTCGGCAAATCGGTGACGTTCTCGCACAAGCGGAACAACCGCCGATGGGATCCGAACATCCAGCGCGTGCGCGCACTCGTCAACGGCGCCCACAAGCGCGTGAACGCCTGCACGTCGTGCATCAAGGCCGGCAAGATCACCCGCATCCCTCACGCCTGAACCCCCGCCTCTCTAGGGAGGCTAACTGAGATCCGGCCTGGCCGACATCCACAGCTGGTCCACCGGGCCGATGCCCTTCCCGATGGCCAACGCGTGCGCGATCGCCCCGGTGACGAACCGCTTGCCCGCCCGAACTGCTGTCCGAAGGTCCTCGCCCATGGCCAGGTGGGCGGTGATGGCCGCGCTCAGCGTGCAGCCGGTGCCGTGCGTGTGTGGGGTCTGGATCCGTTCGGCCTCCAGCCATTCCTCGCCGTCGGGGTCCACCAGGAGATCCGCGGCCGTGCCGCCGGCCAGGTGTCCGCCCTTCACCAGGACGGCGGTGGCGCCGAGCGCGAGGATGGCGTGCGCGGCCCGGCGCATGTCGTCCCGGGTTCGGACCGTGAGACCGCACAGGGCTTCCGCCTCAGGGAGATTGGGGGTCACCAGCAGGGCCAGCGGCAGGATCTGGGATCGGAGCCCGTCCAGCGCATCTTGTTCGAGCAGCAGGTGTCCGTGCTTGGACACGGATACGGGGTCGACCACCAGGTTGCCGATCCGGGCTTGCCGAACGGCGTCTGCCACCGAGTTGACGATCCCGGCGCTCGCGAGCATGCCCGTCTTCGCCGCGTCGATGCCGATGTCGGAGGCCACCGCCTCGATCTGCGCCGCCACGACCGAGGGGCTCACGGCGTGCACGCCTGATACTCCCTGCGTGTTCTGGACGGTGATCGCGGTGATCGCGGTCATGCCGTAGACACCCAGGGCGCTGAACGTCTTGAGGTCGGCCTGGATGCCAGCGCCTCCGCTGGGATCGCTGCCGGCGATGGAGAGTGCACGGGGCCGCGGCCCCGTCATGCGAAGTGATCCCAGCCGGCCGGGTCCAGCTTGCGCCTGCCGGCCGCATCTTCGATCGTGAGGCCCGCTCCCGGTCCGATCTCCGCGATCACGCTGAGGCGGGTGCCGAACCGCTCCATGAGGTCCGCGGCCAGGGAAGTCACTGCCGCGGGGGCAAGCGCGGCCAGAAGCTCGTAGTCCTCGCCCCCGGCCAGCGCCTGCTCGAGGGTGGCGGCCGGGTGCACCGGGATGGACGAGGCAAGGATGTTCGCGGCAACGCCGCTCGCACGGCAGAGCCGGGACAGATCCAGCGCAAGCCCATCGGAGATGTCGATCATGCCGGTCGCACCGGCGTGGGCGATGCCCTGGCCTTCGCCCACCCGGGCCTCGGGCCGGAAATGCCGGGTCAGGGCACTTCGTTCGTCTGGGGACCACGAGGTCGCGGAGCCGGCCGCGATCTGTAGTCCAGCGGCGGCCCCTCCCAGCGAACCGGTGACCACGACGGCGTCGCCCACCTGAGCACCGGACCTCGTGACCGCGCGCCCTCGGGCGACCTCGCCGATCACGGTGACCGCCACGGTGATCTCCCGGCCCCGGGCCAGATTGCCGCCAACCATCCACAGGGCGTGCTCATCGCACGCTTCGCGCATGCCACCGAACAACTCCATCGTCCACGCGGCGTCGACCGCGTCGGTCAGGGTGAGTGCGCACACCGCCTGACGCGGGGAAGCGCCCATCGCCGCGATGTCCGAGAGGTTCACCACAACGGCCTTGTATCCGAGATCGCGGGCCGATGTGAACGTTCGGTCGAAGTGCGTGCCTTCCACCATGGCATCGGTGGTGATCACGAGGTCGCCGGGGCCCGGTCGCACCACGGCGGCATCGTCGCCGACCCCCACCAGGACCTCCGGACCCGCCCCCGACAGCACCTTCCCGATCGCGGTGAGGAGTTCCTGTTCGCCGACGTCCATGCCGTTGTCCGTTCCGTCCAACTCGATGGGTTCGCATCTGTTGCCACATGGCCGAGAAGGGCATCGACCCGTTCGGTAGACTCTAGGCCTTATCCAGCGTGTCCAAAGCGGTTTCCAACCCCGCCGTCGCCGCAAGGAGGATCCCCGTTGTCCCAGACAACCGTTAACCCGACCCCTGAGCAGCTCCGTCAGTTCACCGAGGAGATGCCCACCACCCGCCTGACCAAGCTCGGCAACACGAACACCACCACGAAGGTCCTCTCCCGGAGC
>JBBRTK010000038.1:0-16936 GCA_038244455.1 Actinomycetota bacterium
GGGAGGCACTGGAACTTCAGGCTGAAGGACCGTACCTTCGGCTCGAAGCGCTCGCGCTCGCGTTGAGTGTGACGCAGGAAACCGATCCGGAGTTAGAGGAAGTCGCTCAGTAGCCGGCATCAGCCGCGTTCATTCGGGGGCCGGCTGCCTAGAACGTGTTCGGTGTCTGAGGAATCGCCATACCCCGTCCTCACGTTGAGATCGAGATTCGGAGCGGGTGAGGGGAATCGAACCCCCGTCTCGAGCTTGGGAAGCTCACGTTCTGCCATTGAACCACACCCGCACAGGCGGCCTGCCAGCCGTCCGGAGCCGACAGTGTAGCGAGCCATCCGAGCCGGACGCACACGGCCGCGGCTGCTAGCGTTCCACCCCCATGGACGCTGACTTCTGGCCCCGGACGCTGGCACATCTGGCCGAACGCCAACACCTGACGGCGACCCACGCCGCCGAGGTCATGCAGCAGATCATGACCGGCGAGGCCACTCCGGCCCAGATCGGCGCCGTCCTTCTGGTCCTGAGAACCAAAGGTGAAACCTCCGACGAGGTTGAAGGCTTGGCGGCCACGATGCTCGACTTCGCCAACCCGGTGAATCCGCCGGCGCCCGTCGTGGATACGTGCGGGACGGGTGGTGACAGGAGCGGCACGTTCAACATCTCGACGGTGAGCGCCATCGTGGTGGCGGCGGCCGGCGTCCCCGTGGCCAAGCACGGGAACCGCGCGGCCAGCAGCCACTGCGGCTCCGCGGACCTGCTGGAAGCCCTCGACGTGAAGATCGACCTTGACGCGGCGGGTGTGGAGCGCTGCCTGGCGGACGCCGGCATCGGCTTCATGTTCGCGCAGACGTTCCACCCGTCGATGAAGTACGCGGGCCCGATCCGCCGCGAGCTGGGCGTGCCGACCGTGTTCAACTTCCTTGGGCCGCTCACCAACCCGGCCCGGCCCTACGCGCAGGTCGTCGGCGTCAGCGACGAACGGATGCTCCCGCTCATGGCCGAGGTTCTGGCCCGCCGCGGCACGCGCGCCAAGCTCTTCCGCGGAGAGGACGGCCTGGACGAACTCACCACCACCGGGATCTCGATGATGCTGGACGTGCGGGAGGGCTCCGTGCGCGAGACCCATGTGGATCCCGCGGACCTGGGTCTCGCGCGATCCAGGCCTGAGGACCTGGTGGGCGGCGACGCGGAAGGATCGGCGACCATCGCCCGCGCCATCCTGGGCGGCGAGCACGGTCCCCCCAGGGACGTGGTTCTCCTGAACGCCGCGGCCGCGCTCGAGGTCGCCGGGGCGGTCTCCGACATGGCGAGCGGCCTGGTCATGGCCGCCGAGGCGATCGACTCCGGTGCGGGGACCGCCACGCTGGCGGCCTGGGTGGCCGCGTCTAGGAACGGGTAGCATCACCGCCCGATGATCCTGTCCGATCGCACCATCCGCGAGGCGATCGACGCCGGGCGCATCGTGATCGATCCGTTCGATCCCACGTGCGTGCAGCCGTCGTCGGTCGACCTGCACGTCGACAACCAGTTCCGGGTGTTCGCGAACTCGCGCTACCCCTACATCGACGTCAAAGAGGAGATGCCCGACCTGACCGAGCTGGTCGAGGTCAAGCCGGATGAGCCATTCATCCTGCACCCAGGGGAGTTCGTCCTTGGATCCACACTGGAGCGCGTCGGCATCCCGAACGATCTGGTCGCGCGGCTGGAGGGGAAGTCATCACTCGGCCGGCTGGGACTGCTCATCCACTCCACGGCCGGGTACGTGGACCCAGGATGGGACGGTTACCTGACGCTCGAGCTCAGCAACGTCGCGAACCTGCCCATCACGCTGTACCCGGGCATGAAGATCGGCCAGATCAGCTTCTTCAAGCTGACCACGCCGGCGGACGTGCCGTACGGGTCAGCCGGCAACAAGTATCAAGGCCAACGCGGACCCACGCCCAGCCGGTTCTTCCGCGACTTCCTTCCCTGAACGGTCCGGTCAGTCGACCCGCGCCAGAGAGCCGGGCACGACCGGTCCCACGCCCATGTGCACCGCGGCCATGGCCGCCTGCGTCCGGTTCGTGACACCGAGCTTGCGGAAGATCGCGGCCAGGTGTGCCTTGACGGTCTTCTCCGACAGGAACAGCCGCCCCGCGATCTCGCGGTTGGAATGCCCTTCCGCCAGGAGCGCCAGGATGTCGTTCTCCCGGGCCGTGAGACTGAACTCGTTGCGACGGCTGGTGCCGCGGCCGCCCGGTCCCGATTCCGCGGCGTCCTCGAACAGGTTCTGGATGACGCGAGGGCTGAGGACGTTGCCGCTGCCCGACATGGCCACGTTGATGGCCTGTGCCAGGTCTTCGGGTGTGGCGTCCTTCAGCAGGTAGCCGGAGGCGCCGTCGGAGAGCGCGCGCTTCACGTACGGCGCGTTCTCATACGTCGACAGCATGATCACCGGAGCGTCGGGCCAGTCCGCCTTGAGCGAGCGGAGCAGTTCCAACCCGTCGGCGTCCGGCATCCGCACATCAACCAGCGCGATGTCCGCAGCCTTCTGTCGCATGAGCACCAGGGCGCTGGCAGCGCCGTCTGCTTCGACGACATCGGCGTCCGGGAACCCTTCCAGCACAACGTGGTACATGCCACGGCGCACGAGCGCGTGGTCGTCAACGATCAGTATCCTCATGCTTCACCTCGCCCTCCGACGGGGAGCACGGCAACCACATTGGTGCCGTGTCCGGGCGTCGATCCGATTTCGATGGTCCCTCCCATCTCCTCGGCGCGGGCCTTCATCATCCGCAGTCCGAAGTGCTGACCTGGTTCCTGTACTGCAGCGAGCGGGATACCCCGTCCGCGGTCCTCTACTTCGATGGTGATGGTTCCCACTCCGGTGCGAACCCGCACGGCCACCTCAGCGGCCCCGGAATGTTTCGCGGCGTTCGTGATGGCTTCCGCGACGATGCCTTCTGCGGCTTCGATCACTGCAGGGTCCACGAACGACAGATCTCCTTCGACCGACACCCTGGCCGGCAACCTCCACCGTTCCACCAGCCCGTTCACGAACGTGGCGAACGCCGGTTCGGGCCGTGGTTTGCCTTCTTGCAGCTCGAAGAGCACCGCCCGGATCTGTTGAAGGTCTTCGCGGATGGTGTCCTCGATGATCCTCAGCGTCTCGACCGCGCCCTCCGGGTCTTGTTCGATCCGGTGTCGAAGGATCTGGAGCTCCAGGATCGCGCTGGTCACCGACTGGGTGAGGCTGTCGTGGATGCGCATCGCCCACTTCGTGCGCTCTTCGAGCAGGAGCGACTCGACCGCGTGCTGCACGGTCGGGTGCGTACCTGCCTGCGCGCGGCCGGCGCTCGAAGCGCCTGCCTGCGTCCGGGGGATGCTCACTCACTGGTCCTTCCGGTCGGGGCCGTTGTGTCTAGACCCTCCATCGGTCGAAAGGTGGTGGGTCTTGATACCCGGAAGTGGAGAGGGTGAGGCCAGGGGGCGGGGCGGCCTCAGCCTTCTGCTAGCGACGCCCGCACGATCTGGGCGATATCCAGCACCTTCGTGTCGTCCCCGCGGGCTTTCGCGCCGTCGTCCAGCATGATCACGCAGTACGGGCAGGCAACGGCGACGGTGTCGGCGCCGGTCGAGGCCGCCTCGTCCATCCGCTCGACGTTGATCCGCTTGCCGATCTTCTCCTCCAGCCACATCCGGGAACCGCCTGCACCGCAACAGAACCCGTTCTTGTTGCAGCGGGGCATCTCCACGGTGGTCATGCCGGGGATGGCGTCCAGGACGCTCCGCGGCGCGTCGTAGACCTGGTTGTGCCGGCCCAGATAGCAGGGGTCGTGATAGGTCGTGAGCCCCTCCAGGGGCACTGTGGGCGTGAGCCGGCCGGTTCGCACCAGATCGGCCAGCAGCTCGGAGTGATGGATGACCTCGTACGCGCCCCCGTACTCGGGGTATTCGTTGCGAAGGGTGTTGAAGCAGTGCGGGCAGTTCGTGATGACCTTCTTCACGTTGGCGGCGTTCAGGGTCCCCACGTTCTGTTCGGCCAGGGTCTGGAAGAGGAACTCGTTGCCCATCCGGCGGGCCGGATCGCCGGTGCACGACTCCTGGGGCCCCAGGATCGCGTAGTCCACACCCGCTATGGTCAAGAGCTCCGCGACGGCCCGGGCCACCTTCTTCGCCCGTTCGTCGAACGATCCGGCACATCCGACCCAGTACAGGTACTCGGGCGCGTCGCCGCTCACGATCGGCACGTTCAGTCCCGCGGCCCAGTCGGCGCGCTGGGACTGCGGGATGCCCCAGGGGTTGGAGGTGTTCTCCAGGTTCCGCATGAGCGGACCGGCTTCCGCCGGGAATCGCGATTCGCCCATCACCAACGAACGGCGAAGATCGACGATCGTATCGATGTGCTCGATATCCACGGGACACTCCTGCACGCAGGCCCCGCACGTGGTGCATGACCAGATCACGTCGTCGTCGATGACGTTCGGGGCCAGGGCAACGCCGGCCACCGTCTCTCCGCGTTGCGCCGCGGCCACCAGCTCCGGCCCGACCTCGAACAGGTGGTCGCGCAGGTTCATGATGAGGAGTTTCGGGCTCAGGGGTTTCCCCGTATTCCATGCAGGGCAGACGCTCTGACAGCGCCCGCATTCGGTGCAGGCGTAGAGGTCCAGCAGTTCCTTGCGTGAAAGGTCGGTGATGGTCTCGGCGCCGAGCGACTGTGTCCCCGCCTCCAGCGCATCCATGTCGATCTTCAACGGGGTCAGCGCGCCGCTGGGCTTCGTAGACGAGAACCAGACGTTGATCGCGCTGGTGACGATGTGCAGGTGCTTGGAGTACCCCAGGTAGACCAGGAATCCGAGCACCAAGGCCAGGTGCGCGACGAGGAAGAACCAGAACGATGCCCGGACTGCGCCCGGCGACATCCACGTGAACAGATGCGACGCGGCGCTCGAGACGGGGGTCCACCAAGTCCGGGGCTGAAGCCCGTCCGCGATCCGTGCGCCCTTTAGGCCGAACAGCGTGACGATGATCCACAAGATGAGGCCGAGGATCGTGAGCGCCTCACGCGTGTGGCTCCCGACGAATCGCTCGGGCCGCTGCACCAGACGGATCCACGCGGCGGCGGAGATACCAGCCAGCACCCCAGCCGCGAACACATCCTGCCCCAAACCCAGCCATCGAGCCTGCCCGATCAGCGGCAGGACGAACGTCGGGCTGACGGCCTGGCCCATGGCCTCCGCGATCGTGGTCATCAGGACCAGGAACCCCCAGAAGATGAGGGCGTGCATGATGCCCGGTCCGGCGCGCTGGAAGAGCTTGCGCTGGCCCAGAACCTCGGCGCCCTCGCGGGTGATCCGGCGACCCGCGTCCCCGGATCGGTCGATCGGGCGCCCCAGCCGATTCATGCGCACCAACAGCAGCGCGCGCCGCGCGAAGAGACCACCGGCGCCGGCGACCGCAACCAGGAGGAGGAGCGCTCTGGCTATCACGACGCGCAGTCTAGGCCCTGACTGCGCCGGATGGGTACCGAGCCGATCTCCCGGTCGAGGGAATATGACAGTACCCGACTCAAGTTCTAGTATGCGTACGCACTCAGTGATCCACGTTCCTCAAGGAGGCATCACATGGCACGAGCAGTGGGCATCGACCTGGGTACCACGAACTCCGTCGTCGCGGTTCTGGAGGCCGGCGAACCGGTCGTTATCCCGAACTCCGAGGGCGCCCGCACCACCCCGTCGGTGGTCGGATTCTCCAAAAACAACGAGATCCTGGTGGGCGAGGTCGCCAAGCGCCAGGCCATCACCAACCCCGACCGCACCATCCGCAGCGTCAAGCGCCACATGGGCGAGAAGTCCTGGTCCCTGGACGTCGACGGGAAGAAGTGGAGCGCGCAGGAGGTCAGCGCGCAGATCCTGACCAAGCTCAAGCGTGACGCCGAGGCCTACCTGGGCGACACGGTGACCCAAGCGGTGATCACCGTCCCCGCGTACTTCGACGACGCTCAGCGTCAGGCGACGAAGGAAGCCGGCGCGATCGCGGGGCTCGAGGTGCTCCGCATCATCAACGAACCCACCGCAGCCGCCCTGGCCTACGGATTGGACAAGCAGGACCACGATCGAACGATCCTCGTCTTCGACCTTGGCGGGGGCACGTTCGACGTGTCGCTGCTGGAGATCGGCGAGGGCGTCTTCGAGGTCAAGGCCACCCACGGCGACACCAAGCTCGGCGGAGACGACTGGGACCAACGCGTTATCGACCACCTGGTGAAGGAGTTCAAGAACGCCCACGGGGTGGATCTGTCGAAGGACCGGATGGCGTTGCAGCGTCTGCAGGAGGCCTCCGAGAAGGCGAAGATCGAGCTGAGCCAGGTCATGGAGACCACCGTGAACCTCCCGTTCATCACGGCGACCGCGGAGGGCCCCCTGCACTTGGACATCAAGCTCACGCGGGGCGAGTTCGAACGGATGACCGAGGACTTGGTGCAGCGGTGCAAGACACCGTTCGAGCAGGCGATCAAGGACTGGGGTAAGCCCTCCGCCGAGATCGACCACGTGATCCTGGTCGGTGGTTCCACCCGCATGCCGATGATCCTTGAACTCGTGAAGTCGCTGACGGGCGGCAAGGAGCCACACAAGGGCGTGAACCCGGACGAAGTGGTCGCCATCGGCGCCAGCGTGCAGGCCGGTGTCCTCAAGGGTGACGTGAAGGACATCCTCCTGTTGGACGTGACGCCGCTGTCACTGGGTGTCGAGACCCTGGGCGGCATCGTTCAGCGGATGATCGAACGCAACACGACGATCCCTACGAAGAAGTCGGAGACGTTCACCACGGCCGCCGACAGCCAGACCGAAGTGGAGATCAACATCCTCCAGGGCGAGGGCGAGACGGTCATGAGTCCCGGCGTGAAGTCGCTCGGGCGATTCAAGCTGGTCGGGATCCCGCCCGCGCCCCGCGGCGTGCCGCAGATCGAGGTCAGCTTCGACATCGACGCGAACGGCATCGTGAACGTGAACGCCAAGGACGTGGCCACCGGCAAGGAGCAGGCCATGACCATCACCGGCGGCACTGCGCTGTCCAAGGACGAGATCGACCGGATGGTGAAGGATGCGGAGGCGTTCGCGGCCGAGGATCACAAGCGAAGGGAAGCTGCCGAGGCCCGTAACCAGGCCGATCAGCTCACCTACACGGTGGACAAGTCCCTGGGTGAATGGGGCGAGAAGGTCCCCGAGGCCGATCGCGAGGAACTCCAGAAGGTCAACGCCGAACTCAAGGAAGCGCTGGCCGATCAGGAGGCCGACGCGGACAAACTGCGCGGCGGGCACGAGTCTGTCATGAAGGTCTTCGAACGGATCGGCGGGGCCATGCACCAACAGGCCCAGGCCGAAGGGGCCGGCGCCGGCACCACCCAGGACGCGCCCACCGAGTCCGACGATGACGTCGTCGAGGGCGAGATCGTCGAGGACGGGGGCGACAGTGACACCGCGTGATCCGGCGGAGGAGCCACGGCTGCGCGTCACGGACAAGCGGCGCTTCGCCAACGCGGCTCACGAAGAGGTGCTGGGCTCCCAAGCGGAGCCCAGCACCGTTCCGGCCGATGTGACCAGCGTCGACGTCGCGTCCGATATCCAGTCCGCTCGAACGGAGGCGCAGGAGTACCTGGATCACCTCCGTCGGTTGCAGGCGGAGTTCGATAACTACCGCAAGCGTGTGCAGCGCGAACTGCAGGAGGCCCGCGAACTTGGCGCTGTACCGGTGCTCGCAAGGCTCCTGGAAGTGCTGGACGATTTCGAACTGGCACTCATGGCGGCCGCGGATAAGCCCGACCTGGACCGGTTCCTGCACGGCGTCGAACTCGTGTACTCGAAGTTCACCGACGCGCTGAAGGCCGAGGGCCTGGACCGGATGGATGCGCAGGGCAAGCCGTTCGATCCGCAGCAGCACGAAGCGTTGTTGCAGACCGGTGAAGGCGAAGGCGACCCGGTTGTGGCCGACGTGCTCCGGCCCGGCTACACGGTCAGGGGCCGCGTGCTTCGCCCCGCGGGCGTGCGGGTGGAACGGACCTGAGGGAGGTGAACGGGCATGGCTGAGGAGATCCGCAGGGAGTGGTTCGAGAAGGACTACTACGGCGTCCTCGGCGTGCCCAAGAACGCCTCCGCCGCAGACATCAAGAAGGCTTACCGCAAACTCGCGCAGAAGTTCCACCCCGACGCGAACGCGGGCGACAAGGATGCGGAAGAGCGGTTCAAGGAGATCTCATCGGCATATGACGTCGTTGGCGATGAGGACAAGCGCACGCAGTACGACCGCGCGCGCGAGATGGGCGCGGCCGGGTTCGGCGCCGGCCCGGCGGGAGCACGCGGGGCCGGAGGCTATCCGGGCGGTGGCTTCGGTGGGTACCAACAGGTCGACGTCGACCTGGGCGATCTGCTCGGCGGGATGTTCGGCGGGGCAGGTGCGCGCCGAGGCGCGGGTCGCGCGCAGCAACGCCGGGGGGCAGACCTGGAGACCGACGTTCGGCTTTCGTTCGATGAGGCGATGCACGGCACCACGGCCACCGTGAAGCTTCACGGCCGGGCGCCGTGCAGTACGTGCAAGGGATCGGGCGCGGCTCCCGGAACCAGCCCGGTGACGTGCACCCAGTGCGGCGGCGCCGGTCAGATCGCGGTGAATCAAGGGTTGTTCCAGATGGCCCAGACCTGCCCCCGCTGCCGGGGAACCGGGCGCATGGTTGAACACCCATGCGCTGCGTGCCACGGGGAGGGATCGGAGCGCCGGACCCGGACCCTTCAGGTGAAGGTGCCGCCCGGCGTGAAAGGTGGCGCGCGGATCAAGCTTGTCCGTCGCGGTGAACCGGGGCCGGCCGGCGCACCCGCGGGTGACCTCTACGTCCGCGTGCACGTGGCGCAGCATCCGGTGTTCGGACGCAAGGGCGACAACCTGACCGTCGACCTCCCCGTGACCTACGCCGAGGCAGCCCTGGGCGGACACGTGCAGGTGCCCACCCTGAACGGGCCGGTGACGCTCAAGGTTCCGGCGGGGACTCCGACCGGCAAGACCTTCCGCGTGAAGGGCAAGGGCGTCCCCACCAAGAACGGTCACGGGGACATCCTGGCCACGGTCGTGGTGGATGTGCCGCACCGGCTGGGCCGGGAAGAGAAGAAGCTCCTCCAACAGCTGCAGGAGCTCCAGAAGGAATCACCTCGGGCCAAGCTCGGGGTGGAGTAGGGGAGCCCGCCATGGCCGACAACGAACGCGACCCTCGCGAGCGCGACGAGCGTGCCGTCTACATCATCAGCGTTGCCGCCGAGCTGGCCGGCATGCACCCACAAACCCTTCGCATCTACGAACGCAAGGGCCTGGTGCAACCGCAGCGGACGGCAGGTAACACCCGGCGCTACTCCGACCGTGACATCGAACTGCTCCGGCAGATCCAAGCCCTGAGTCAGGAAGAGGGCGTCAATCTGGCCGGCGTGAAGATGATCATCGAGATGCGCGCGCAGCTCGACGCTGCCCGCCGCAGGGCCGAGGAGCTGGAGCACCAACTGCGGATCTCGCGTCGCGCGTCCAGGCGGACCCACGTGCGCGAAACCGGTGCCCAGATCGTTCCGCTGGGAAGCGTGTTCCTTCCACCGTGGGAGCGAGGTGGCAGCCGATGAGCGGGATCGTCGGTTCGCGCGTGACGCTTCGCCCGGTCACCGAGACCGACCTGCCTTCGGTGGCCCGCGCGTCCATGCCGTGGGCGCTGCAGGGGGAGTCGGAGGCCGACGTCTTGCGGCGCCTCCGCGATCGCCACCGCGGCCTGACTCCCTTCGCGGCCGTCGAGTACGCCATCGAGATGGAAGGCCGCCTGATCGGCGACATCCAAGCTCGTCAGGATCCCTATCTCGCAGGCCTTTTCGAGATCGGCATCGTGGTGTTCGAGGACGCCGACAAGGGCCGCGGCGTGGGCCGAGAAGTTCTGAGCCTCATGACCGCTCAACTGTTCGAGCATGAGGGGGCCCACCGGGTGCAGCTCAACACCGATGTCGGGAACACGGCGATGCGGCGGGCGGCCGAAGCCGCCGGTTTCACGTTCGAGGGTGTGCTCCGTGGGTTCTGGCCGCCCAAAGGCCCGGAGCCGCCCGCCGACTACGCGATGTACGCGAGGACGAAACGCGACCATGAGGACGTGAGCTGACGTGGATCCGAACAAGCTGACCATCAAGTCGCAGGCGGCGCTGCAGGAGGCCCACGCCCAGGCGGTTGCGCGCAACCACCAGAGCATCGAACCCGAACACATGCTCATGGCGTTCCTGGGCGACCCCGATGGGATCGTCTACCCGCTGCTGCATCAGATGGGCGCGAACCCCGGCACGATCCGCTCGATGATCGAGGAGGCGCTCGACCGGATCCCGAAGGTCTACGCCGGCGCCACCAACGATCCGCGATTGTCGTCGGCCTCCTCGCGTCTCCTCGAGTCGGCCGGCATCGAGGCAGAAGCCCTGACCGACGAATACGTCTCGACCGAACATCTCATCCTGGCCATGCTCGCCGCCTCCGGCACCCCGGCCGCGCGCATCCTCAGCGACGCCGGTCTCACCCACGACGGCGTCCTGGCCGCGCTTGCGCAGGTGCGTGGGCGCAAGCGCGTCACCGACCAGAACCCCGAGGACAAGCTCCAGGTCCTGGAGAAGTACGGCCGCGATCTCACCGAGGCCGCGCGAAGCGGCAAGCTCGATCCCGTCATCGGCCGGGACGAGGAGGTCCGCCGGGTCATCCAGGTCCTGTCCCGCCGCACGAAGAACAACCCGGTGCTGATCGGTGAACCGGGGGTGGGCAAGACGGCCATCGTGGAAGGACTTGCGCTCCGCATCGTCGACGGTGACGTCCCCGAGGGGCTGAAGCACAAGCGCCTGATCGCCCTGGATTTCGGTGCCATGGTTGCAGGCGCGAAGTACCGCGGCGAGTTCGAGGAACGGCTCAAGGCCGTCCTCAAGGAGATCGCCGACTCCGAGGGCGAGATCATCACCTTCATCGACGAACTCCACACGATCGTGGGGGCGGGCGCGGCCGAGGGGTCGATGGATGCCGGGAACATGTTGAAGCCCATGCTGGCGCGCGGGGAACTTCGAGCGATCGGCGCCACCACCCTGGACGAGTACCGCACGCGCATCGAGAAGGATCCGGCCCTCGAACGCCGGTTCCAACCGGTGCTCGTGGAGGAGCCCAGCGTCGAGGACACGATCGGGATCCTGCGTGGATTGAAGGAGCGCTACGAGGTTCACCACGGTGTTCGGATCCAGGACCCGGCGCTGGTCGCGGCCGCGGTCCTGTCCGACCGGTACGTCACCGGGCGGTTCCTGCCCGACAAGGCCATCGATCTCATCGATGAGAGCGCGAGCCGTCTGCGCATCGAGATCGACTCCGTGCCCGTCGAGATCGACGAGGTCGAACGAAGGATCCGCCAGCTCGAGATCGAGAAGGCGGCCCTGTCCAAGGAATCCGACAAGGCCTCCAAGGAACGGCTGGCCAAGCTGGAGAAGGAGCTGGCCGACCTGCAGGAGACCATCGGGGGCATGCGCGCGCATTGGCTGCAGGAGAAGGAACGTATCGACAAGCTCCGGGGGCTGAAGGCCAAGATCGAGGACACGCGTGGCGCCGCCGAACGCGCTGAGCGCGACGGAGACCTGGAGAAGGCGGCCGAGCTCCGCTACGGCACGCTGGTCCAGCTCGAGCGCGACCTCGAGGCGGAGAACACCGCCCTGGCCGAACTGCAGACCGATCGCAAGATGCTCAACGAGGAGGTGACCGAGGAGGACGTGGCGCAAGTCGTCGCGAAGTGGACGGGCATCCCGGTCAGCCGTCTGATGGAGGGCGAGATGCAGAGGCTCGTCCACCTGGAGGCGGCGTTGCACGAGCGCGTGGTCGGCCAGGACGAAGCCGTGACCGCCGTGGCCAACGCGATCCGGCGGAGCCGCGCCGGGCTCTCCGATCCCGGCCGCCCCATCGGTTCGTTCCTCTTCTTGGGCCCGACCGGGGTGGGCAAGACGGAGTTGGCGAAGGCGCTCGCCGACTACCTCTTCGATGACGAGCGCGCAGTTGTCCGCATCGACATGAGCGAATACCAGGAGCGCCACGCCGTGTCGCGGCTGATGGGCGCCCCTCCCGGCTACGTCGGGTATGAGGAGGGCGGTCAGCTCACGGAAGCGGTCCGTCGGCGCCCGTACAGCGTGATCCTGCTCGACGAGATGGAGAAGGCCCACGGCGACGTCTTCAACATCCTGCTCCAGCTATTGGACGACGGGCGCCTGACCGACGGCCAGGGACGCACGGTCGACTTCCGGAACACGATCGTGATCATGACCTCGAACCTGGGTTCGGCGGTGTTCGCCGACCCGACGATGGATGCGGAGAAGCGCCGGGAGTCCGTGCTCGCCGACGTCCGGGGCTACTTCCGGCCGGAGTTCATCAACCGCGTTGACGAGATCATCGTGTTCGATCAGCTGGCGCGGGAGCAGATCCGGGCCATCGTGGATATCCAGCTGCGGTCCTTGCGGGCGCGCCTGGCCGAACGGCACCTCACGCTGGAACTCACCGACGCTGCACTGGCGCACCTGGCCGAAGCCGGCTACGACCCTGCGTTCGGTGCCCGGCCGCTGAAACGCCTGATCCAACGCGAACTCCAGGACGCTTTGGCCCTCAAGCTCCTCAGCGGCGAGATCTACGACGGCGTGACCGTGACGGTGGACGCCGGGCCGGACGGGCTGACCTTCACGTCGTCCCCATGACGGTTCTTGCGCCGGCGCTGGCCGCGGGATAGAAGGAGCGATGCCGGTCGCGTTCCCGTTCATCTTCGTCGCTGTCGTCGCCATCGCGGGGGCTGCGGCGTACTTCTCCTTCCAAGCGGAGAAGAAGCGGCGCTTGGCGTTCGCCACACTCGGGACGCAGCTCGGCTTGACATACAGCCAGGACGATCCTTACGACACGCTCGCCGAGCCGTTCCAGCTGTTCAACCGGGGCGATGGCCGGGGAGTGGAGAACGTGCTGGCCGGGACCTGGGAGAACCTGGGGGTCCGGGTCTTCGACTACTGGTACTACGAGGAGTCGACCGACTCGAAGGGGAACCGCAGCCGGACCTACTACCGGTTCGACTGCGTGCTGGCAACCGTGAAGGTGGCCTGTCCGCAGCTGTCGATGGAGCCGGAGAACCTGTTCACGCGGCTCGCCGATCACCTGAGTTTCCACGACATCGAGTTCGAGTCCGAGGACTTCAACAAGATGTTCAACGTCAAGAGCCAGGACAAGAAGTTCGCGAACGACATGGTCGATGCGCGGATGATCCAGTGGATGTTGACGCTGGGCAAGACGTTCTCGTTCGCGGTCGGGGGAGATCGGGCATTAGTGACGTGCAAGCGCCTGGACCCGGCGCAGGTGCCCTCGCTGCTCGGGGTGATGCAGCAGTTCATCGGACACTTCCCGAACGTGGTGTACGACCTGTATCCGGGCGCGAACCCCACGGCGCCCCGCCCGGATCGCTGAGGCCGTGGATCCCGCCGATCGCCAAGAGGTCCGCCGAGACTTCCTTGCGCTGACCGGTCTGCGCCCGGTGGCCCACGAATGGGAGGGCTACGGGCAGCCGTTCGAACTGCTGCATCGGGGGACGGCGCGGCAGATCGAGCACGCCATCTCCGGGGTCGTCCGGGGTATCCAGGTCTGGATGTTCGAGTACTGGTACGCCCAGGACACCGAGGATGCGAACGGAGAGCGTCCGCTCCTGTGGTTCGATTGCATCACGGTGAAGGTGGATGCCTGGTGTCCGCCGCTCATGGTCGAGCCGCGCCAGGGCCCGCGCGGGGCGCTGGCCGGCGGCATCATGTTCGAATCGGAGGAGTTCGACCGCGAGTTCCGGGTCCACGCGGAAGAGGCCGAGTTCGCCTCGGCGGCCGTCGATCCCCGGATGATCGCGTGGTTCCTGGATCACGGGCAAGGCATGACGTTCGAACTGCTGAACGACCGGGCGTTGGCAGCGGGGCCGCGGGGTGGCGCCGAGGAATTGAACCGGGTGCTGGAGGCCGGGTTGGCGTTGCCGGGCCTGATCCCGCGGGTGCTCTCGTCCCTCTACCCGCACTCGGGCCCGTTGGAACTAAGCTAGCCCGGTCGAGCGAAAGGACAACAGAAGATGCCCTACCTCATAGCGATCGTGGTGGTCGTGGTCCTGATGGTTGTGTTCGCGATCGGATCGTTCAACCGGTTCGTGAGCCAGAAGCAGCTGATCAAGGACGCCTGGTCGAACATCGACACCGAGCTCCGCCGCCGGTACGACCTCATCCCCAACCTGGTGGAGTCCGTCAAGGGCTACGCGTCGCACGAGAAGGAGGTCTTCGAGGAAGTCACGAAGGCCCGTGCGATGGCCTCCGGCACCACCGGTTCCCCCGCGGCGCAGGCCGCCGCCGAGGGTCCGCTGGTGGCCGCGCTCGGCCGGCTCATGCTGGTCGCCGAGGCCTACCCCGACCTCAAGGCCAACCAGAACTTCCTTGCCCTGCAGAGCGAGCTCTCCAACACAGAGGACCGTCTGCAGACGGCCCGGCGCTTCTACAACTCGAACGTCCGCGACTACAACCGCCGCGTCCAGTCATTCCCCTCGAGCTTGATCGCGAACATGAAGGGCTTCAAGACCGAGGAGTTCTTCGAGGTCGACGAGGCACTGCGTGGAGATGCCGGCGTGCCCAAGGTGAACTTCTCCGGCGAGGGTCCTGCGGTGTCGTTCGGCGGAGCGGCCGCGCCTTCCGTGCCGCCCCCGGCCGCACCCCCGGCTCCCCCCGGTGGCGGCGGCGAGACGCCACCACCACCACCAGGGCAGTAGCACGGGTCTCGCGAGGAAGGGCGGGCGCCTTCGGCGCCCGCCCTTCCCGTCCCTACACCGCCGGTTCTTCTTCGGGTGCAGGCTCGCACCCGTCGGCAAGGGTCGCCCGCCGGACATCGGTCGTGAGCCAGAACCACACGCCGGCCCAGATCACGGCGATCGCACCCAAGAGCACCGCCGTCTCGCGCGGCCCGATCGCGTCGGCGAGCCAGCCCGTGGCCAAGCTCGAGGTTCCGAACGTGAGCGTCACCAGCATCCCGTCGAACGCGAAGATGCGTCCCCTGATCCGATCGGGAACGATCTTCTGCAGCCCGTAGGAGGAGAGCATCCATTGGGCGCCCCCGCCGAGGTGGGCCAGTGTGATCGCCGGCAGGGCGAGCAGCAGGCTGGGCACCAGGCCGACCAGGGCGTAGCCGATCCCGAACACGGCGAGCGCGATGCCGATGGCCAGGAACAACCGCCGGTCCTTCGTTCCCAGCGCCTGCCGCGCGACGAAGGGCCCGATGAGCGCGCCGAGCCCCCGGAACGCCATGAGGACCCCGATCGCTACGTCGCCGCCGTGGAACGACCGCGTCACCAGCAGCGGGATGAGCACCAGCACGCCGCCCGCCAGTCCCCAGCCGAACTTCACCGCCACCAACGCCAGTACCCGGTGATCCTGCCTCGCGTACCTCGCCGTCTCCCGCGTAGCTTCGAGGATGCCGGGGTGCACGTGCGAGCCGGTGCGGGCCTCCGCGAACGATCGATGGACGGTGAGCACCATCAGCGCCGAACCCACGAACGACACCGCGTCCACCACGATCGCCGTGCTGGTGCCGAACTTCCCCGCGATCAGTCCGCCGAGTCCGGCCCCCACGACCAGCATGGTTCCCCACGCGGAGCCGGTGAGCGCGTTCGCCGTCGCCAGGTCCTTGGGCTCCACCAGGTTGGGCAGGGCGGCCGCGCTCGCGGGTTCGAACACGGCGCTGAACAGGGCTAGCGCGGCGACCACGACGTAGGTGATCCACACCGTGTCGGATCCTCGGACGAACAGGAACGCGAGGCACAGCCCGGCGCGCGAGAGGTCGGTGACGATCATCAGGCTCCGCCGGTTCAACCGGTCGGCAAGCGCTCCGGCCAGTGGAGAGGCAACGAAGAAGGCCAGATCCTGCACGGCGATGACCAGTCCCACGGCGACGCCCGAACCGCTGTACTTCAGGACCAGGGAGAAGAGCGCGACCGTGAGGAACCAGTCTCCGCCAAGGCTGATGAGGGACGCTACGTAGACCCGGCGGAAGTCGCGGTTGTGACCGACCAGGTCGAGGCTGGCGCGGAATCCCCCCTGCGGGGCGTCGGAGTCATCGGGCATGTCCATCGTCGGTTTGCCAGACTACCTGCAGGCACTCCAACGACCGGGGGAGGCAGCGATGCTCGAAGGGTTCACATGGTTCAAGCAGTCCGCCTTCCGTTGGACCGACGGAGAGCGCGTCGTCTACATCGATCCGTGGGGGACCCAGGAGGATGCCCCGCCGGCCGATCTCATCCTGATCACCCACGCGCACTTCGATCATTTCCAACCCGATGAGATCGCGAAGCTCCGGCGCGAGGGGACACAGGTGGTCGCGCCTCGCGACGTCGCCGTCGAACTCGGCGGCGACGTCACCCCGGTGGCGCCCGGCGAACGCCACGACATCGGCGGGTTCCACGTGGAGACCGTTCCCGCCTACAACATCAGGGAAGAGGCACTCGACTTCCACCCCAAGGCGAACGGGTGGGTCGGCTACGTCATCGAGCTGGGGGAGCACACCTACTACCACGCAGGTGACACCGATCACCTCCCCGAGCTGGAGCCGGTGAAGACGGACGTGGCGTTCCTGCCCATCGGCGGCCACTACACGATGAACGCCGAGGAGGCCGCGAGCCTGGCCAAAGCCATCGGTCCCAAGCTCGCCGTCCCCATGCATTTCGGATTCGTGGTGGGTTCGCCCTCGGAAGGCGTACGGTTCCGTGAATCCGCCGCACCTGTTCCGGTGGAGATCATGCGTCCGGTGCACCCGTTCGAGATGGAGGAGCCATGACGCTCGGCTACGACAAGGACCTGTTCATCCTGGCCTTCGATCATCGGGGGTCGTTCCAGAAGAC
>JBBRTK010000039.1:0-16319 GCA_038244455.1 Actinomycetota bacterium
CCAGGCAGGGCACATGCCCATCCTGGTCCAACTGGCCGTCGGGGTCCTGAAGATCACCCAGGACCCCGAGGACATCAGGGCGGTTATCGACGGCGGGTTCCTCCACGTGGCGACCGAGGGCGGCGTGACGCGCGCCGACGTCCTGGCCTCCGGAGCGGAACTCGCGGACGAGATCGACGGCGTTGCCGCCCGCCGTCGGCTGGAGGAGCTGCAAGCGTCGGAGGACACCGCCGAGGCCGAAGCCCAGCTCGCCATCGCGAAGGCGGCGGCCAGGGTGGCGCTGGCCCGCTGAGCTGCTCTGTTACCGGAACTCCACGTGCCCTGCGGGCTGCGGGAGCCTTCGTTCCCTAGAATCGGGGGTTCATGGACCGTCTTCTCGTGACGGGGGGCGCCCGGCTCTCCGGTTCGATCCCCATCTCCGGCGCGAAGAACTCCGCTCTCAAACTCATGGCGGCCTCACTCCTGGCGCCCGGGGAGAGCGTGCTCAGCAATGTTCCGCACATCCTGGATTGCCGGCTGATGGGCGAGGTCCTCGAACACCTGGGAGCTGGCGTCGCCTGGAACGGGTCGTCGGTATCCATCGACGCGACGACGCTGGCTTCCGAAGAAGCCCCCTACGAATTGGTGCGGCAGATGCGGGCCTCGATCGTGGTCCTGGGGCCGCTGCTTGCCAGGCGGGGGCGCGCACAAGTGGCGATGCCCGGCGGTGACGCCATCGGCTCCCGTCCGATCGACCTGCACGTCCGGGGCCTCCAGAAGATGGGAGCCGAGATCCACAGCGAACACGGCTTCCTGCTGGCGACCGCGCCCGAGCTCCGGGGCGCTGCCATCACGCTTGACTACCCGAGCGTGGGCGCGACCGAGAACCTCCTCATGGCCGCGGTGGCCGCCCGCGGCACCACCGTCATCGACAACGCCGCACGGGAGCCCGAGATCACGGATCTGGCTGCATTCCTGGCACAGATGGGCGCGCGGATCGGCGGCGCCGGCACCAGCACCCTGGAGATCGACGGGGTGGATTCGTTCGCTCCGGCCGAACACACGGTGATCGCAGATCGCATCGAAACGGGAACCTGGGCCATGGCCGCAGTGGCGACTCGCGGCGACGTTGAGCTTCTCGGGGGCAGGCAGGACCATCTGGAGATCCCCTTGACCAAGCTCGCCGACGCGGGCGCGGCCATCGAGGTCACCGACGGCGGCCTTCGGATCCGTCAGGATGACCGGCCGCGGGCGGTCGACTTCGTGACGCTCCCTTACCCGGGGCTGGCCACGGACTTCCAGCCTATCCTCATGTCGACGCTGGCCACCGCGGCAGGCACCAGCATCGCCACGGAGAACGTCTTCGAGAGCAGGTTCCTCTATGTGGACGAACTCCGCCGGATGGGCGCGGACATCCGAACCGAAGGTCACCATGCTGTGATCCGAGGGGTGGATCGCCTCTCGGCGGCGCCGGTGCGGGCCCTGGACATCCGGGCTGGGGCCGCGATGGTCATCGCTGCGCTCTGCGCGGAAGGGGTGACCGAGATCTCTGACATGCATCACGTGGACCGGGGGTACGAGGACTTCGAGGCGAAGCTCGCGGCCCTGGGCGCGACGGCGGTCCGCGAACACGCCGGCTCCGTGCTCCCGTGAAAGCCAGGCACGTGATCGCCGAGCTGCTGGTTGCGTTGCCGGTTGCCGGCCTGGGGTCAGGTGCCGCCGCCGCCGAGCTGCCTTCGATCGCGGTCCCGCCCACGGTGGTGCTGGTGACCATCGACAACGCGGGGTTCCAGGACGTGCTGGGTTTCGGCGATCGCGTGTCCGTCCTGGCGTCGTTGGGCGGGGTGGCCCTGGTGAGCCAACGCATCCCGCTCGGCACTGTCATCGAGGAGGTCTTCGGGGCGAATGGGCCTTTCGTTGAGATGGACCAGGGTTCGGTTGCCGGACCCGGCGGCGGCGTCGACCCCTCGAAGATGCGAGCCGTCCTGGACCGGGTGAGGACCGCGATGGCCGCGCTGGGGTCCCGGCAGGTGTCCCTCGTCTTCGTGTCGCGGTCTCCGTCGTTCGCCGGCGCGCGAGCCGGAGACGAACTGGGCACCCTCGTGATCGCGAACGGAGCCGGTGCGCAGATCGCCGGGGCGCTCGGGGCGGGGGTTCGGCCGGGTGTGGTGCCGCCGGCGCTGACGTCCGACTCCACCCGCGCTGATGGCGTGGTCACCACGTCGGATATCACGGTCACCATAGCGGACGCGATCGGCACCGCGGTGCCGAGCTCCGTGACCGGGGCCGTGATCCGGACGACCGACGCGCCGGCGCCCTTCGACCTCTATCAGCGATACCGCGACCAGCGTCGGCTGACGGTCCCGATCGGTGTGGCCACCGGCCTCTTCGGGGCGATCGCGGGGGTGTTCGCGCTGGCGGTGCTGGCGCTCGGCTCCCGCACGACGGAACGGGTGCGCCTGGCCGGGGCGTGGTCGGCGGTCTCCGTCATCCCGCTTGCGGTGGCGTTGCTCGAGGTCGGGCGGTTCCCACGGCTCACGTACGCGGTGGTGATCGCGTTCCTGGTGGGCGCGACCGTCCTCGGCGCGACGGCGACCGTGGTCCTGGCTCGCCGGGCCGGCGCTGTTCGCGCGGTCGTGTGGCTGGGGGTGGCCGTGCTCATCGTGCTCACGGTGGAGGCTGCGCAGGGGTGGCCGGGAGCGGTTACCCCGCTGCTGGGCGGATCTCAGATGGACGGCGGCAGGTTCTTCGGGCTGCCGAACGCGTTCATCGGGCTGGTGCTCGGATCGGCGGTGTTCGTGGCGCTCGGGCTCCGGCGCGCCTGGACGGGCGCGGCGTTGCTGTTCGCTGCCGCGTTGGTCGTGGGGTCACCGTGGACCGGTTCCGACTTGGGCGGGGCTATCACGATGTGCGCAGCGGCTGGCTTGTGGTGGGGTCTTCGATCGCGGGCGGGCGCGGTGAGGACGGTACTCACCACCGGCGCCGTAGCCCTTGCCGGGACTGCGCTGGTCGTGCTCATGCAGCGTTTCCTCGCGTCTTCGCCGACCCATATCACGCGGTTCGCCGAGGGTGCGGGTCACGCCGGGGGGATCGCGGGAACGGCCTTGGAGCGGCTCCGGATCGGCGGGCATCTGGTGGTCACGCATCCGTTCGCGTTGGTCCCGGTGGCGGGGGTGCCGGTGGCGCTGTGGGCCGTGATTCGGCCGGGCCCCCGCCTGGAACCGGTGCTCCGGGAGGAGCCGGCGCTCAGGGTCGCCCTCACTACGATCCTGGTGGGGAGCATCGTGGCGTATGTGGTCAACGACACGGGCGTTTCGGCGCTCGGGCTGGCGTTCGCCTCGGCGGTGTCGGTGATGCTCTTCGTGCCGTTGATCGCCCGCCGCGAGACCATGGTGGCCGCATGAGCCTTCCCATCCCACCGCGCGCGGACCTGCGGCCCGGCAGCCCGTCACCTCCCGGGCGCCCGCTCGCCACCTGGACGGTGCTCCACTCACTCGGCATCTTCCTGCTGGGCAACGTGGTCATCGGGCAGTTGCTGATCGGCTCGATCGTCCTGTTCTTCTTCGGAGCGGTGGTCGCACCCTCCGGCGGCGCGACCACTCCCGTGCTGGTGGCGAGCCTGTTCGCCGATGTGGCCATGGTCGGGACGATCCTTGGCTGGCTCATGCTTCGGCGCGAGCCGGTGGTCGCGCTGCTGGGGGTTCCACGCCGGGGCCGTTGGCTCCGTGAGATCGGCGTGGGTGTCGGCGTGGGTGTGCTCCTCTACATCGTGGTGGCGTTCGCCGTGGGAGGAAGCGTCCTGTGGTTCCTCCAGCGAGCCTTCCACGAACGGATCGTGATCCCGTCCCAACTCTCCACCGGTCTCTCACCCTCCGCCAAGGTTCTTGCCGCGATCCTCGCCATCGCGATCGCCCCGCCCGCCGAGGAGCTGTTCTTCCGGGGGGTGCTCTTCAAAGGGCTCAGCGACCGGAGGGGGTTCGCCCTGGCGGCCGGCGTCTCCGCCCTCGTGTTCGGACTGGCGCACTGGACGGGCGAGTGGCGCGGGGCGCTCGTTCTGGTCATCAGCATGACGGTGACGGGCCTTGGGCTGGCGCTGCTCTACGAACGCCGGGAGAACCTGGTGACGAACATCGCGGCCCACTGCACGTTCAATGTCGTCGGGATCGTTCTGCTCTTCTGGCTCCCGAAGGCCGGCGGGTAGTTCGTCCGTATGCTGGGCATCGAGAAGGGGGTCTGATGCCGCAGTTCCCGACCGAGGAATGGTTCCAGGACTTCATCGTCCTCATCAATGGTTCCGCCGCCTATCGGAAGGCCGCCGAATCGTGGGAGGGAGACATCTCGTTCCTCATCGAGGCCGAACCCGACAAGCGGATGCCCCAGGATGTCTGGGGGTACCTCGATCTCTGGCACGGTGAGTGCCGTGGCGGGGGGGTGGTGAGCCCCGAGGAGGGCGGGAGGTCGGCCTTCATCATCCGCGCACCGTATTCGCGCTGGAAGGACGTGCTGCGGGGGGACCTGGACCCCATCCGCGGGATGGTGCAGGGCAAGCTCCAGGTCAGGGGCGACCTCCCCACGATCATCCGCTACGTCAACGCCGCTAACGAGCTGGTCCACCTCACCGGCGAGGTGGACACGACCTTCCCGGACGATTGATGCGAGCCGTCGTGTTCGACGGGGCGGGACGGGTCCGTGTTTCCGACGTGGCCGAGCCGCAGCTACAGAGCCCCAGCGACGCCGTGGTCCGGGTGACGCGCGCCGCGATCTGCGGTTCCGATCTGCACTTCTTTCACGGCAAGACACCGATGGACGTGGGCGACGTCTTGGGGCACGAGGCGGTGGGTGTGGTCGAGGAGGTCGGCCAGGACGTGCTGCCCGTGCAGCCCGGCGACCGCGTGGTCATCTCGTTCGACATCGCGTGCGGCGACTGCTGGTACTGCAGCAGGGGGATGTCGGCGCTCTGCGACCAGGGACAGATGTTCGGTGGCGGTCCGTTCACCGGCTCGGTTCCCGGAGCCCAAGCCGAACGTGTCCGCGTGCCCCGGGCCGATGTGAACCTCCTCCCGATCCCCGAGGCACTTGAGGACGAACGGGCTCTCTTCCTCGGAGACATCCTGACCACGGGGTACTACGCCGCTTCGCTCGGCGGGATCACCGATGGGGATACGGTCGCCGTGGTGGGCGCGGGGCCGCTCGGCTTCTTCTGCGCCCAGGCCGCCGCCAGCCTCGGGGCGGGGCGCGTCTTCGTGATCGATCCCGAACCGGTGCGGCTGGCGCTCGCGGCATCGGTGGGCGCCACGCCGGTCGATCCGGCCAAGCGTCACCCGCAGATGGCGGTGGCCGACGCGACCGAGGGGCGCGGCGCCGACGTGGTCCTGGAAGCCGTGGGGAACCCCGCTGCGTTCGAGGCCGCCGTGGCGCTCGCCCGGCCGGGGGGGACCGTTGTGGTGGCAGGGGTCTACGCCGGCGAGACCGCGGAGATCCAGCTCGGCGTCTACTGGACCAGGGCACTGACCCTTCGGTTCAGCGGTTTGTGCCCCATCCATGCGTGGTGGGAAGACGCACTGGAGGAAGTGATGGACGGCCGGATCGACCCCTCGCCGCTCATCTCCCACCGTCTCCCACTGGAGGAGGCCGCGGCCGGCTACGCGCTCTTCGATCGGCGCGAGGCCACGAAGGTGGTCCTGATCCCATGAGCGTGGTCGTCTACGCGGATCCGGTGCCGAGCGGCCTGGCCTCCATGCTCGGGAGCCTCATCGAGCAGAACCTGGCGCGCGATCCTGCACGCGGCCGGCTCTTGAAGCCCGGGGTGTTCACGATCGAGGCGCCGGACGCAGGGGCCGCGGTGACCCTCCACGTCGGTTCGGGCGGCGTTCGGGTGAAGGAGGGCGTGGACCCGGCGGCTCTCGTGCGGGTGCGCGCGGACTCGGCACGATTGCTGGCCATCGCGGGGGCGCCGCTTCGGTTCGGGCTTCCGGACCTCCTGCGGCCGCAGGGGAGAGCGGTGGTGGCCGGCATCCTCCGCCGGCGGGTGCGGATCGCCGGGCTGCTCGGTCACCCGGTGCTGGTGGCTCGCTTGACCACGCTCCTCTCGGCACGCTGATGACCGTCACCCTCCAAGCTCCGCGGTCAGGCGAGCAAGGGGATCCCCAGCGCCGCGAACGCCGTTGGCTCCCACTGTTCGGCGTGGCGGCGGGCCTGCTCTTGCTCGTGGGTGGTGGCTACGCCGCAGCCGGTGCCCTCTCCGAGCCTGCCGGGCCGCCGATACGGGTGGCAGGCGTCGTGACCATCCAGCCGCTGTCCGGCTGGTCTCTGGCTGGGCAGGGCCGGCTGGGCACGAGCGGCCCGATGTTCGCCCGGCTCACTCGCGGGGGAGGGAGCATCGACGTGATCGCGTATCCCGGGGTCGGTGGAACTGCCGGGTCGCTGGCCGCCACCTATACCCGCGAACTGGAGAACCCGCTCACCCGGCTCTCTGTCTCTTCGCAACTGGAGCCCGTTCACACGGCGGCGGGGCTCCAGGGTGTTCGGTTCTCTTACGCCGGAGTGATCCGGGAGACCAGCACGCCGATCGACGGCGAGGTCACCGTTATCGTCGGGCCCAGCGGGAACGGCGCCGTCTTCGACGGATGGGCCCCTGCGGGCTTGCTCTCGTATGCCTCGGGCGATATCGGTTCGATGATCGAGCGGGCGGTGATCGCGTGAGTACGGCGGCGCGGGTGCCCTCGCCCGTCCGGTCGACTCACCGGTCGTTCTTCCAGATCGAGCGTCCGGCGTTCTGGCTGTTCGTCGGCCTCCTGGTGGCCACGGGGTTCGTGACGTGGAGCCAGCAACGGGTGTTCCAGCAGCTGTCTCCTTCGGGTTGGGCCCTGTCCTGGGCGCTGGTCCTGCTCTACGCGCTCCCGGCCGGCGCCCTCGTGTACGTCCTGGACCTCTACGAACGCGAGCCGCCATCGGTGCTGATCGCCGCGCTGGCATGGGGCGGTGTCGTCGCCACGACCCTCGCGGGCTACGCGAACGAGGGGTGGGGGTTGGTGGTGAGCCGCGTGGGCGGCCCGGCGTTCGCGGCGCGGTGGACGGCGGCCTTGACGGCCCCCATCGTCGAAGAAGCGCTCAAGGGTTTGGGCGTGGTGGTCATCTACCTCGTGGTGCGCCAGGAGATCGACGACGCGATGGACGGGTTCGTTTACGGGGCGATGGTAGGCCTTGGCTTCGCGGTGGTCGAGGACGTCTTCTACTTCATGGCGGTATTCGGCGGGAAGCCCGCAGGGGTGTGGCGGGGGTTCTTCCTCCGGATGGTCGCGAACGGGCTGTACAGCCACGTGCTCTACACCGGGCTCGTCGGCATGGGGATCGGCTACGCCGTGGAGCGCAGGGGGGGAACGTCCCGCGGGCGGAAGGCCGCCGTGCTCGCCGGGTTGGCAACGGTCGCTATCGTCGCCCACTTCCTGTGGAACTCGCCGTTCTTCGATCTGTTCCCGGCCCAGCCGTGGCACGGAGCGGACTGGTTCCAGGTCCTGTTCGCCACGACCCTGAAGGGGTTGCCGCTCCTGGGGTTCGTTGCGCTGGCACTTGCGCTTGCGCGAAGGCGAGAGCATCGGTGGCTCACCGGGGTGCTGTCCGGCGAGGCGGACGAGGGCGGCATCTCGACGCAGGAACTCGACATCCTGGCGAGCCCCCACCGGCGACGCCGGATCCGCCGCGACATGCGCCGGCGGGCGGGCGCGCGTGCCGCCGCGGTGCTGCATCGGCTCCAGCGTGAACAGGTGAACCTGGGGATGATCCGTGCGCGCGTGGAAACGGACGATGACCCGGCCTTGATCGCCCAGCGCGCACTCTGCCAGTCGCTCCGTCTGGCACTGGGGGCCATGCCCGGCGCGGCTTCCGCCGGAACCGGCCGACCGGCGGGGTAGGCTCCGTCCCGTGCAGATCCAGGAACTGATCTCAGGCGTTCTTGCCGGCGAACGGCGAGCCGTCGCGCGCGCGATCTCGCTGGTCGAGGACGGCGACCCGGGGCTCGAAGGCCTCTCGGCCGGTATCTACGCCGCCACCGGTCGCGCCGCCACCATCGGCCTGACGGGGGCCCCGGGGGTGGGGAAGTCGACCCTTGCCGGCGAGGTGGTGCGCGTTGCCAGAGCGCAGGATCTTCGGGTCGCCGTGCTGGCGGTGGATCCGACGTCGCCCTACACGGGGGGAGCCCTCCTGGGAGACCGGGTCAGGATGCAGGAACACGCCACCGACCCCGACGTGTTCATCCGGTCGATGGCCACGCGCGGTCACCTAGGTGGGATGGCGTTGGCGGCCCCCGAGGCGGTTCGGATCCTGGACGCGGCGGGGTATGCGCGCGTGGTCGTGGAGACCGTCGGCGTGGGCCAGGCGGAGGTGGATGTCGCCGCCGCCACCGATACGGCCGTCGTGGTGCTGGCCCCGGGTCTGGGTGACGCTGTGCAGATGGCCAAGGCCGGGATCCTCGAGATCGCCGACGTCTTCGTGGTGAACAAGGCCGATCGCGAGGGGGTGGGCGAGGTGGTGCGCGAGCTGCGCCAGATGCTCCGCCTGGGAGCCGCGCGGGCATGGGACCCCCCGGTCTTGGAGACCACCGCGTTGCATCACGACGGGGTGGACCAGCTATGGGCGGCGATCGAGGAGCACCGCGCCTACTTGCAGACCTCAGGCGCACTGGAAGAGAAGCGGCGCGCGCGCCTGCTCCGCGAGGTTGAGGCGCTTGCGGCCGAGCGGTTCCGCGTGAAGGCGGCCGCCACCCTGGCGGAGGAACCGGCGCTTGCGGCCGATCTGGCCGCCAGGCGTCTGGACCCGTATGCGGCCGCCGCTATGCTGGTTCGCAAGGCCGCCGCCACGTAGGCGCGGCCAGGCGAAGGGACCATCCAGTTGGTCGAAGCGCGCGAACCCTCCCCGGACGCTCCCGCAGCGCAGCGGAGCCACAGGACCCTGTCCGGACAGCCCGTTCCGGCCCTCGTGGGTCCCGACGACCTGATCGGCTGGGATCCTTCCGAGCGACTGGGCGACCCCGGCTCCTACCCGTTCACCCGGGGGGTGTATCCCTCGATGTACCGGGGGCGTCTGTGGACGATGCGGCAGTTCGCCGGGTTCGGTACGCCTGAAGAGACCAACGCCCGTTACCGATTCCTGTTGGACCACGGACAGACCGGGCTCTCGGTGGCGTTCGACATGCCGACCTTGATGGGCCTGGATTCCGATGACCCTGCCTCGGAGGGGGAGGTCGGAAGGTGCGGGGTGGCGGTTGATTCGCTGGACGACATGCGCGCGCTGTTCGACGGGATACCGCTGGGCGCGATCACGACGTCCATGACCATCAGCGGTCCGGCAGCGGTGACGTTCGCGTTCTTCCTGGCGGCGGCGGAGGAACAAGGGGTGGCGTGGGAGGGCCTGGGGGGCACGCTGCAGACCGACATCCTGAAGGAGTACATCGCACAGAAGGAGTGGATCTTCCCTCCGCGGGCGCACCTGCGGTTGATCGGCGACCTCATGGAGTTCTGCGCCGCGCGCGCCCCCAAGTTCCACCCCGTCAGCGTCAGCGGCTACCACATCCGCGAGGCCGGGGCGACGGCCGTGCAGGAACTCGCGTTCACGCTGGCGGACGGGTTCGCCTACGTCGAGTTGGGGATCGATCGGGGACTCGATCTGAACGGGTTCGCCTCGGGGCTCAGCTTCTTCTTCAATTCGCACATCGATCTGTTCGAGGAGCTGGCCAAGCTTCGGGCGGCGCGGCGGATCTGGGCCCGGTGGCTCCGGGACCGCTACGGGGCAACGGACCCGGCCGCCTTGAGGCTGCGGTTCCACACGCAAACCGCGGGCGTCTCCAACACCGCGCAGCAACCGATGAACAACGTGGTGCGAACGGCGCTTGAGGCGCTGACCGCGGTCCTGGGCGGCACACAAAGCCTGCATACGAACGCCTTGGACGAGGTCCTGGCGCTCCCCACCGAAGCCGCGGCGAAGCTCGCCCTTCGCACCCAGCAGATCATCGCGCACGAGAGCGGTGTCGCCGACGTGACGGACCCGCTGGGAGGCTCGTACTTCGTCGAGGCGATGACCGACCGGATGGAGGCGCAGGCCGAGGAGATCTTCACCCATATCGACGCCATGGGCCGCGGCTCCATGCTCGAAGGCGTCTTGGAAGGCATCGAACGAGGGTGGTTTCAACAGGAGATCGCCGAGTCCGCGTTCGCCGAGCAGCGCCGGTACGAGACGGGCGATCTGGTTCGGGTGGGCGTGGACGCGTTCGTGGATCCGAACGACCCGGGCGTGGACACCCTCGTGATCGGCGGCGAGGCGGAAGTCGCCCAGCGAGCGCGCATCGCGCGCACCCGGGCCGAGCGCGAGGAGGGAGGGGCAGCGTCGGCGCTCATGGGCCTGTCCGCAGCCGCCAGAACCCATGCGAACCTCATGGAACCGTTGATCGAGTGTGCCGGGGCACGCTGCACCGAGGGGGAGATCGTCGCCGCGCTTACGGGGGTGTTCGGCGCCTACCGCGAGACGCCCTGGTTCTAGCCAGTTGCATAGACTCCCTGTTGCAACAGATTGCAAGAAGCCGGTATCCTTACCCAGCGGCATGGAGTTCGGGTGCGAAGTTCGGGCGTCTGGGACAACGGTGAAACGGGGGGTCCGGTGCGAAGGTTCGTCGCGATCGTGGCTGTTCTGGCGATGATGAGCGCCACGGCATGCGGTTCGCCAACGGGCAGCAGCAGCGGGAAGCTTCAGGTCGACGCATCGGTGGCGCCCATCGTCGACATCGTCCGGAACGTTGCCGGCACCGCAGCGGACGTCCACGGCCTCATCCCCGAGGGCGTGGACTCACATACATTCGAACCCACGTCCGACACAGCCCGGACGTTGTCCGAAGCCGACCTCGTCTTCCTGAACGGGCTGGATCTAGAGAATCCGACGCTGGCGCTCGCGCAGGCCAACGTGAAGCCGGGCGCGGTCATCTACCAGCTCGGGCCGAACGCCCTCACGCCCAGCCAGTACCTCTACGACTTCTCGTTCCCCAGGTCGGGCGGGCACCCCAACCCGCACCTGTGGATGGATGTGGCGAACGCGATCACGTATACGAAGCTCATCCAGCAGCAGCTCGACAAGGCGGACCCCGCGAACAAGGCAACCTACGACGCGAACGCGAAGGCCTACCTGGCTACGCTCGACACGCTGAACGGCGCGGTACAGAAGGCCGTGGACACCATCCCTCCTGCGAACCGCTTGCTGCTCACCTACCACGACTCGTTCGCCTACTTCGCCGCGCACTACGGGATGACGGTGATCGGCGCCATCCAGCCGGTGAACTTCGCCCAGCCCAGCGCGCAGGAGGTCGCGGCGCTCATCGATCAGATCAGGGCCCGTCACATCCCGGCGATCTTCGGATCGGAGGTCTACCCGAGCCCCGTCCTGGCGCAGATCGCGGCGGACACGGGCGCGAAGTACGAGGACACCCTGCGGGATGACGATCTGCCCGGCAACCCGGGCGATCCGGAGCACTCCTACGTAGGGTTGATGCTCTACGACGTGCGGACGATCGTGACCGACCTGGGTGGCGACCCGTCCGCACTGGACGCCGTTTCGTTCACCAACACCTACGATTGACCGATGCACCACCCGGTACTGGAATTCCGCGGCGTGTCGCTCACCTACGGTGAGGGAGCGGTCCTGCGTGACATCGACCTCGTGATACCCGAAGGCGCCTTCTGCGGCATCGTCGGCCCGTCCGGCGCCGGGAAGACGACGCTCCTTCGGCTCATGGACGGGTCCCTGCAACCCAGCGCGGGGACGGTGACGCGGGGAACGGGTGCGGATGGGGCGCGACTGCGACTGGGTGTCGTCCCGCAGCTGGAGGCGATCGACTGGAACTTCCCCATCACGGTGGAGCAGGTCGCGCTCCTCGGAACGGCTGGAGACGGCAGACGATTGCCGTGGTCCTCTGCCCCCATGCGCCGGCGCGCTGGCGAGGTTCTGGAACAGCTGGGGATCGGCGACCTGGCCCATCGGCACATCCGTGCCCTCTCGGGAGGGCAGCAGCAACGCGCGTTCATCGCCAGGGCCCTGATCCGCAAGCCCGATCTGCTCGTCCTGGACGAGCCCACGAGCGGGGTCGACGTGCGGACGCGGCACGACATCCTCCACCTCCTGCACGAACTGAACCACGACGGCATCTCCATCGTGATGACCACGCACGACCTCAATGCCGTCGCGGCCCATCTCCCCAGTTTGGTGTGCGTGAACAAGACGATCCTCGCGCAGGGCAGCCCATTCGAGGTGTTGCGTCCGGACGTGCTCCAGGCCCTCTACGGCGCCGAGATGATCGTGGTCCAGCGCGACGGCATGCTCCTCATCGGTGACGCGTTCAGCGCGACCGTCGAGGCGCATGATCCAGCCGCCCACCGTTCGGCGATGCCGCCTGCGCACTTCGGCAAGCCGACCCCGCCGCACGGCCACGGGCTCGAGGACGACCCCGACCACCGTCATCCCCCGGCGCGGGCGGAAGGCCGCTGATGCACTGGCTCACCGACCCTTGGACCGGGTACTCATTCTTCCGGCACGGCCTGGTCGCGGGGGTCCTGGGAGGCGCCTTGTGCGGGTTCGTGGGTGTCTACATCGTGCTTCGGCGCATGTCCTACATCGGGCACGGGTTGGCGCACGCCGTCCTTGGCGGTGCGGCCGTGTCCATCGCCGTCGGGTTCAACGTCTTCGTGGGAGCTGGGGCATGGGGGGTGCTCACCGCGATGCTCATCAACGGGGTCTCTCGGCGGCGGAAGATCGGCGCCGACGCGGCCATCGGCGTGGTCACCACAGCATCGTTCGCGCTGGGCGTCGTCATCATCAGCCGCGGAGGGTCCCCGGTTAGCCTAGACAGCCTCCTGTTCGGCGACATCCTCGGGATCACGCTCGGGCAGGTCTGGATACTGATCGCCGTGAGTGCGGTGATCGCGGGCGCCGCGTTCCTCCGCTTCCGGCAGTTGCTGTTCGCGACCTTCGATCCGGAGGCGGCCGATGCGTACGGGGTGAGCTCGCGCTGGGCCGACACCCTCTTCGCCCTGATCGTTGCCGGCACCATCGTGGCGACGATGCGGATCCTCGGGGTCCTGTTGATCGCGGCGACCACCGTGATCCCGGCCGTGATCGCCCGGCTCCTCACCGATTCGTTCGCGAAGATGCTGGTGATCTCCACGCTCCTGGGCGCGGCCGTCGGCGCCTCCGGGATGTACGTGTCGTTCTATCAGAACGTTTCGCCGGGGCCCGCCATCGTGCTCATCCTCGCGGCGGTGTTCGCGGTCGTCTACGTCGCGACCGGGATCACGTCGCGCCGCCGGCTCCATGTGCTGGACGGCCTAGAGGAGCACGGCGAAACAGCTGCGCGGACGGTGGAGTTCGACTAGGCGCCGATGGCGTCGGCGACCTGGGTGGCCTCGGCACAACCGGAGCACAGCCCGGTGATCGCGAAGTGGGTGAGGTCGGCCGCGAACCCGTGGTGACGGGCGATCAGGTCGGAGAGAGCGTTGGCCTCGAGGAGCGACAGCTCATCGTCGCGCCCGCACCGCGCGCATGTGAGGTGGATGTGCTGGGCCTCCTCAGACCGGTGATATTCAGCGCCGGTCTCCAAGTGCGAGTGCTGGAGGACGCCGACCTCCTCCAGGAGCGTGAGGGTTCGGTAGACCGTGGAGGCGTTCACCCCGGGCATCTCCCCTTGGACCTTGCGGGCGATGGTGGTGGGGGAGATGTGGCCCTGGGTTCGCATGACCTCGGCGACGATCGCCCGCCGCTGGGGGGTCATCCGAAGACCCCGGCTCCGCAGGAGCTCCATCACGTTCCCGAAGTCGTGCACGGTCGATTCCATGGGTCGGAGTCTAGCAGCGACTTGCAGGTGCAAGAATCTCCGTCAACGACCCGCGATGCTCCCGGCGACGATCGCCGCGTCCTCGCCCACGCCGTAGAGCAGCGAGGACTTGCGTTTGCGCAGGAAGTGAACCCCGGCGAAGTGAAGGCCCGGCACGGCCGTGCTCTCCCCGTCCACGTGGAGCGGGAAACCGTTCGGGTCGAACACCCGGGCCACGGGGCCAGGGGGCCGTAGTCGGGACGGAATCCCCCGGTGAAGATCACGGCGCCGAACCCCGCCAGGGCGAGTTCGGCCGGGGAACGGGGGTCGAAAGGCCCCGGCTCGGGGACCGCCAGGTCAGTCAGTCCCTCGGTGGCCGCCGCCTTGCGGAAGAGATCCATGAGCTCCGCGTTCCGAGCGTCGCCCCAGGCGATGGTCTCGGCCAGGTCCGTCGCGAAGCGGGCCGTGTCCGCGTTCGCCCCTTCGAATCGGCCGAGGAGCGTGACACCCATGGCCTGGAGGGTTCGCAGGTGCAGGTCGTGCCCGCCTCCGTGTCCGGTCGCGAGCGGATTGGAGATGAGCCGCGCGGCAGGGCCGGGAAGCGAATCGACCGGCGTTTCCATGAATCCCGACGCCTCGAGCCAGTGCAGGACGTCGCGCCCGCCGACCCGGCGGGTGACCCACGGCGCCTTGCCACAGGCCAGGAAGACCTCGCGGCCGGCTTCGTGCAGCTCCTCAGCCAGCTGGCAGCCGGACTGGCCGCTGCCGATGATCAGCACCGTGCCGGGCGCGATGGCGCCCGGGTTGGTGTAGCCGGTGACGTCAATCTGTTGCAGATAGCGGGGGAACCCGTCCGCACCGGCGGGGCGGAACGGACGCTGGTAGGCGCCGCTGGCGAGCACGACCGATCGTGCCCGGAGCTCGCCCGCTGAGGTGGTCAGCGTGAAGGCGGCATCGTCACGCACGATCCCGTCCACTTCCACACCCTCCCGGACCGGCGACCCTGTGTGCGTCGCGTAGCGCTCGAGGTAGGCGACGATGTCGTCGCGCGGCATGAAGCCGTCGGGCGCATCCCCGTCGTACGGGCGGCCGGGGAGTTGGACGGTCCAGTTCGGCGTGACCAGGCAGAACGTGTCCCAGCGGTCCCGCCACGTCTGCCCGATCCGGCCGCGCTCGAGCACCACGTGCTCGACCCCTCGTTCGGTGAGTTCCCGGCTGGTGGCGAGACCTGCCTGGCCGCCGCCGACCACCGCCGCATCGACCGTTTCCATCGGCGGAGCTTACAGCGCGTCGATCCGCGGGAAGCCGCGATCACCCGGGCGTTAGCATGCTGCGCGATGACGGTCTTGGTGACAGGTGCGTCTGGGCTCATCGGGCGGGCATTGGTGCCGCTCCTGGCAGAGCGTGACGAGGTCCGTGCTTGCGTTCGCGATCCCCGTTCGTCGAACCCACTACAGGCGCTGGGCGCGAAGGTGACGCTGGGCCGGCTCGACGATGCCGACGCGCTGTCCCAGGTCTGCGGCGGCGTGTTCACGATGTTCCACCTGGTGGGCGGGCTTCAGCAGCCGGACGACCACGAGGTGTTCCACGCCAATCACGGGTCCGTCATGGTCGCCCTCCAGGCCGCGAAGATGGCCGGCGTCCGGCGATTCGTCCTGGTCTCGGCCGCGGGCGCCGACCCCGGATCGTCGAACGCCTACCTCCGCGCGAAGGGGTTCGCCGAAGAGGCGCTCGTGAACTCGGGCCTGGAATTCGCGGTGGTTCGGGCCACCCACGCCTATGGGCTTGGCGGGCTCTGGTTCGCCTCGGTGGTGCAAGGGGCGGCGAGCGAGCCACCGTTCGTGCCGGGGGACGGGCGGCAAGAGCTGGCGCCGGTCTTCGCCGACGATCTGGCGCGGGTGCTCCTGGCCATCGACGACGCGCCCGAGCTCAGGTCCGGGACCTACTCGTTGGAGGGGCCGGATGTCCTGTCGGCCGATGGGCTGGCCGCCGCCCTGCGGGGCGACGACCGTGTTCCCGAGCACGGAACCGGGGCCGCGGCAAGCGCACGGCTCGATGACCTCCTGGACGTGCCGCTGACACCGGCCGCGGTGGGCCTGTTCGAACTGCCGAGCCGGGCTCCCGCGACGATCGAGGCCCCTGACGCCGCCGCTGTGTTCGGCGTGCCCCGGACGTCGCTGACAGAGGGGTTGCACCGGACGCTCGAACGCGCCGCGCTCTCGGGGAGGGGGTAGCATCCGCCCGTGATGGAGTTCGTCTCGATCGAAGTCTCCGAGGGCGTCGCCGTGGTCCGGTTGAACCGGCCGCGTGCCAACGCGATCGACCTGCAGGTGGGGCTTGAGCTCCAAGAGGCATTCCGCGAGGCAGGGGCTCGCGCGGACGTGGGCGCGATCGTGTTGACCGGGGGGAGGAAGCTTTTCGCCGCCGGCGCCGACATCAAGGCGATGGTGAACTTCGGCCCGGAGGAGATCGCCCCAGTGGTGAGCGCACTGGGGGA
>JBBRTK010000040.1:0-16017 GCA_038244455.1 Actinomycetota bacterium
CCTGCCGCGCCGGGTGCTGGGTGCCGGCGGCCGACCTCCGCTGGCAGATCCAGCTCCAATGGGTGAAGGGCTTCTGCCCGACGGGTGGCATCAACACCGCGGTGACCGCGCCGCCGTTCACCGGGGGAGAGCCGGTCGCGCCGACCGTGTTCGCGATGGACATGTATGCCGACTCGGACCACTGCTCTTACGGGCCGAGCACGGCGAACAAGCCGGCGGTCGATGCTGTCCACGCGGCCGGCGGCTTCGCCATCGCCTACGTGGGCGCGGGGACGTGGGAGCGCTGGCGCCCGGACGCGGGGGCGTTCGTCGCGTTCGATCATCGCTGTGGCGGATGCCTGCTAGGCAAGACGCTGGGCGGGTTCCCCGACGAACGGTACGTCAACATCCACGACCCGGCCGCGCGCCGCTTCCTGTTGCAGCGGATGCGGCTGCGGATGGAGAAGGCGGCCGGCGCGGGGTTCGACGGGGTGTACTTCGACAATCAGGACGAGTATCACTGGGCGGCCACCGGCTTCCCCATCACGCGGCGCGACCAGCTCATGTACCTGACCCGCCTGGCGAACATCGCCCACCGGCTGGGCCTGGCCGCCGGGCCGAACAACGACATCCTCCAGACCGCGAAGTTCCAGCCTTACGTGGACCTGCAGGTGAACGAGTCCTGCTTCCGGTACTCCGAGTGCGGCCACATGCGGCCGATGCTCACGGCCGGGAAGCCGATCCTGGAGATCGAATACGGCGCCGCCCCATCCACGTTCTGCCCCAAGGCGAACGCGCTGGCTATCAACTCGATCCGCAAGTCACCGGATCTGTTCGACCTTCCCTGGGTTCCCTGCCGCTGAGGGCGAACGCATCAGCGCAGCGTTCCCAGCAGGTTCGTGTAGTCGTCGGTCCAGAGCGGCGCGCCGGCGCCGGTGCCGAGCTGTTGCCACGTCGGATCGGTGGCCAGGGAGCCGAGGTCGGCCGCGCTGCGTGCCATCACGACCCATGTGGAGACCAGCTTCCCCTGCGCTGCCTGCGCCGCCGTGACGAGTTGATCCGTCATCGCCAGTCCTGCCAGATGGTGCTGCGCGGCGATCCTGGCGAGGATGGGTTCCAGATCGAAGAACCGGTTGGACAGGTTGAACAGGAGCAGTCCACCGGGGTTGAGGCGATTCAGGTAGAGCTGCATCGCCTGGTCGGTGAGTAGATGGGTCGGGATGGAGTCGGAGCTGTACGCGTCGAGCACCAGGAGGTCGTAGCGGGCCGCGGGGTTCCGCTCCAGGCTGAGGCGCCCGTCCCCCAGCACGAAGTTCACCGATGCCTTCGAGTCGCGCACGTAGGAGAACAGCGACGGGTCCGTGGCTACCCGGATGATGGCGTCGTCGATCTCGTAGAAGGTGATCGAATCGCCGGGCCGTCCGTAGGCGGCGAGTTCGCCCGCGCCGGCCCCGACGACCCCGATCCGCATCGGTGGTCTGTTCCGCAGCGCCGAGAACAGCCGCCCGGCCGGTCCGCTTTCCGTGTAGTAAGCGGCCGGCTTGTCGATGAGCGCGCCGGTCGGGCCGACGTTCTGGATGCCGTGCACCGTGACGCCGTTGGCCAGGACGTGGCTCCCGGCCGTGGCGTAGACGCGATGGACCCCGAAGAACGTCCGTTCGGCGAAGAGCGTTGGTTCGGCGGGGACGACGAACGCTAGAAGCAACACCGAACCGACGGCGGCGGCGTACCCGGCGGGCGTGCGGGCCAGGACGTAGGCACCCGCCAGACCGGCGGCGGCGATCAGCATCGCCACTCGGATGCCCCGCGAAGAACTGCTCTGGCGGACAACGACCGCCGAAACCGCTGTGGCCGCCATCAGGGCCGCGAGCACGGTCTCCCGGATCGTCGGCCGCCGGAAGCGCCGTTCGCCGGCTGCGCGTGCGGTCGACCTGGGCACCACGGCGAGCGCCAGCCCGATCGCGATCGGGTACTCGAGGACGTTCGTGAAGATCAGCGGCGCGATCAGAGCGGCGAAGATCCCGCCCAGGACGCCCCCGACCGAGAGCCACAGGTAGAACTCGGTCAGCCGCGCGGGGCCGGGGCGGTCGGCGGCCAGCCGGCCGTGCGCCACGAGGGCCGCCGCCGCGAACGGGATCAGTTGCAGCGGCACCTCGATCCACAGGTCCGGGATGAACGCGAAGAAGCCGAGGGTGAGCGGGACCACCATCAATCGCAGAACGCGCGCCGAGACGGCAACCATCCAGGAGGGCTCTCGCCCGAACACCACGATGAAGGTGACCAGGTAGATCGCGAGCGGCACCACCCACAAGAGGGGGAACGAGGCAACGTCGGACGCCAGGTGCCGCGTGACACCCAGCATCAAGGTTGACGGGATGAACGCGAGGAAGACCCAGCGGCCGCGCGTTCGCCACGCGATCGAGGGGACGGCGGCGGCATCTCGCGATGCCGGCGCCGCGCCTTCCGGAGATCGCCTCCTGCGTTCGAGCACCACGCATGCTGCCGCGGCCACGATCAACAGCGAGTAGAGGCCCGCCCACAGGCGCGCCTGGCGGGTCAGCGGCATCACCGCCTCGAACACGAAGGGGTAGGCCAGGAGCGCGAGGAGGCTCCCGGCGTTCCCTGCCGCGTAGAGGAAGTATGGGTCGTGGGCACGCGGGTGCGAGGTGCGCGAGAACCATCGTTGCAGGGTCGGCCCCATGGAAGCCAGCATCAGGAACGGCGCACCGATCATCGGTGCGAGTGCGAGGAGCGTCCACCAGACCGGGCTCTGGCCGGACGGCGGCACCCACCCGGCCGGAACCGCCACGGGCAAGAGGAGGAGCGGAAACGCCAGCGCACCGAGCTGGACGCCTGCCTGCACTCGGGGGGAGAGCCACCGCGTGGAGCCGAACGCGAACGCGTAGCCGCCGAGCAACGCCGCTTGGAAGAAGACCATGGCTGTGTTCCAGGCCGCCGGTGCCCCTCCCAGCAGCGGGAGCAGCATCTTCGTGACCATGGGTTCGACCATGAACAGCAGGAATGCGGCGAGGAACGTCGTGCCGGTGAATAGCGCAACGAGCCCGCGGCCGGCCGGTTCGGCCCTGTCGCCAGCGGGAGAACCGGAGGGCGACATGTCGGTATGGTAAGCGCCGTGACTCTCGACTTCGACCTCGTGGTACTCGGCGACGCGAACCCCGACCTGGTGCTTCGCGGCGACGACGTGGTGCCGGCGTTCGGCCAGGCGGAGAAGCTCGTCGATGAGGCTCGATTGGTCATGGGAGGTTCGGGCGGGATCCTCGCGTGCGGGGCTGCGCGGCTGGGCTTGCGCGTCGCGATGGTGGCCGTCGTCGGTGACGATCTGTTCGGCCGGTTCGTGCGCGAGGAGTTGGCGGAGCGCGGTGTCGACACCAGTGCGATCGTTGTCGAGCGCTCCAAGCCCACCGGGGTGACCGTCGTGCTCTCCTCGCCGCAGGACCGGGCGATGCTCACGATGAACGGGACCATCGGCGACCTGCGGGGAAGCATGGTGCCGGACGGCCTCTTGGAACGAACGCGGCACGTGCACGTGAGTTCGTTCTTCCTGCAGCGGGGGTTGGCGCCGGATCTGCCGGACCTGTTCGACGACGCGCATCGCGCCGGGGCGAGCACGTCGGTGGATCCCAACTGGGACCCGTCGGGGGAGTGGGACGGAGGGCTGATGGCGCTGCTCCCGCAGATCGACATCTTCCTTCCGAACGCGATGGAGGCGATGCGGCTCGCGCGGATCAGCGATCTGAACCAGGCGATCGCGCGGCTGCGAACGGCGCCGATGGTCGTCGTGAAGGCCGGCCCGGAGGGAGCGATCGCGGCGCGCGCGGGCGAGGTGGTTCGGGTTCCCGGGATCCACCGGAACGTCGTGGACACGACCGGGGCGGGGGATTCTTTCGATGCGGGATTCCTTGCGGGGGCGCTCGCGGGGTATCCGCTGGAGCGTTCGCTGATGGTGGGGAACGCCTGCGGCGCCCTGTCGACCCGCGCGGCCGGGGGCACGGCCGGGCAGGCGACCATGGACGAAGCGCTCGGGGTGCTGGACGAAGAAGAGGCGGCCGAGGCCGAGGCCTCGGAGAGCGAGCCGGCGACGTGATCGAGTGCTTGGTCGCCAACCCGTCGATCGACAAGCTCTTCCAGGTCGACCGCTTGGTTCGTGGGGACATCCACCGTCCGTCGGCGTTCGTGCAGACAGCGGGGGGGAAGGGGCTGAACGTCGCGCGGGCCGTTCGCGCGCTCGGCGCCGGCGTCTACGCGGTGGCGCTGCTCCGGGGGCACGCGGGGAAGTGGCTCGAGGAGATGCTGTCCGCCGAGGGTGTTCGCACGAGCGCGGTGTGGACCCACGGAGAGAACCGCTCTTCCCTCTCGGTGGCCGATGCGGAGACCGGGAGCCTGACGGAGTTCTACGAGCGCGGCGCCGAGGTGCCCTCGTCGGCCTGGCCCGAGCTCATGCACGCGGCGGCTGGGCTGTTCACCGAGTCGTCGTGGCTGACGATCAGCGGATCGATCCCGCCGGGCGCTCCGGCCGACGGCTACGCGGACGTGGTGCGTGAGGCGCGCGCGGCGGGGGTCCGGGTGGCACTGGACGCCGAAGGGGACCGGCTGGCCTCGGCCCTGGCCGCGGGCCCCGATGTGGTGAAGGTGAACGCGAGCGAGGCCGGAGGCGTGCTCGGAGTGCCAACGGCGCGGCGCGAAGAGGCGCTCGCGGCCGCGCAGAAACTTCGAGCGATGGCGGGAGGGGACGGCCACGCCGGCCTGGTCACGCGCGGCGCCGACGGGGTGGTGCTCGCGGCGCCCGACGGCTCGCTCTACGAGGCGCGGCTCTACGTTCGCGGCCGCTTCCCGGTCGGGAGCGGCGATTCGTTCCTGGCCGGCCTGGTGGTCTCGCTCGAGCGTGATCCTGCCGACTGGGAGGGCGCGCTCCGCCTGGCCCTGGGCGCGGGAACAGCGAACAGCGAACTCCCCGGCGCCGGGAAGCTCGACGCCGGGCGCGCGCAGGCGCTTGCGTCGCAGGCCGAGGTCCGGCTGGTCTGAACGCGCTCGGGTTCCGTCCGGGTTCGAGCCGCTCAGGAGATGCGGAGCGCGCGGACCAGCATCTGCGTGTCCGGCTGGCCGGCTAGGACGTAGGCACCGAAGCCTGGCGCCGGGTTCGACATGTGCGCCGGCCCCTGCAGCCGGTGGCCGGTTGTGGGATCGATCCACGTGCCGGCCGGGAGGTAGAGCCCGTCGCCGTCCAGGAGGTTCGGCGCGGCCAGGACGTCATTGCCCAGGAGCCATTCGTGCGTGGTGTAGGCCCTGGCTTCGGCGGGATAGCGGAAGAAGACCGGCTGCATGATCGGGTCACCGGTCTGCGTGGCGCGCTGCGCCAGCGACCAGACGTAGGCCGCGAGCCGTTCGTGCACGTGGATCGCGGCTCGGTACGCGGCGATCGACCCGGAGCGATAGGTGTGTGCCGCGCCGCTGTCGGGGTTGACCACGCGCCCGACCGGTGACGTCGAGGAGTACATGAGCGGCATGAGCGAGGCCGCGCGCGCCCACTGCACCAGGACGCGGTCGCTCGGCGGCGCGCAGCCGTTCGAGCCGCCGATCATGTCGGTCTCCACGAACGGGTAGCCGATCGTGCTGATCGCCAGGTCCTGTTTCACCGCCGCTTGGAGCGACGCCGGGTCCGTGCACTTGTCCACCTCACGCGTGACGAAGCCGTACGGCTGACTGCCCCAGCTGATGCGCACGCCCACACCCTCCTGGTCGAAGCGGCCGACCATCTTGGCTCCGAGCTTGAGGTAGTCGGCTGCGGTCTTGCCGTGCGTGGTCCCGCACCGCGGATCGAAGAAGCGCGTGTCGAACTTGAACCCACCCACCCCGTAGGTCTTCTGTAGCCAGTGGAGCCGCGAGACGTACCAGCTGCGCGCGGCGGGGTTCGCCAGGTCGACGATGCCGGCGACGCCGTTCCACCAGTGGGCCATGCACGGCTGCGACGGGTCGGTCTTGCTCGGCAAGAAGTAGTGATGCCGCGCCGCATAGGCGAAGTTGGTCGAGTCGGTGTTGATCCACAGGGTCGTCCATAGTCCGAGCCCGTATCCCAAGCGGCGCAGGCCCTGGGACATGGCGCGAGGATGCGGGAACTTCGCCGGATCGAACGAGAGGTCGCCGTAGTGGGCCATCCAGCCGTCGTCGATCTGCACGGCGTGTCCGTCAAGCCCATGAGCGCGGAGGCCACGCGCGTACCGGAGCACCTTCGCCTGGTTCACGCCGGTGTAGAACTGCGCCCACGTGTTCCAGACCGGTTGCCTGAACTCCCGGCGGGTGGCGCCGATCTGCTGCGGGTATCCGACGGCTGCCATGTGGTCGGCGTACACCGCCGCCGCGTCAGCCTCCACGAAGAAGGTCGTCGTGACCGCTCCCGCGCGAACGACATCCATCCGCGCCACGCGGGCGTCGATCTTCGCGTGCATCGACTGCTGGGTGTCCACCCATAGGCCGGTGCCGTCCTGGGTGAACCAGAACGGGTCGGTCATCAGGTAGTTCGCCGGGTTCATCGAGTTGTCACGGGAGCCCTGGTCGAGCGGCCACGGCTGCCCGCCGTAGGGCGAGGGCGCCGGCCCGGCCGCCTCGCCCTGTCCGTACCAGTGCCCCGACGCCGCCCGATCGAACGACCACCGGAACGTCGACGGCCTTCCGCAGCATGACAACGACCAGGCGATCGGGAAGCGGTCCGCGGTGGGCGTCACGTCGGCAAGGACCGTCGTGCCCGGCGTGCCCTGCAGGAGATAGCGAAGGTGCAGGGTCGTCCCGTCCCACGTCCACGCCGTCAGGGAGGTCGGGCGAACCCATCTGCCATCCTGCACGATCTGCATCCCCGGGCCGCCGGTGTTGGTGCGCAGAACGATCGCCCCTTCTCGCAGAACCGTGAAGCCGAACCGCGCCTCGTCGAACGTCAGTGCGTAGCCCGGAGCGCCCGGCGAGGCGGGCACCGTGACGACGACGTGTCCGTTCACCTCGCCGACCGTGATCGCCATCGCCGCCCCCGCGAGTGTTGGAGATCCCGCGAGCAGGGCGGCAGCCATGACCGCCGCCATCGCCGCCCCCGCCCGACCCCTCATCGGATGGCCGCCCCGCTCGCCGCGTCGAAGACGTGGAGGTCGTCGGCGCTCACGGCGATATGCACGGTTTCGCCGGGCTTCGGCCGGACCTGCGGCGCAAGCCGGACGGTCACCGGCGCGCCGCGATCGCCGTCGGAGGCAAGCAGCGTCGCCTCCTCGACCTCGATCCGGACACCGGCATCGCGCGCCTGCACCCACCCATGCACGAGCACTTCGTCGCCCAGCGGTTCGACGACCTCGACCGATACCCCGAAGCCAGGACCGGGGTCGTCCTCGCTGACCAGACGCAACACCTCCGGGCGCGCGCCGACGACGACCTCCCCATCACGGACACCGGCGCGCGCGAAGACGAGGTCTCCCGCGGTGATGACCCCGCCGGCCGCGGTGCCGGCCAGTAGGTTCATGGGTGGTGACCCGATGAACCCCGCAACGAACAGGTTGTCGGGACGGTCGTAGACATCTTGCGGAACCCCGACTTGGAGCAGTTTGCCGGCGCTCATCACCGCGATCCGGTCGCCCAGTGTCATCGCTTCCACCTGGTCGTGTGTCACGTAGATCGTCGTGATGTTCAGGCGGTGGTGGAGCTTCTTCAGTTCGGCCCGCATCTGGACGCGGAGCTTCGCGTCCAGGTTCGAGAGAGGTTCGTCCAGCAGGAAGGCCGCCGGTTCGCGGACCAGGGCGCGGCCCATCGCCACGCGCTGGCGTTGCCCGCCGGAGAGTTGACCGGGCCGGCGGGCCAGGAGGTCCTGAAGACCGAGCATCTCGCTGATCTCCTTCACCCGGCGCTGCACCTCCTCGTGTGGCGTCTTGTGCTGCCGCATCCCGAACGCCAGGTTCTTAGCGACGGTCATGTGCGGATAGAGCGCGTAGTTTTGGAAGACCATCGCGATGTCGCGGTCCCTGGGCTGGACGTCGTTGATCCTCCGATCGCCGATCCGGATCTCGCCGGAGCTGATCCGTTCAAGTCCGGCCACCATCCGCAGCGCCGTCGACTTCCCGCATCCGGATGGTCCCACCAGGATCAGGAACTCCCCGTCGCCCACCGTGAGCGAAAGATCATCAACCGCCACGGTGCCCCCGGGGAACACCTTCGAGACCCGATCGAACGTCACGTCAGCCAACGGTCATCCCTTCAGTCCTTGCGTGGCGATACCTCGGATGAACCATCGTTGGGCGGCGATGAACAGCACGAGCATCGGGATCGTGCTCATCACGTTGGCCGCCATGAGCAGGTTCGTGTCGGTGGCGTGCGCGCTCTGGAAGTTCATGAGTCCGAGCTGGATCGTGAAGTTCGTCGGTGTCTGGATCACGATGAGCGGCCACAGGAAGTCGTTCCACGTCCAAAGGAACTGGATGACGCCGAGCGTAGCCAAGGCCGGGCCTGACAGGGGCAGCACGATCGTGAACAGGATCTTGAGCCGGCCGGCGCCATCGATCCGCGCCGCCTCCTCCAGTTCGATCGGCAGGGTTCGGAAGAACTGCGTGAGCATGAAGATGCCGAACACGTTCGCGAGGTTCGGAACGATGAGGGCGGCGAGCGAGTCCAGCATGTGCAGGTCCTTCACGATGAGGAAGGTGGGGACGAGGACGACCTGGAGCGGAACCATCAACGTGGCCAGGAGCAGGAAGTAGAGGACCTTCTTGCCCCAGAAGTCGATGCGCGCGAACGCGTATGCGGCCAACGCACAGAGCAGGAGGTTGCTGGCCACCACGGTCACCGTGACGATCGTCGTGTTGATGAAGTAGCGACCGAACGGGGCCGCGTTGAAGGCGTTCGGGTAGTTCGACCACTGGAAGGTGCCGGGCCAAAGGATCGGCGGGAAGTGTCTGGTCTGGTTCAAGGTTTCGAGCGAGGACACGAGCACCCACAGCAGCGGAACGACCATGATGAGCGCCATGGGGAACAGGACGAGGTGCCAGATGTTGAAGGGGAGCCATCGCTTGCGCGGCGACTCGACCATCCCGACCTCGCCGGGGAGGGTGCGCGGGTCAACGTAGGCAGCCGGGTTCAGCGTAGTCGCGCTCATGCCGAGTAATGCACCATCTTCCCGCCGGCCCAGAACTGGAAGAGCGTCACGAGCATGATGACGACGAACAGCAGATAAGCGAGCGCCGCTGCGTACCCCGCCATCCCGAACCCGTATGAGGACGTGAAGGCGAGCTTGAAGATGTAGAACACCGGGACGCTCGTGGCGTTGACCGGTCCACCTTTCGTCACGAAGAACACCTCGTCGAAGAGCTGGATGGCGCTGATCGTCGACCACACCATGAGCAGGAGCGAGGCCGGGCCGAGCAGCGGGAGCGTGACGTTGCGGAACGTGGACCAGCGTCCGGCGCCGTCAACGGCCGCCGCCTCTACGAGCTGTGCCGGGATCCCCTGCAGCGCCGCCAGATACACGATGGCATCGAACCCCAGCCAGCCCCAGACCGTCATGATCACGACCGACGGCAAGGCCCCCTTCACCGAGTCGAACCACCCGAACGGCCCCAGCCCTGCCTTCTCCAGGACGAAGTTCGCCAGGCCGAACGTCTTGTCGAAGAGCCACAGGAACATGACGCCCGTCGCGATCGTCGAGACGGCCACAGGGATGAATACCGCCAGCCGGTAGGTCCGGATCAGCGCGACCTTCCGGTTCAGCGCGATGGCGACGAACATCGCGAGCCCCATCGAGATCGGCACGAACAGGAACGTATAGGTCACGGCGTGCTGCGCAGCTTGGATCGCGAGGGGGTCGTGCGCGATCTTCGTGTAGTTGTCGATCCCGACGAAGGGCCGATCAGGCGAGATCAGGCTCGCCTTCTGGAGCGAGAGCACGAACCCCCAGACGATCGGCACCAATCCGAAGATCACGATGAGGACCACGGACGGCAGGACGAAGAGCCAGCCCGCGAGGCTGTCCCCAGGGCGCCTCCCCTTGTCGCCGCGGCGACGGTGTTTCGCCTCGTCCGCGGCCGCAACCGCCGCACGGCCGGCGCTGATCTGCATCGCCGCGAGCCTCTTCCGCCGCCGCTACTGTCCGGCCAGGACGCTGTCGACCTGCTGCGCCGCCTTGTCGAGCGCGGTCTTCGGCTGATCCTGCCCAAGCAGCACGCTGACGATCGCCTGGCCCATGATCTGACTGATCTGGTCGTAGCTGGTGATCGTCGGCCTGGCCTTCGGCACGTTCGCCAGGTTCTGCGCGAACACGTCGGATCCCGAGAACTTCGCTCCGAATTGATCCAGGAAGCCAGTCTGCTGGAGCACCGAGGCCCGGATGGGCAGGTGCCCGGAGATCATCGAGTCGGAGGCCACCTGCGTGGTCGCCGTGAACCACTGCATGAAGGTCACCGCGGCCGCCGAGCGCGCGTCCCCGTTGTTGAACAGCACCCACATGTCCGGGCCGCTGATCGAGGCGTGAGTGCCGCCCGGGTATGCAGGCATGATCTGCACGTCATAGTGGACATCCGCGTAGGCGCTCAGCGCCCACGGGCCGGTGATCATCATCCCCAGGTGGCCGCTGTTGAAGAGGTCATCGAGCTTGGTGTTCTGCAGGTCCAGGTACATCGACTTGTCCGTGACGGCCATCTGTTGCAGTGTGGTGAGGGCCTGTACGCCGGCAGCGGAGTTGAACGCGGCCTTCGTGTTGTCCGGCGTCAGGATGTCGCCGCCCCCTGCCCACAGCATCGCGTCGAAGTGCCACACCGTGTCCTCGCTGGCATCGGCGGGGAAGCCCACCCCGAACTGCTGCTTCAACGGATCGGTGAGCGCCTTCGCGGCGGTTACGAAGTCGTCCCAGGTCCAGTCGGCGGTGGGGTAGGAGATCCCCGCCGCGTCGAACAGGGCCTTGTTGTAGACGATCGCGAGGTTGTCCACCAGCGCCGGGATGCCGTAGACGTGACCGTTCACGGATGCGGCTGCGCGCTCGCCGGGGAAGAAGTCGTTCCAGTTCCACCCGGAGCCTTGGACGGTCTGGGTGAGGTCCATGATGCTGGGCGCGGTCGCGAGCGACGGGATCGACGTGCCGTACTGGTAGGTGATGTCGGGCTGCGTGCCCCCCGATAGCGCAACCGTGAGCTTCTGATAGGCGTTGTCGTTGCTGCCCACGTAGTTGGCGGTGACGTGGATGTCCGGGTGCGTCTTGTTGAACTCATCGACCAGGCCCATCAGGGACTTCGCCTCGAAGTTCACCTGGCCGTTCGGGGTCTGGATGTTGCCGTAGCCGTGCCACAGGGTGATGTCGACCGGGCCCCCCTGGTTGGTCCCGGACGAGGAGCCCGACCCGGTGCACGCCGCTCCCACCAGCGCGAACACGAGAACGGTCACGAGCACGGCCAGTCGGCGACGCTGCATGGTGGGTTCCTCCCTCTAGGACAACACGACGGATCGGGTCAGGTGCTTGGGATGATCGGGGTCAAGGCCGCGAGCCTCGGCCAGGGCGACGGCAGCACGCTGGGCTTGCACGAGCACGGCCATCGGGTCCATGGTCGCTTCTATCACGGTGGCGCCGGTGATGCGGACGTCGGCGGCTACGGCCGGATCCCCGGTCCCGAAGATCCACACCAGCGTGCTCGGCCCGGCAAGGCTCACCGGGCCGTGGCGGTATTCCATTGCGGGATAGGACTCGGTGTGCGCCTGGGCTGCCTCGCGCATCTTCAGCGCCGCCTCGTTCGCAAGGCCGACGCTCCAGCCGTGCCCCAGGAACACGAAATGGTCGAACTCGGCGACGTCGACCGGCAGCGACTCGGCCAGGGCGAGCTCGGCGTCGGCGATGGCGCCGGTCAGGTCTTCTCCCAGGTGCGCGCGCAAGAGAGCGAGCGCCGTGGTCGCGAAGCGCGTCTGCACCACGCTGGTCTCGTCGGCGAATTCCAGCAGCACGCTCAACCCGGCGGCGTCGGGGATCGGCGTCCCGGGGACGGCGGTGATGGCCACGCTGACGGCATCGCGCGGCAACGCCTCCAGCAGCCGCGCAACCTCGGTGGTGGTGCCGCTCCGGCTGAGCGCGATCCAACGGTCGTAGGACCGGCCGGTGGGAGCCTCGCTGGCGGCGAACGCATCGGTCGGTCCGTGGCCCGACGCCTCCCGAAGCGCCGCGTACGCCTGCCCGATGAACCACGAAGTCCCACAACCCACGATCGCTACGCGTTCGCCGGGCTGGGGAAGCGTCATGCTCTCCGCCACTGCTCTCGTCACGGCCTGGCGCCAGCAGGCCGGCTGCGAGGCGATCTCATGCGCGGTTTCGCTCATACGAGGGCAGGATAGAGCAAGAACGCTCATCCGGCCAGTCGCTCGTCCTATACTCGGCTTCATGCGACAGGCCGACCGATTGAGCACGATCCTCGAGCGCCTGGCGGCCGACGGCACCGTCGGCGTCGCCTCGCTCTGCGAGGACCTGGACGTGAGCGCCGCCACGATCCGCCGCGACCTGGAGCTCCTGGAGGAACAGCGGCTCCTGGCACGAACCCACGGCGGCGCGGTCCCCCTGAGCGTGCTCTACGAACTCCCCCTTCGATACAAATCAGGGCGCCGGATCGAGGAGAAGCGTCGGATCGCCAGGGCCGCGGCGGAACTCGTCTCAGACGGCATCGCGGTTGGGCTCACGGGAGGGACCACGTCCACCGAAGTCGCCAGGGCCCTGGTCGAGCATCAACGACTCACGGTGGTCACGAACGCCCTGAACATCGCGAGCGAACTCGCCGTTCGGCCGAACCTCAAGCTCGTGGTGACCGGCGGCTACGCGCGGGCCGAGTCCTACGAGCTGGTTGGTCCGCTCGCGGAGGCCTCGCTCGCGGCGCTCAACCTGGACATCGTCTTCCTTGGAACCGACGGGATCGACGCCAGGGCGGGCCTGACCACGCACCACGAGGTCGAGGCGCACACGAACCTCGCGCTTATAGAACGCGCGCGACGCGTTGTCGTCGTGGCCGACTCCACGAAGATCGGCGCGGTCGCGTTCGCGCGGATCTGTCCGGTCGATCGGGTGCACGAGCTCATCACCGATACCGAGGCCAACGCGGACGCGGTAGCAGCGCTCCGGGAGGCCGGCGTTGCCGTCTCCACCGTCTGATCCCCTCGCCGACCTGCCGCTCAGGGCCTTCCGCCCCGAGCCGGCACTCCGCGTCGCCGAGACTCCCGTCCAGCGATGCCGGTTCCAAGCCGTCGATGCGCACAACCACCTGGGGCGCTGGCTCACGAAGCGCTGGGCCGCACGGGATATGGGGGCCCTGCTGGCGCGTATGGACGCCGTGAACGTGGGCTCGATCGTGAACCTGGACGGCATGTGGGGCGCGGAACTCGACGCGAACCTCGCGCGCTACGACCGCGCGCACCCGGGCCGGTTCGCGACCTTCGCGCAGCTGGATTGGCGGGGGCTGGACGAAGGTGGAGCGTTCGGCGAACGGCTCGGCGAAGGTGTGCGCGATGCGGCGGCGCGCGGCGCGAAGGGCCTCAAGGTCTGGAAGGACCTCGGGCTGCATCTTCGCGACGGGCGCGGCAGGTTGCTCATGCCCGACGACCCGCGCCTCACCCCGGTGTGGGACGCCTGCTCGGCCGCGCGCATTCCCGTGCTCATCCACACCGCCGATCCCGTCGCGTTCTTCCAACCCCTCGGCCCCCGCAACGAACGGCTCGAGGAACTCCTGGAGAACCCCGACTGGTGGTTCGGCGATCGCCGCCGGTTCCCGCGGTTCCGGGAGCTCATGGAACGGTTCGAGCGGCTGATCGCGGCCAACCCCGGCACCACGTTCATCGGCGCGCACGTGGCCGGGTGCGCCGAAGACCTCGCGTGGGTGTCCCGGATGCTGGATACCTATCCCAACCTCAACGCCGACATAGCCGCGCGTCTGGCCGAACTCGGCCGCCAGCCCCGGGCGGCCGAGGCACTGCTCCGACGCCATCCGCGCCGGATACTGTTCGGGACCGATCAGTTCCCGCCCGCCACAAGGACCTACCAGGTGTATGCGCGCTTCCTCGAGACCGCCGACGAACACTTCGCCTACTCCCCGGGCGAGATACCCGGTCAGGGACGCTGGGCCGTGAGCGGGGTAGACCTCCCGGATGCGGTGCTGCGCAAGGTGTACGGCGAGAACGCGGTTCGCCTGATCCCCGGGCTCCGCCGATGAGCGTTCCCGTTGAAGGATTGACACCGGCGCCGCCGCCGCGCCGGATGCCGGGCAGGCTCCGGACGCCCACCACCCCGCCTGCCATCGCCGTTCAGGGGCTGTTCATCGCGGTGGGGTTCGTCATCGCGGCGTTCTTCCCATTCCTGGCGATCTATCTCAAGGGCCGGCATCTGGACGAAACGCAGATCGGGTTCGTCATCGCGTCGATGGCGGTGGCGCGGCTGATCTTCCTTCCGCTGTGGGGGCACTTCGCCGACACGCGGCTGGGGCGGCTCACCGTCCTGCAGGTGGGGACCGTCGGCGCGGCACTCGTCGGGATGGTGATGAACCGCGTGAGCGGGATGGTCGGGATCGCGGCTGCCATGTTCATCCTGTCGATCTTCATGGTGAACGTGGGCCCGAACGTCGACGCCATCGCGCTCGTGCATCTGGGCGAAGACAACATGTCCGATTACGGACGCATCCGTGGATGGGAGAGCCTGAGCTACGCCGCCGGGTGCTTGGTGTTCGGGGCGATCCTCCAGGCGGCGGGCGTCACGTGGGCGATGCCGATCTACGGGATCTCCAGCGTCGTGGTTCTGGGTTGGAGCATGACGATCAAGCGCGACCGTCCCGAGGACGTGCCCGAGCACGGCAGGCTCGGCGCTGTAGGGGCGGTCTTCAAGGAAGCGCCGCGGTTCTGGGGGTTCCTCGTCGCCGTCCTCATCATGTGGACAGGGTTCAACGCCGCGTGGAACTTCCTCTCGATCAAGATCGAAGGGGCCGGCGGCGGGCCGTTCTTGGTGGGGGTGGGCACCGGGATGGGCGGGCTGGTGGAGGTCTTCGTGATGCGATGGTCGGCCCGGCTGCATCGTCGCCTGGGGCTGCGGTCGGTGTACGCGGTGGGCTGTGTGGTCTACGCGGTCGGGTTCCTGCTGTGGGGGCTCATCGCGAACCCGACCATCCTGGCGATGCTGACGGTGTTCGAGGGCGCGGGGTTCGCGCTGCTCTTCACCACCTCGGTGGTGGTAGTCGGGCGGCTCCTGCCCGAATCCCTCTACTCCAGCGGGAACTCCATCACCGGCATGGTGGCATTCGGGATCGGACCCATCCTTGGCGCCGGTATCGGCGGGTACGTGTACCAGCACGCGGGCGCGACCACGCTCTACGTCGGCGCGTCGGGGCTGGCGCTGCTGGGCGGGTTCGTGGCATGGTTCGCCTTGGCCACCCCGACGCTGACGTTCATCGGCCCGGATCAGCTTGACGTCCAGCTGATCGAACCTACCGACACCCTCCGTGACCTCTGAGCAGCACCGCTCGCTGCTACAGACCCGCTTCCCGGATCTGTTCGTGCGCACGATGGAGCCATTCGGAGATGGGTGGGACACGTTCACCTACCTTGTGAACGGCGATCTGGTGGCGCAGTTTCCCCGGTCGACCGGGGAGCCGGCGGTCACGCTCGATCGGCTGCTCGTGATGTTGCCGGAGATCGCGGCAGAGGTCTCTGCGCCGATCCCGGTTCCGCGATATGGATCGGCCGAAGATCCGGCGTGCATCCTGTATCCGCTGATCGACGGCGTGCCGATGAGCGCGGCGCCGGACGGTATCTGGCCCGAACGACTCGGCCGGTTCCTGTATGACCTGCACCTCATGCCGCCCGAGTACATCGGGCTTCGGCCTCGCGCCGCCGAACAGGTGCGCTCTGAGAGGCGGACCGATGCGGCCGAGAAGATGGCGCTCACGGGGTCGGTCCTAGCGCCGGAGCTCCGCGGCAGGCTTGAGGCTCTCCTGGCCGCCTTCCTTGAGGACGACGCGAACTGGCGGTTTTCCACCTGCCTCACGCACGGCG
>JBBRTK010000041.1:0-15777 GCA_038244455.1 Actinomycetota bacterium
CGCTTGGACAGGCCCTCGAAGAGCGGAACGGAGGCCAGGACCACATCGAGCTTGTGCTTAACCACGGAGAACCTCCCTCGTCGGTTCGCCCGCACAATCTAGCTGGCCGGACCGACGGGCGCACGGCCGCCGTGTCGGTGGCAGCCGCTAGGCTTCTGCCGGAACGTCACAAGGAGTGGGAGATGGCATCGCATCTGCCGTATCAACCACTCCCCCTCGAAGTCCCTGTCGGGCACATCCTGATCAGACAGGATGAGACCGCCCACGCCCTGTGGGAGGTCGTGTCCGGCGCCTTCACCGAACGGATCCGCGATGCCGAAGGCCGGTCGCTGGTCCTGGATGTCGCGGGGCCAGGCCAGGTCACCGGCGGCCTTCCCGGTCGGCCGGCGCGGTGGGAGGTCCAGGCGCTTCGCGCCGGATCGGTCCGCGCCTGGACCGGGCCCATAGAGCCGGCCGCCTGTCGATGGGCAGAGCGCTCCGGCGAGATCGCGTTCCAGCTGGCGTGGCTCGACGTCGCCGGCCGGCTCGAACGCCGGTTGGAAGACCTGGCCGAGCGGTTCGGCGTTCCGGTGCCCGGCGGTGTGCGGATCGCGCTGCCGCTCACCCACGAAGAACTGGCATCCCTGGTGGGGGCCACGCGCGAGTCGGTGAGCCGCGCGATGTCCTCGCTGCGCACGGCCGGGCGCGTTCGCGCGAACAGGCGCGGGCGGATCGTGCTCGCCTCACCTCTTCACCTGGTCCGTGGCCCGGACGCGTGACCCACCGCTACAGCGGCATCTCGAGCAGGACCATGTCGTGGGCCCGCACGCCGTCTTCGATCACGGGCTCGGGGTAGGTGTCGAAGAACCCCTCCAGCCGTCCCGCGTCGCGGAACCCGCAGGCCCGGTAGAACGCGACGGTCCCGACGCTCGAATCGGCGGTTCCCACCAGGAGCCTGCCGGCTCCACGCGAGCGTGCCTCACCGGCGATCGCGCTGACCGCAGCGAGGCCCAGGCCACGACGGCGGTGCTCCGCACGCAGCGCGATGTTCTTGATCTCGAGCGCGTCGGGTTCGCCGGGCCCAGCGGGCGTCAAGAGCACGACACCTACGACCTCGGCGACGGCCGGACCGCCCAGGTCCGCCGTGAGCTCGAACAGCTCACCGTCTTCGAGGTAGCCGCGCACCATGGGCTCGGACTCGTCGGCCTCAAGCAGCAGCGGGATGAACGCGCCTCGGTCGCCCTCGACGCGGCGGAGCGTGATCAGCGGATCAGGCATCGGCGGCCGCGCCCGTCCCGCCCTCCTGCAAGATGATGAGGCTGCAGGTCGAACAGTAGCGAGCCCGGCCCTTGACGGGTTTCCCGCACCGAGCGCATTCCCGCGGCACGGCGACCGACCATGCGGCTCCTTCAGCCTTGCCGCGCCGAGCCGCGGCTCCCTCGCCCTCTAGTTTGAGCAGGTGGGCCAGGACGGAGCGAGCGGCCAGCGGCAGCACCTCGGCCGGGTACCCGGCGTAGATCTCGCTAACCATGTCGTCGATGCTCCTCGGACCGGAGCCCAGCGCGGTCAGCACCTGGCGTTCGCGTTCGGCCCGATGCTCCGCGTACTCCTGAAGCTTGTCCTGCGCCCGGAACACCACCGGGCCGTGGCCCGGGTAGATGGTCCGGGGCGTCAGCTCCTGCATCAGCTTCAGCGAGCGCAGATACTGCGTCAGATCGCCGTCGGGCGGATCGATGAACGAGGTGCCGCGCCCGACCACCGCGTCACCGGTGAACAGCGCCCCCTCCCCAGACTCGTGGAACACCACGTGGTCGCTGGAGTGGCCCGGCGTGTGGGCGGCGGTCAGCGAGAACCCGCTGCCGTTGAAGGTCTGGTGATCGCGGAGGCGCTCGCCACCCTTCAGCCGCCAGGCATGAAGCGGGGCACCGACCATCCGCGCCAGCGCTGCAGCACCGGGGGCGTGATCGGGATGATCGTGGGTCACCAGCACGAACGCCACGCGGCCGGCGACCCGCGCCACCTCTTCCAGGTGCGCAGAGATCTCGGGGCCGGGGTCGATGACGATCGAAGGATCGGTGCCCACCACCCATGTGTTCGTTCCATCCAACGTGTACATGTCCGCGTTGGGGGCCAGAACTCTGGTGATGCGAAGCATGCGGTGAAGCCTTTCCGTCAGTCGTCGTAGAAGGTCGAACGGTGAAGGTACTCCAGCTCGTTGTCATCGGGCTCGCGGGTGTCCAGGCGCAGCGCCAGCAGATCGGCCACGCCAGCACACGACTCCAGGGCCGCGACGGTGACGTAGGTCGGCCAGTAGAGCTTGCGTTCCTGCGACCGCCACTGCGACATCAGATCGGCCGGCGTGGTCCACCACGCGGCCGCGGTCTCGGTGCCGTCCGGGGTCGGATCAACGCCCAGCGGCGCGGCCGCCGCGATGTAGCGCGCGTCGAACCGGACAGGTACATCCTCGGGCGCCACCCAGTGCGCGACCTCGGGCAGCATCTCGGCGGCGGGCGGATCCCGATAGATCGCATCGAGGGTCGCGGTGGCGAGCACCCCCGAGCCCGTGGCGGCGATCCCCGCCTCTTCGAACAGCTCGCGCACGGCGCCCGCGCGGAACGCGTGACCCTCGCTGCCGAACCAGCGCCGGGCCAGCTCGGCATCCTCCGCGTCCACGGCTCCTCCCGGGAACACGACGTAGGACGGGAGGAACCGACTGGCGGCGCTGCGTTCCAAGACGAGCACTTCCAGACCGCTAGGGGTATCGCGCCCGACGATCACCGAGGCGGCGAACCTCATCTCCTGGGCCATGCGGGCGATTCTCCCAGGTCACTGCCCTCCGCCGTCCCCGATACTGCCCGCATGGAGGAACAGCCGCGCGAGACCATCGCCGCCGCGATCCGCGCTGACGGACCCATCGGGTTCGACCGGTTCATGGAGCTGGCGCTCTACGGACCCGGCGGGTTCTACGTGGACCCGCCCGTGGGTGTTGGCGAAGGGCGCGCGTTCGCGACCAGTCCCCACGTTCACCCTGTGTTCGGTCAGTTGCTGGCGGCGGGGATCATGGAGCTGTGGGACGGGCTGAACCGGCCCGAGCCGTTCCTCCTTACGGAGGTGGGAGCCGGCGACGGGACGCTCGCCCGGCAGTTACTGGAAGCACTCGCCGACGTGCCGCTCACCTACACTGCCGTCGAACGCAGCCCTGGGGCGCGCGCGGCCCTCGCGCAGATCACCGGCGTTGTGGTGGCCGAGCAGGTTCCACCGCGCGCACACCTGGTACTTGCCCACGAACTCCTGGACAACCTGCCGTTCCGAAGGATGCGCATGACGGAGGGCGGGCTCCGCGAGGTGCGCGTGGGCATGGAAAGCGACCGATTCGTCGAGGTCCTGGCGGACGCGCCGGAGGACGCAGGTGCGGCCGCGATCGGGGGACCGGGAGAAGGGACCGTCGTTCCCGTGGGTGCGTTCGCGTTCATCGACGAGGTCGCCACGATCCTCGCCCGCGACGCCGGGGGCGGGTATGCCGTGATCGTCGACTACGGGGCCGAGGGTCATACCGGCGGACCCGTACACGGATACGCCGGACACCGGCTGGTGGAGGACGTCCTTGCCGAACCGGGAGCCTCCGACATCACGTCCGGCGTGGACTTCGCCCGGCTCGCGGCACACGCCCGGGCAGTGGGGCTGACGGCGAGTCCCAGCCGGACGCAACGCCACGCGTTGACCGCGCTCGGCTTCGAACGGTGGTCCCGCGAGGAACTCCAACGCCAAGCGGCCCTGCTGGACGAGCGTCGCGGCGTCGAGGCCGTGCGCACGTGGAGCGGCCGGCTGGGCGCGGCCTTCCTGGTGGACCCCGCGGGCCTGGGCCGGATGCGGTGGATAGTGCTCGCCTCTCCCCGGCTCCCGATGGCGGCGTGGATGGCGGACGGCCCGGCTTGACCTTCGGTTGCCGCCGGGCCTAGCGTGCGCCGCATGACACGAACCCGCCTGCCGATCCTCCTTTCCTTGATGGTGCTGCTCACGACCGCATGGTCCACGGGGTCGCCCCACGCATCCCACTCGGTCTCCGCGCCCCGCTGGAGCGGGAACCTGACCGCACGGGCCACTCCCGGGTGGACCACCGAGAAGGTCTGGAGCCGTTCGAACGATGACTGGGAGCCGGCCATCGCGGCCGACCCGACCAGCCCGTACGTCTACACCTTCACCACGCGCTACGGCGGCGCTCGAGCGTGCGATACCTGCCCGAAGACCGCCATCGTCATGCGAGCTTCCCCGGACGGCGGCGCCACGTGGGGCCCGGACCGGTTCGTGTGCGCCTGTCCGGGGGTCCACGGTCAATACGACCCGATCGCCGAGGTGGACGGCAACGGCACCCTGCACGCGGTCTGGCTCAACGGGTTCAACCCCGGCGCGACCTACTCCAACTCGACGGATCACGGCCTGACGTGGTCGACGCCGGTAAGCGTGCCGTCGGCGTGGTCGGACAAACCCGTGCTCGCCGTGTCCGCCGCCGGGCGGGACGTCTACATCGCGTTCAACGGACCGACCCAGGGAGACAGCTACGTGGCGGTGTCCCACGACGGTGGCGCCACCTTCACGACGGCGACCGCGGTGACGTCGGCCCGCTACTTCTTCGCCGGGGGGGCGTGGACGTCGGCCGACGGGCAGCACGTGGCATTCGCCGAGAGCGACTACAACCGGCACTACACCTCGGGGATCCACATCAAGGCGATCGTGAGCGATAACGCCGGAGCGACGTGGACGGCCGTGCGCGTGGCCAAGGGGTTCCAGCAGCCCGATTGCACGTCGAAGGGCTGCTATGACGGGTTCTACGGACCGACGCCGACGCTGGCCGGAGATGCGAACGGCAACCTGGTCATGGCGTACGCCCTGAACGCGAAAGCCCGCGCGCCGGAGCGGGTGAAGATCGCGCGTTCCAGCGATTTCGGGATGACCTGGCAGGGCAGTGAGACGCTCTCGCCCGTCCACGGTCCGGCGAACGCGCTGTTCCCCGCGATGGCGGCGACGGGGCGGGGCGACTTCCGCGTGTGGTGGATGGACACGCGAACCAGCCGGTGGAACGTGTGGTACCGGGCCTCCACCGACGGCGGGCTGACGTGGTCCCGCGACGTCCGCCTCTCGAACGCCTCCGGCGGAGCCCCGTACAAGACCGCGCGCGGGTTCGGCGAGGCCTACGGCGATTACGGCGAGATGGCCATCACGAACGCGGGCGAGACCGTCGCCATCTGGGGGGAGGGACCGAGCTACAACGGTCCCGGCGGGGTGTGGTTCGTCAGGCAGACGTGAGGCGGGCAAGCGTAGCCGCTCGCAGGTCCACGCTCTGCGCCTGCACCAGGTAGAAGGTGGCCTCGCGCGAGAGTCGCTGCGCCGGATGGGAGAGCGACATCGCTCCGCCGCCGCCGGCCGCGACCAGCGCGTCGGTGGCACGCCGGGCGAGCGCGAGCCCCCGGTCGCGTTCGGCCACACCGGCGGCGATGGCGTCCGCAACGTCCGTGCGGCTGGCGGCCGCCTCGTAGAGCCTCCTGCCGGCGGCGTCGGTGGTGTCGCGCGTCTGCTCCAATTCCTCGGCGAGCGCCTGGGCCGCCGCGGTTGCGGGCGCATCCGCCAAGAGCCGGATCGCGCGCTCCGCGATCCCCAGTGGCGCGGGACCGGGGAACGCCGCTCCGACCGCGTCGCGCGCGGCCCACGCCGCGGTGCTCTCCACCCGAACCACATCGTCTGCCGTCGCCACCGCCCCGTCGAAGTTCACGGCAACGGTCCCCGTGGCACCCAGGACGGCCAACCGCTGCGGACCTTCGGCCCGCAGCTCCGGCCGATCCAACCGGTCGAACACCACGGTGACCACGCGGTCGTCGTCGGTGCGCGCCATGATCACGAGGACGTCCACCAGACCCCACCCGGTGATCCATGGGGCCCGGCCGTCCAGCCGCCAGCCGTCGGCGACCGCCGTCGCGCGAACCAGCGGCGGCCCCGGCCGCCGCAGATACGCGAACCCGATCCCGGCCAGAACCTCGCCCGCACAACACGGACCGAGCCATCGTTCCCGCGCGAGGCCGTCCCCGGCCGCGAGCCGCCGGACCGCGCCGTGGTGCTGCTGCCACACGAACGAGGTAGCCCCACAACCGCCGGACACGGCCTCCATCACGGGCCGCGCGGAGACCTGATCCGCGCCCAGCCCGACATCGGCCGGTCCGTAGAGCCCATGCAGACCCGCCTCCCCGAGCGCGATCAGGTGGCTGCGCGGAACCAACGTCGCCTGATCCACCTCGGCCGCCGCCGGGAACAGGAGCTCGTCGGCGATGGAGCGCGCTGCTGCAGCGGCTTCATCCAGCGTGGGAACGGACATGCCACGACGCTACCGCAACCGGGAGATCGCCCCGCGACCTAGCGGTCGACGTCGCCGACCACGAAGAAGATCGAGCCGAGGATGGAGATGAGGTCGGGCACCAGTTGCCCAGGCAGGATCGCGGGGATCACACTCACGTTGCTGAACGACGGCGTCCGCATCTTCACGCGGTAGGGCTCCTTCTTCCCGGTCCCCACCACGTAGTAGGCCATGAGCCCCAGCGGGTTCTCCGTTCGAACATAGATCTCGCCTTCCTCGATGGTGAGCTTCTTCGGCAGGCCCGCGGCGCGGAACTGGCCGGCGGGGAGCTTCTCCATGCACTGCTCGATGATCTTGCACGACTCCCGAACACGTTCGACCAGCACCCAGAGGCGGTCGTAGGAGTCGCCGCGCGTTCCGACCGGCACGTCGAACTCGACCTCGCCGTACTTCTCGTACGGCTCGTCCTTGCGCGGGTCCATCGGCACGCCGCTCGCGTGCAGGACCGGCCCGCTGGTGCCGTAGGCGATGGCCAACTCCGGGGAGATCACGCCCACATCGCGGCACCGGGCGAAGATGATCTCGTTCCCCATGATCAGCGACTCGAACGTCTTGACCCACTTCATCGTGGCCTTCAGACACTCGGCGCTCCGCTTCAGGAACCCCGCGGGCAGGTCGTCCTTCAGCCCGCCGACGCGGCAGTACGAATGGTGCATCCGCGCGCCCGTGCACGACTCCAGCATGTCCTGGATCAGTTCGCGTTCGATGAAGGAGTAGAAGATCGGGGTCATGGCGCCGAGCTCCAGCGGATAGGAGCCGGCGAACATCAGATGGTTCAGGATCCGGTTCCATTCGGCGATCATCGTGCGGATCCACTGGGCGCGATCGGGCACCTCGATGCCGGCGAGCCGCTCAACCGCGATGGTCCAGCCCAGCTCGTTGTTGAAGGCGCTGATCCAGTCGTGGCGGTTCATCAGGACCAGGGTCTGGCGGGCGTCGCGATACTCGGCGAGCTTCTCGGCGCCGCGATGCATGTAGCCGATAACCGGCTCGGCGCGCTTGATGACCTCGCCGTCCAGCTCCAGCACGATCCGCAAGACCCCGTGCGTGGAAGGGTGCTGCGGACCGATGTTGAGGATCATGTCCTCGGTGCTGAGGCCCGCGACCTCGAACTCCAGACCGCCGCCGCGGATCATCGAGGTGATCTCGTGGCCGCTCTGGAACGCCGGGCGCTCTCTGGTGTCTGCCATGGGCGCGCCTATGGTACGCGAACGACCCCCACCCGAGGTCCGACGGGGTAACCTCCGGCTATGCAGGACGCCAGGCGTCATCTTCCGTCGGTCGATGCACTCTTGCGCTCGGCGCCGGGCGTGCGGGCGGCGAAGAGCCTGGGGCGGCCACTGCTGAAAGCCACGCTTGCCGCGGTGCTGGATGGGGCCCGCCAGGACGCCGAGCGCGGCGGCGAACCGCCGTCCGCCGACGACATCCTGGCCCGGGCCGCCGCTGTCGCCTCCCGGACGAAGTCCGGCCTGACACCCGCGATCAACGCGACCGGCGTGATCCTCCACACCGGGCTGGGCCGGGCGCCGCTTCCCGAGGCGGCGGCGCTGGCCAGCGCCCGCGCTGCACGGAGCTACGGCGACCTCGAAGTCGACCGCACAACCGGTGCACGTGGCAAGCGCACCACCCGAGCCGAACTCTTCTTGACCGCCCTCACGGGGGCGGAGTCGGCGTTCGTCGTGAACAACTGTGCGGCGGCATTGCTGCTCAGCCTGGCGGCGCTCGCGAAGGGCAAGGAGGTTCTGGTCAGCCGCGGCGAGCTCATCGAGATCGGCGGGGAGTTCCGGATCCCCGACATCATGGGAGCCAGTGGCGCGAAGCTCACGGAGGTGGGCACCACGAACCGCACCCGGCTCTCCGACTACCGCGGCGCGCTCGGCCCGAAGACCGGCGCGGTCCTGAAGGTGCACCCGTCCAATTACCGGGTGGTGGGCTTCACCGCCGCGGTGCCCACGAAGGAGCTCGCGGCGCTCGCGCGGAAACACGGCGTGCCGTTCCTGTTCGACATCGGGTCAGGGCTGTTGCACGCGGGTCACGGTATGCCGCCGGACGAACCCGATGTCTCCGCGGCGCTCGCCGATGGCGCGGATCTGGTGGTCTTCAGCGGCGACAAGCTCCTGGGAGGCCCGCAGGCCGGGTGCATCGTGGGGCGCGCCGACCTGATCGAGAAGCTGAAGCGCCATCCGATCGCGCGCGCGGTCCGCGTGGACAAGATGCAGGTGGCCGCGCTGGAGGCCGTGCTCACCCTGCACGCCACCGGCCATGAGGACGATCTTCCCGTTCACCGGATGCTCCGCGAGCCGGCCGACTCAGTGGGCAAGCGGGCGCACCTGCTGGCCGAAACCATGGGCGGTGATCTCGAGCACGCGCACGTGCATCATTGCGAGTCGGTCGTGGGTGGCGGCGCCTCGCCCGACACGGCGATCGCCTCGTGGGGGGTTCGCGTGAGCGTTCCCGATCCACCCGCGTTTGCCTCGCGGCTGCGGATGGGTTCGCCCAGCGTGTTCTGCCGGGTGGAAGAGCGCTCGGTGATGCTAGACGCTAGAACCGTTGCACCACAGGAGGTTCGTGACCTCGCCCGAGCCGTCCTCTACGCCCTGGAGGGCGACGACGTCAACGAGGACTGACGTGGACGAGGCTCCAGAGCTGCGTGTCGTCGCCACCGCCGGGCACGTGGACCACGGCAAGTCCACGCTCATCGCCCGTCTCACCGGCATCGATCCCGACAGGTGGGAGGAGGAGAAGCGCCGCGGCCTGACCATCGACCTGGGGTACGCGTGGTGCACGCTCCCGGGCGGGCGGGAGATCGGGTTCGTCGATGTACCGGGGCACGAGCGATTCATCGCGAACATGCTCGCGGGCGTGGGGCCGGTTCGGCTGGTGCTCTTCGTGGTCGCGGCCGACGACGGGTGGAAGCCCCAGAGCGAGGAACACCTCCAGATCCTGGACGTCCTTGGCGTGAGTGGCGCCGTGGTCGCGTTGACGAAGCTGGACCTGGTGGACGCGGAGCACCGTGCGCGCACTGAGGCCCAGGTCCGCGAGCGCTTGGCCGGAACGGCACTGGCCGGCGCGCAGATCGTGCCCGTCTCGGCCTCTTCGGGCGTCGGCATCGAGGACCTCACCCACGCGCTCGCAGCCATGGTGTCGGCGGCGCCCCCGCCCCCGCCCGCGCGCGCCCGGCTCTTCATCGACCGCATCTTCGCGATCAAAGGAGCGGGAACCGTAGTCACCGGCACGCTGGCAGGATCACCGCTGGAGGTCGGGCAGGACGTGGAACTCCTCCCGTCGGGCCGTCGCGCGCGTATCCGCTCGCTCCAGACCCATAAGCGGAACCAACCGCGCGCGGTTCCCGTGAGCCGTGTTGCCGCGAACCTGGTCGGCGCCGAGCGTGATGAGCTGGAGCGAGGCGATGTCCTGGCCGTGCCCGATCAGTGGCGTCCCGGCACCGTGGTCGAGGCGCAGCTACGCCCCGTGCGCGGCATGGCACACGCCATCACCTCGCGCGGCGCGTACAAGCTCTACGCGGGCGCAGCCGAGGTCGACGCCCGACTCCGGATCTACGGCGGGCAGCGCATCGAACCCGGCGGCGCGCCCGCATTCGTTAGGTTGCGGCTCTCGCGCGCGCTTGCGCTGGCGCCGGGCGACCGGTTCGTGCTGCGGGAATCGGGACGGCGCGAAACGGTCGGCGGCGGCGTGGTCCTGGACACCGCCCCACCGGCCCGGGCAGGGACGGACGCGGTGGAGCGTTTGGCGGCCCGGGAGCGCGCGGTCGCGACCGGCGACCCGGCCACCGTGGCCGCGTGCCTGGTGGCCGAACGCGGCGCCGTACCCGCCTCCGCCCTGATGGAACAGGTGGGCGCCACCCCCCCGCCGGGGGCCTGGCTCTTCTCCGATGCCTTCCGCCGCCTGGTCCAGGAGGCCGTCGCCCAGGCGTTGGCCGCGCATCACGCGGAGAACCCACTGCAGGCGGGCGCCGAGCTGGACCTGATCCGGCGTGAGGTGGTTCGCACGGCCCGCCGGGCGCACATCCGGGCGGACGCCTCCCTCGCGGAGGCCGCGATCGACGAACTCGTGGCCGCCGGCACGGTCATGCGCGACGGCGGGGTGCTCCGCCTTCCCGCGCACGACCCGGCGCCGGCGCGAACGCCCGACACCGACCGGCTCCTGGCCGCGATCGATCTCGCCACACCGCCAACGATCAGCGAACTCACGGCCGCCGGGTTCGCCGTGGACCTCATCGACGCTGGGGCACGGGAGGGTCTCCTGGTCCGGATCTCCCCGGACATGGTGCTGTTGGCTGAAGTGGTCGCCCGGGCCACCTCCCTGGTCGATGCTGCGCCGCAAGGCATCACGGTCAGCGCGGTTCGCGAAGCCCTGGGAACCACGCGCAGGTACGCGGTGCCCCTCCTGGAATGGATGGACAAGCAGGGCATCACGCGGCGCGAGGGCGACCTTCGGTTCCCCCGCGGCGGGTGAGATTCAGGCGGGCGTGACCTCCGCGGTCATCGCGACCTCCACGGCAGCGCCCAGCGGCAACGAGGCAACGCCGATGGCCGCCCGGGCGTGGCGGCCTTCCTCGCCCAGGATCTTCCCCAGCAGCTCGCTCGCGCCGTTGGCCACCTTCGGGTGTTCGATGAAGTCCGCCGTGGCAGCCACGTACACGGTGACCTGCACGATCCGAACCAGCCGTTCGAACGACCCCAACGCCGAGCGGAGCGCCGACAGCGCCTGCAGCGCGGCCTGGGCCGCTGCCGCCGCGCCCTCAGCCACGTCGAGTTCTTCGCCGAGCCTCCCCGACGCCAGCAGCGCCCCATCCTTCATCGGGACCTGCCCACTCACGAAGGCCAAACTGCCCGACACCACGACCGGCACGTAGGCGGCCAGTGGCGGGGACGAGGCCGGCAACTCCAACCCGGCCTCGGACAGCTTCTGCAAGATCGCGACGTCATCCATCCGCGGATGGTACCGGGCCGGGACCTCCGGGCGTAGAGCCGGGCTCGACCTCGACCTTCAGCACCAGGCCGTCGATCCCGCGAACCCGGACCTTGGAACCGGGGGCGATCGCGTCGCTCATCGCCCGTCCGCGCCACATGGTTCCCTTCACATAGACGGGGCCTTCTGGCGCGAGCTTGCCTCTGGCTTCGCCGACCAACCCGATGAGCCCGCGCTGCGCGGTCACGATCCGGTCCCGCGATTGCAGCGCCACCGTGAGCCCGAACCCGTAGTAGAGGGCGCTGGCAACCACCGCGAACCCGAGCAGCCACGGCGAGAGCCTGATCGCAGGTCCGACCCCGTGCCACGCCAACCACGACCCCGCGCCGAACACGGCCAGGCCGATCACGCTAAGCGGACCCAGGTTCCGCATCCGAACGTCCACGACCATCAGGCCCACGCCCCCGAGCAGCATCGCGAGCCCCAGCCAGGAAACGGGAACCACCGTGAGCCCGTAGACGGCGAGCGCCAGCATCCCCACCCCCGCGAACCCGGCGAACCCGAACCCCGGCTGCGTGAGTTCGAACGCGACACCCGCCAGTCCTAGCAGCAACAACAGGAAGATGACCGAGGGAGATGACGCCCAGTGCAGCATCCGGTCCAGCGGCCCCATGTTGTTGAAGCGGATGTCGACGGTGCCCGCCTTCGCATCGGCGGCGTTCGTTGCGACGTGCGTGTGAAACGTGAACGCGTTGCCTTGCACCTGGACGGCCTGTCCGTTCAGCTTGTCCAACAGATCCGGCACGGAGAGCGCCGCGAACGAGGCCAAACCCGCGTCGATCGCCGGCTGAGCCGCGATCCCCGTGTCGGCGATCAGCGAGAGGTCGGGCGCGGTTCGGTTGTGCAGATCCGCCCAGCGGGCGAGGGCTGCGGTCACATCCGGTCGTTCGCCGGCATGCGCGAGGTCCAGCGGATAGAGCGGACCCGTTTGCGACCCGGGGCCCACGGTGGCGATCGTGGCTGCCTGCATCAGGAGGGCGCCTGCCCCGGCCGCCTTCGCGGGCTCCGGGCCCGTCCAGGTGATGACCGGCACGTTCATCGTGGCGATCGCGTCGCCCAGTGCGAGCCCGTCCTGACCCAGGGTGCCCGCGGTGTTCAGTTGCAGCACCACGATGGCGTGCTCCTGTTCGGCAGTGGCGAGCTTGCCTTGGACGTAGGACAGGAGCGTGCTGTCGATGGGTCCCTCGACCTTGATCACCTCGACACGCATGGGCGCCGGGGCAACCGTGGGCGCGGAGGAAGCGCCGGCCGCGACAGCTACGGCAGGCCACGCGACCAGCATGGCCAGAGCCGCAACGAACGAGAGGTATCTGCGCATGAGGGCCTCATCGTACCCACGCAGGCCGGGAGTATCCTTGGCGCAACTCCATGGGGCGCGACCTCCGCAGACTCAGCGACCGACCGGTGTTCAAGCCGATCGCGATCCTGCTCCTCATCCCGGTCATCGCGGTGAGCGCGGGATTGCTCGCGCTCGTCATCTCCCCTCCCTTCCTAGCGGCCGGCGCAGGCATCACGCATCTCAACGACCAGCTAGTGGCGCAGGGGGCCGACTTCACCCACATCCCCAAGTTCCCCGAGCGTTCGACCATCTACGCGAGCGACGGGAAGACGATCTTGGCCCAGCTGTACCTGGACAACCGTCAGATCGTCCGGCTCTCGCATGTGAGCACGATCGCGCAGCAGGCCGTGGTCGATACCGAGGACTCGGGGTTCTACCAGCACGGCGCGCTCGACCTTCGAGGGCTGTTCCGCGCCCTGGTCGCCGACGTCAAGGCGGGCGCCCCCAGCCAGGGTGGGTCCACCATCACCCAGCAGCTGGTGAAGAACGCGGTCCTGGGTGACGCCTCACAAACATTCGCGCGGAAGTTCCAGGAGTTGGCGATCGCCATGCAAGTCGAACAGAAGTACACGAAGGATCAGATCTTGGAGCTCTACCTGAACGACGTCTACCTGGGGAACGGCCAGTACGGGATCGGGACTGCCGCCGAGTACTACTTCCACCGGCCGGCGTCCAAACTCACGTTGGTTCAGGGCGCGCTGCTCGCGGGTCTCATCCAAAGCCCCGAGGGCAACAACCCCATCCTGCACCCCAACCAAGCCCTAGCCCGGCGGAACTTCGTCATCGATCGCATGGCCGTTCTCGGCACGATCACGCAGGCGCAGGCCAACCAGGCGAAGGCCAAGCCGCTCGGCATCCTGGCCAAGAACGGCGACAACCTCCAGAAGAAGCCGCCCTACTTCGTTCAGTACCTCACGCAGCAGATCCTGGACAACCCGAACGGCGAGTTCGACTCGCTGGGCAAAGGGAAGCCGACCCGCCAGCGGGCGCTGAACGAAGGCGGACTGAAGATCTACACGACGCTGGATCCGCACTGGCAGTCCTACGCCCAGCAGGCGGCGCAGGCGCCCTGGGCGACCTCCGCCTACAACCCGTCCTACAAGGACAAGCCCGACACAGGGATCGTCTCCATCGACAACGCCACGGGCGCGATCCGCACCATGCTCAGCGGCCGGAACTTCGCGCGCGATCAGGTCAACCTGGTGACCTCGGTCCGCCAGGCCGGCTCGGCGTTCAAGCCGTTCACGCTGGTTGCAGCGTTCCGCCAGCACGTCTCTCCGAACGCGACCTTCAGTTCAAGGTCACCGTTCTGTTCGCCCCTGTGGACCAGCGCCTCGCACTGCGTCAGCAACTCCGAGGGCGCGGGCGACATGGGGATGCTGAGCCTCTGGACGGCCACAGCCGATTCCATCAACGTGGTGTTCGCGCAGCTGGCGCTGCAGGTCACGCCCGCGGCGATCGTGACCGCCGCACACGACATGGGGATCAAGAGCGACCTCTTGGCCGTTCCCTCCATCACATTGGGAACCAACTCCGTCAGCCCGCTGGAGATGGCGTCGGCATATCAAACGTTCGCCAACGACGGCGTGCACTGCGCACCGTTCGCCGTCACCCGGATCCTTAACTCCAGCGGCGTGCTCTACCGGCACAAGCCGGACTGCCAGTCGGTCCTCAAGCCCGATACGGCGCACCTCATCACTGCGATGCTCCACGGCGTGGTCACCAGCGGCACGGCCGGCAGTTCAGGGGCGAACCTCTCGCCCTGGCCGGTTTCGGGCAAGACCGGCACAACGCAGGATTCCGCCGACGCCTGGTTCGTCGGTTACACGAGGCAGGTCACCACCTCCGTGTGGGTCGGCTTCCCCAGCACTGACACGACGATGACGCCCTACTTCGGGCAATCGGTCTTCGGCGGTTCGGTCGCCGCCCCCATCTGGGCTGCCTACATGCAGCACGTGATGACCGGGATGCCGGCGATCTCCTTCCCTACCCCACCCGTGCCGAAGAAGGCCATGGTCCCGAGCGTCGTAGGCAAGACCCAGGTGCAGGCCACCGCGCTCCTGAAGACCGCACATTTCGTGACGGTGGTGAAGCCCATCGACGACGTCGCCCCGAAGGGCACGGTGGTAACGCAGTCCCCCGCGGGCGGTTCCTCCGCCGAACTCGGAACCACTGTGTTCGTCGAGGTGAGCACCGGCAAGCCCGCCACCATCAAGCTCCCCAAGGTCATCGGCCTGCCGCTCGCCGACGCGAAAGCCGCGCTGGTCAAGGCCGGGTTCGTGGTGGTCATCAAGGACCTGGTGGTGATCTCCCCCGCCAAGGTGGGCCTGGTGGTCGATCAGTCGCCGGCTGCGGGGGCCCCGGCGAACCAGGGCAGCACGGTCACGATCACCGTGGGCCGCACGCACTAGTCGCCGAGCTTGGCCCGAACCTTCCCTTGAACGACGGTGCCGTCCACCTGGAATCCCTTCGTCTTCCCCATGACCATGCCCATGACCTTGCCCATCTCCTTCATGGAGGTGGCGCCGGTGGCGGCGATGGCCTCCTCGACCAGGGCGTCCAGCTTCTCGTCGGGCAACGTGTCCGGGGCGAACGGGATGATGACGTCGCGCTCGGCCTTCTCTTTGACCGCCAGCTCGGTTCGTCCGGCGCCTTCGAAGGCCTCGATGGACTCGCCGCGCTTCTTGACCTCTTTGCCGGCCACCTCGCGAACCTCGTCGTCGGAGAGTTCGTGGAGGACTTCCTTCTCCTTGAACTGGATGGCCGCCGTGAGCATGCGGAGAGATCCGACGGTCAGCTTGTCGCCGGCCTTCATAGCCGTCGTCATCTGTTCGCGGATCTGCGTCTTCAGTGTCGGGTCGGTCACTAGACTCCTCCCGTGCTTGCGTGGGTGGCGGGGTTGCTGGGCGTGGGTGTGGTGTGCGTCCTCTACGGCGTGCTCATCGAGCACTCGTGGTTCCGTATCACCCGGCACCGCCTGGACATCCTACCGGCGGACGCCCCGGGACCGATCACGGTGCTCCACATCTCTGACCTGCACTTCACGACCCGCGAACCGCGGAAG
>JBBRTK010000042.1:0-15639 GCA_038244455.1 Actinomycetota bacterium
CCAAGTGACCTCGATGACCCGCTCGGGCGCCTCTCGGAGCGACTTCACGTTCGGACAGTCGGTTCGGTGCACGCTCACCCCTTGGCCTTTCGTCACGAAGCCCATGATCTGGTCGCCGGGGACCGGGGTGCAGCAGCGCGAGAGCCGGACCCAGACGTCGGGCAACCCCTTCACCACCACGCCCTGACCGATGTCCTGCTTCCCGCCGATCTTCACCGGCCGGGCCAGGGGCACCTCGGTCACATCCTCTTCCGTGTGTCCCGTGAGGAGCCGCGAGATACGCGCCACGACCGACTGCGGCGACACCTGCCCCTCCCCGAGCGCCACGTAGAGATCCTCGAGTTTCGCGTACTTCAGTTCGCCGGCAACCTGGCTGAGGGTGTCCTGGGTCGCCAGGCGCTTGAAGGGCAGGTTCTGTTTGCGCATCAGGCGTTGGAGCGCGTCCTTGCCCTGATCCAGCGCGTCCTCGCGCCGTCCGCGCGTGAACCACTGCCGGATCTTCGACCGGGCCCGCGGCGTCTGGACGAACTGCAACCAGTCCTGGCTCGGGCCCTCACCTTGCGCCTTCGAGGTGAGGATGTCCACGGTGTCCCCGGTCCGGAGTTCGTAATCGAGCGGGACCAGCTTGCCGCCCACCTTCGCGCCGACCGTCCGGTGACCGACCTCGGTGTGGATGGCGTAGGAGAAGTCAACGGGCGTGGCGCCCAAGGGGAGGTTCACCACATCGCCCTTGGGCGTGAAGACGAACACCCGCCCGCCCGACAGGTCGATCTTCAGGGAGTCCATGAACTCCCGCGGATCGGCCATGTCCTTCAGCCAGTCCATCATCTGGCTGAGCCAGGCCAGGTCTGCCGCCTCCCGCCGCTCCTTCGGGCCTTCCTTGTAGCGCCAGTGCGCGGCGATGCCGTATTGCGCCGTGCGATGCATATCCCGGGTCCTGATCTGGATCTCGAGCGGACGCCCGCCCGGCCCGACCACGGTGGTGTGCAGGGACTGGTACATGTTCGCCTTGGGCATAGCCACGTAGTCCTTGAAGCGGCCGGGTACGGGCTTCCACAGGGCGTGGACAGAACCGAGAGCGCCGTAGCAGTCCTTGAGCGATTCCACCTGGATCCGCATCCCCACCAGGTCGAAGATCTCGTTGAACTCCTTGCCGCGGATGACCATCTTCTCGTAGATGGAATAGAGGTGCTTCGGGCGGCCGTCGACGTCGGCCTTGATCCCGAGTTCCTTCAGCTTCGTGCGGAGGGACTCCGTCACCTCGGCGATCAGCGCCTGCCGTTCGCCTCGACGCGTCTCGACGAGGTTCGCGATCTCCCGATAGGGACCCGGGTGCAGCGCCTTGAACGAGAGATCCTCGAGCTCCCACTTCACCTCCTGGACACCCAGCCGGTTGGCCAGGGGCGCGTAGATCTCCAGGGTCTCCGTCGCGATCCGCTTCTGCTTGTCTCGCGCCAGGGCTCCGAGGGTTCGCATGTTGTGAAGGCGGTCCGAGAGCTTGATCAGGAGCACACGGATGTCGCCGGCCATGGCTACGATCATCTTGCGAACGTTCTCTGCCTGCTCCTGTTCGCGGCTCCTGAACTCGAGCTTATCCAGCTTGGTCAGCCCGTCCACGATGCCGGCAACCTCGGGCCCGAACTGTTCCTCCAGTTGCGCGATCGTCACCGAGGTGTCTTCCACGGTGTCGTGCAGGAGGGCCGCTTCCAGGCTGGTGGTGTCCAGGTGGAGCTGCGCCGCGATCCGCGCGACCGCCAGCGGATGCTCGATGAACTCCTCCCCGGACTTCCGGTGCTGTCCTTCGTGCGCAACCTCGGCGAACCGGAACGCCCGCTCGATCTCCTTCAGGTCCGCCTTCTGGTTGTAGGCACGAACATCGCGCAAGAGAGGAGCGATCCGGCTGGGCGCATCGGAACGGCGGAGGCGTGGGCGTGGGAGCCGGCTGCCTCGGCGCCCCGGTGGCTGCTCCGGCTGGGCTTTGACCGTCACCTGTTCCTGATCGTCCACCGTGCCTCCTTCCGGCCAAGTGTACGGAGGTGTCGCCCCGAGCGAGGGATGCTCCCCGCCGGGGCCGCTCAGTAGTGGAGCAGGCTGAAGATGTCGTAGCCAGGGAGCTTGTCCCGCCCGTGGAGGAAATCGAGTTCGATCATGCAGCTGATGCCGGCAATCGTGCCGCCGATCCGCTCTATCAACGACGCCGCGGCGGCTGCCGTCCCACCTGTGGCCAGCACGTCGTCGACGATGAGCACTCGTTCGCCGGGGGCCACCGCGTCACGGTGCAGCTCGAGCGTCGCGGTCCCGTACTCCAGGTCGTATTCCTCGCTGACCGTGTTCCATGGCAGCTTGCCGAGTTTACGGATCGGCACGAACCCGGCGCCGAAGTGATAGGCCACGGGCGAGGCCAGGATGAACCCGCGAGCCTCGATGCCGACCACCTTGTCGATGTTGCCCCGTCCGAAATGCACGACGATGAGGTCGGTGATGGTGGAGAACGCGATCGGGTCGGCCAGCACCGGCGTGATGTCCTTGAAGACGATGCCCGGCTCGGGGAAGTCGGGAACGTCGCGGATCAACGCCTTGATCGCGTCGAGCTCCACGACCTACCGCCGCTTCTTCTTCGCCGGCGGTTTGCGCTTGCTCTTGGGGCGCGCGCCCGATCCCGCACCGGTCCGCGCGGTGACGCGTTGGGCCGCTTGGTCCGAGGTTCGGGCCACGGCGACGGCCACGCCCGCGGTGGCGGTGGCGGTGGCCACCTCTTCCGGAAGGGGTTCCTCCGCCGCCCCTCGACGGAGCCGGCGGTCCTCCATCTGGCGGATCTTGGGCTCGCGCTCCTTGATCATGCTGAGCACCGGCGCCGCGATGAAGATCGAGGAGTACGCACCCGTGGTCACCCCCACGAACATCGCGAACGCGAAGTCCTTCAAGGTGACCCCGCCGAACAGGAGCAGCGACAGGATCGGCAGCAGCACGACCAACGAGGTGTTGACCGATCGCATCAGCACCTGGTTCAGGGAGCGGTCGACGACGCCCACATACCCCAGGCGTGCGAGCTGGGCGCTGGACTCGGTGTTCTCCTGGATCTTGTCGTAGATGACCACGGTGTCGTAGAGCGAGAACCCGAGGATGGTGAGCACCGCGATGACGGTCGCCGGCGTGACCTCCCGGCCGACCAGCGCGTAGACGCCGATCGTGATGATGAGGTCGTGCACGAGCGCGATCATCGCGCCCGCCGCCATCTTGATCTCGAACCGCATGGCGATGTAGAGCCCGATCGCCAGCAGGACCAGCACCAGCCCCTTCAAGGCCTTCGATGAGATCTCGCTTCCCCACGTGGCGCTGAAGCTGGTGGTGTTCACGTCGGCGCGGTTGATGCCGGCCTGGACCGCGAGCGCTGCCGCCACCTTGTCCGTCTCCGCCGTGTTCGTGAACGCGCCGGTGCGCACCTGCACCTGGGTGCCGTTCACCACCTGGACCTGAGAGTCAGCGCGACCGAGCGTCGAAAGGAGCGCCGAGATCTCGGGCACGGTCACGGTCTTATGCATCGTGTAGGTGACCTGCGATCCGCCCTTGAAGTCGATCGAGAAGTTCAACCCGCGGGTGAAGAGCCCGACCAACGAGAGCGCGATGATGACGCCGGAGAAGATGAACCATCGCTTTCGGAGTTCGATGAGGCGGAAGTGCGGGATGGTGTGCCCGCGGTACGTGTCGATCGCGTGGCGGTAGTTCACACCTCGCTCCCGTCCGTGGCCTGCGCCGCGACGCCACTCTCTAACCCGAACCCGGGGAGGCTCACGAGCTTGGGGTTCCGTGCGATAAGGAACACCGTCGGACGCTTGAAGAAGTACACGACGAACAGGTCCAGCATGGTCGCGACCAACAGCGTCAGCGCGAACCCGCGAACCGAGCTGATCGCGGTGAGATAGAGCACGACCGCGGCGATCCCCGTCACCAGGTCTGCGGCCACGATGGTCTTGAAGGCCCGCTTGAACGCGGGCTGGACCGCCGCCCGAGGCGACTTCCCGTTGCGAACCTCGTCCTTCAGCCGTTCGAAGAAGACGATGTAGGAGTCCGCCGTGACACCGAGAGAGATCACGAGCCCGGCCACACCGGCGAGCGTGAGGGCATAGCCGAGGCTCTTGCCCGCCAGAGACACCAGCGCGAGCGCGAGCGTGGCCCAGATGGCCATCCCGGCCCACGCGACCAGACCGAGCAGCCGGTAATAGAAGAGCAGGTAGAGGAACAACAGGCCCAGTCCGACCAGTGCGGCGACGATGCCCTCGTGGAGAGAGGCCTTCCCCAGGGTCGGACTCACGGTCTGCGTGGCCTTGCGCGTGAGCTCGACCGGGAGTGCGCCCGCGTTAAGGATCGTCGCCAGGTCGCTCGAGGTCTGCTGCGTGAAGCTGCCGGAGATCTCTCCCTTGCCGTTCGTGATCGGGTTGATGACCTGCGGGCTGGAGATGATGGTGCGGTCGACCGCGATCGCGATCTGGTCCAGGGGAGACTGGCCTGCCGCGTGATACTGGTACGCAAGGGTGCTGGCCTTGGCGAACGCGGCCGTACCCACGCTGTCCATCACGAACGAGACCACCCACTGCGGGGTGCTGTTCGACTGGGACGCGGGGTTGTAGACGGCCGTCGCGCTGTTGATGTTGCCGCCGTCGACCACGACGGGGCCCAACCGGACCTTCGCGCGCAGCCGGGGATCCGGATAGACCACCGTGGCCTTGTCCAGCGCGCCGATCTTGTTGCACTGCTCCGCCGCGATATTGGGGTCGGCCTTGCTACAGGTGATCGGGGTTGGGTCTCCCGCGGCCAGAACGGCCAGCACCGGCCGCTCCTCCAGACGCGAGGTCTTCCCGATGATGTCCAAGAGGTGGCCCTGGCTGGTCAGGCGCTGCTTGTTCAGCGCGCGCGCCATGCTGACGTAACAGCCCAGGACCTGCTGCGTCGAGCTGACCACGCAGTTGACCTTCGTTTCCTTCGTCACGGGGATGGCGTCAAGGGCTGTCTGCGCCGCGCTCTTGGTCGCGAATCCGCACGGCAGAGGGTCGGCGTGCGTTCGATCCAGCGTCGCGAAGGGGCTCGGCTTCGGGACGGTCGGTGACGGCGAGGCGCTGGGGGCCGCAGACGGCGTAGGCGTCGCGTGCTTGGCCTTGCCGGCTTTGGGCGAGGGCGTCGGCGTGGTCACGACGGCGCTCGGTGTCGGGCTGGGGGTTGGATTCACGATGGCCAGACCGTTGTCGGCGATGCACCAGTCGGTTCCCTCCACCTTTGTCTTGTAGGTCTTCTGTAGCGCTTGCGCCTCCGTCTGGGTGGGTTTGCACCCCAGCTGGATGCCGGCGGGGTCCGTGACGCAGTAGGCCGAGGGGGCAATACCGGGGCCGGCCCCGCTCGGACTCGAGGCCGGCGTGGGCGCGGCTGTCGCCGACGGCGTGGGTGTGGGTGATGTCTGCGCGGCGACCTTCAGTCCCTTCAGGGCCGTGTCGGCCTCGGTCTGGCTGCCGTAACACTTCAGCTGCTTCCCGGACTTGTCCTCGATGCAGACGTTGTTCGGCGTTCCTACGACCGCCAGGACCTTAAGTCCGGCCGCCGCAGCCGCTTGTGTGGTCCCGCACGCGTAGACCTCACCTGTCGGGCCGATCAGGCAGTACTGCGTCTTGGGGCGGGATTGGATGCTGCTCTTCGTCAGGCCGGGGACTTGGACCTGGATGGTGGTCCCTGTAAGGGCGATATCGGGTTCGCCGACCCCGAATGCGTCAACGCGGTTCCGGATGTTCGTGAGCGCCTGTTGCATCACACTGCTGGACGTGCCGGGGGGAGCGGCGAGGATGACCGACACCCCTCCTTCCAGGTCCAACCCGAGCACCGGCTTCAGGCTGCTGGTGAAGAACCCAGCCAGTGACGACACCACCAAGATCGCCACGAAGACGATGCTGGTCCACAGACCTCTGGTTCGTTTCAAGGGTTCTCAGTCCTCAGTCCTGTGTCGGCCGTGGTGGCGAAACGCGAGGGCGCGGGGCGCGCAAAGGATAGCGTTCCGGCCGCCGGTGTCAGATTCACGGCGTGGCGTCGTCTCCCGTGCCCTCGGACAGGAACCCGGTGGAGGCGCCATCCTCCTCGTCCTCATCCTCGTCGTACGCATCCTCGGTCAGGCGTTGGGCGATCGCCCCGCGGACCACCTTGATGTGCGTCCCGGGCGCGATCTCGAGGATGACGGTGCCTTCATCCTCATCGATCTCGATCACGGTGGCGTAGACGCCCGACGTGGTCAGGATCTGGTCGCCCTCTTCGACGCTGCGCTGCAGCGCCTGCTGGGCGCGGGAGCGGCGCTGCTGAGGCCGGATCAGGAGGAAGTAGCCGAGCACACCCATCAGGAGCAGCGGGGCCAGGGTCACGAGGCCTCCGCCGGAGGACGGGGCGGTAGTTGCGAGGAACGAGGTGAACATGGCGATGCCCTTCGTCGTTGTACGGGAGGCCCGAGTCTACCCGTCCCGGCTCGGCTTGGGTCGGCGGGCGTCAGAGTGGCAACGTGCCGGGTTCCGCGATGCCCAGGTGCTGCGTTGCCCGAGGGGTCGCCACCCGGCCCCGCGGAGTTCGCTGGAGGAACCCAAGCTGAAGGAGGTAGGGCTCCACCACGTCCTCGATGGTGTCGGTTTCCTCCCCGACGGAGGCAGCCAGCGTGGAGAGCCCAACGGGGCCGCCGCCGAACTTCTGGATCAGGGTCGCAAGGACCGCGTGGTCCAGCCGATCCAGTCCGAGTTCGTCGACCTCGAAGAGCTGGAGACCCGCGCGCGCGATATCCCCCGAGATGACCCCTTGGTGCCGGACCTCCGCGAAGTCACGGACCCGTCGCAGGAGCCTGTTCGCGATCCGGGGGGTCCCGCGGGAACGCCGCGCGATCTCATCGGCCCCGTCCTGGTCGGTGTCCACACCCAGGATCCCCGCCGACCGTAACGCGATGGTCGCCAGCTCATCAGGCGCGTAGTAGTCAAGGCGCGGGCTGAATCCGAACCGCTCGCGGAGCGGGAGCGTGATCCGCCCCGGCCGCGTGGTCGCCGCGACCAACGTGAAGCGTGGCAGCTCCAGCCGGATGGATCGGGCGGTCGGCCCCTTCCCAAGCATCACGTCCAGGTTGAAGTCCTCGAGCGCCGGATACAGCACTTCCTCCACCGGTCGAGGCATACGGTGGATCTCATCCACGAACAGCACGTCGCCTTCGCCCAGATTGGTCAGGATGGCGGCGAGGTCGCTCGGGCGATCGAGCGCCGGCCCCGATGTGGGCTGGAACCCAGCCCCCATCTCGTGCGCGACGATCTGCGCCAACGTGGTCTTCCCAAGGCCCGGAGGACCGCTGAACAGCAGGTGATCGACGGTCTCCCCGCGCGCCCGGGCCCCCTCGATGAGCAGCGCCAGCTGTTCCTTCACCCGCTCCTGCCCCACGAATTCGTCCAAGGAGCGCGGGCGAAGGGCCACATCGAACTCGCGATCTTCGGGGCTGACGACGCCGCCTTCGATCAGGCGTTCGTCCGCGGTGAGGTCCAGATCCGGGTCCATCGCCCTAGCGTCCCACGCGCTGGAGCGCCTCGCGCAGCAGATCCTCGACATCCCGGCCGTCGGCCTCAACGCCGGTGAGCGCCTGTGCGGCTTCCTGTTGCGTCAGCCCCAACTGGATCAGCGCCTCGCGCACGTCGGCGACGGGCCCCTCGGCGGTCAGCTCCGTCATGCCGCCCAGCTTCTCCCGCAGATCCAGGATGACCCGCTGGGCGACCTTCTTGCCCACGCCGGAGACCACCACCAGGGCCGCCGCGTCGCCGTCCACGATGGCTCGAGTGAGGGCGGCCGTGGTCAGCGACGAGAGCATGTTCAGCGCCACCTTGGGCCCCACCCCACTGACCCCCGTCAGGTGATCGAACAGGGCACGCTCATCGGTGGTGGAGAACCCGTAGAGGAGCATGGCGTCGTCCCGAACCACCATCCTGGTGTGGATCCGCGCCCTGCGCCCGACGGCGGGAAGCGCCGCTACCACGGATGTTGGAGCCAGGATGTCGTAGCCGACCCCCGCCACGTTCAGCACGATGCCCGTCGCAGAACGTTCTGCAACCTCGCCTTCCAGGAAGGAGATCATCGCGCTCCCAGCCCGGCGATCGAACGCAACCGCGCCCCCGTGAGGTGGGTGAGGGCGATGGCCACGGCGTCCGCGGCATCGGGCTGCTCCGGCACGGCCTTCAAACCGTGGATCCGGACCAATGCGTCACGAACCTGCGCCTTGTCGGCGTTGCCCATCCCCGTGATGGCGTTCTTCACCTCGGTGGGAGCGTATTCGCCGACGGTCAAGCCCGCCTCGGCCGCGACCACCATGATGGCGCCTGTCGCCCGTGCCACCTGAAGGGCGCTCACGACGTTCCTATTGAATGCCACGCGTTCCAGCGCAACGCTTCCCGGCCCGTGGTCCGCGATCGCCCGTCGCACGGCGGCAGCCAGGATGCTGAGGCGTTCGGCCTCGTCCATCCCGGCGGGCGTGCGCACGGTCTCCGACCATAGGAGGACGGGTCTGCGATCCGATCGGGCAACGCACGCCAGGCCCATCCGGGCAACGCCGGGGTCCACACCGAGCACACACGTGTCGAACATCTGTTCGTGCAGTCTAGGTGCGAGGCCGACCGCGGGCAATCACCCGACCGGGCCCGCTCAACCTTAGAGCGAGGCCATGACCTCTTCGGGGATATCGAAGTTCGCGTAGACGTTCTGGACGTCGTCGAGCTCCTCCAGGGCTTCGATGAGCTTGAGGACCTGGCGCGCCTCGCCGCCGTCCACCGGGATGCTGGTCTGGGGCATCATCGTGAGCTCCGCCGAGTACACCTGGACGCCTGCTTCTTCCAGCGCCCCCTGCACCTGCTTGAACACCCCGGGTTCGGTCAGGATGTCCCACGAACTTTCCGAGTCGATCACATCGCCGGCCCCCGCCTCCAGGGCCAGCTCCAGCAGCCGATCCTCGTCGGGCGCTACCGCCTTGTCCACGACGATGATCCCCATGCGCGTGAACATCCACGCGACGCTCCCCTGTTCGCCCAGGTTGCCGTTGTTCCGGCTGAAGGCGTGCTTGACCTCCTGGCCGGTGCGGTTGCGGTTGTCGGTGAGGGTTTCGATCAGCAGGGCGATCCCACCGGGGGCGTAGCCCTCGTAGACCAGCTCCTCGTAGTGCGCGGCGTTGCTGTCCTCGCCCACACCGCGCTTGATCGCACGGTCGATGTTGTCGCTGGGCACGCTAAAGCTCTTGGCCTTCTCCACGGCGGAGGCGAGCGTCATGTTGCCCTCGATGCTCCCGCCGCCCTCGCGCGCCGCGACTTCGACCGCCCGAAGCAGCTTCGCGTACATGTTCGAACGCTTGGAGTCGGTGGCTTCCTTCTTGCGCTTGATGGTTGCCCATTTGGAGTGACCGGACATCTACACCTTCCTCAGCAGGTACTCGTGGAGCGCCGTGTCCCCCACCAGCTCGGGGTGGAAGGACGCCACCACGATGTTGCCTTGCTCCAGGACCACGGGGTGGCCTTCATGGGAGGCCAGGATACGAACCTCGGGCCCGACATCGTCCACCCTGGGAGCGCGGATGAACACCCCGCGAACCGGATGGTCGATCCCCTCCACCGTGAGATCTGCTTCGAAGGATTCGACCTGACGGCCGTATGCGTTGCGCTGCACCGTGATATCGATCAGCGGGAACAACGGTTCGCCCGGGCCGTCGATGCGTTCAGCCAGGACGATCATGCCGGCGCACGTCCCGAAGATCGGCATACCGGCGGCCGCGCGCGCCAGCACCGGCTCCACGAACCCGTAGAGGCGAGCGAGCTTGCCGATCGTGGTGGACTCACCGCCGGGGATGACCAGGCATTCCACGTCGGCCAACTGCTCGGGCGTTCGCACCTCGACGGGAGTGGCGCCGGCCGCGAAGAGCATCCGCGCGTGTTCGCGGAAGTCACCCTGCAACGCGAGCACGCCGGCCTTCACCATCGGGCCATGATAGGGAACGCGCAGGTCAGGCGGCCGGCGAGGCCGCAGTGTAGGCGCGGCCCTGCCGAAGGTGCCAGAGCCAGACAGCCCCGGCCAGCGCGAGCACGATGACGCCGTTCACGATGCTGATCTCGGCCGCCTTCGAGGTCGAAAAGCAGAACGTCCCGCCCGTCAAGGGCGCCGAGCTGACGAAGCCCGAGGAACCACCCTGCATGATGGGGTTGGAGACGCAGACGGGGAATGCCAGGCTGACCACCCCCATGAGCGCGATCACCGCCCCGGCCATGGCAACGATCAGGGCGAACAGGGCGACCACGTGTGCATAGAGCGCTCCTCCCCAGAACACAGGGCGGGGAGCGCGCCCCGCGCGGGCCCTGACCTCCCGGAGATGCCACCAAGCGACGAGTCCGCCGGTCAAGGCGAACGCGAGCCCGTTCAACACCGACCGCGGCCCCTGATGGACGAGCTGCAGGTTCAGGTGGAACACGAGCCCCCGGAGTCCGATCACCGCGGCGATCGAGCCGCCGAGCAGGAACGCCACGCCGATCGCCGCCGCCGCGTAGTAGTACGTCTGCGAGATCGCGTAGGCGGCGCGCCCGGTGAAGGCGGGCTCGGCCGGGCTCCCTTGGGCTTGGGGATCCACCGGCTACCAGCCGCGCTCCTGCAGGCGCGTTTCCAGCTTGCTGATCTCCAGACCCGCCATCGGGTCACCGAGTCCGTGGGAGACCTTCGCGAGAACATCGGGGTCCTGGAAGTGGGTCGTGGCTTCCACGACCGCGCGCGCCATCGTGGCCGGATCCTCGGACTTGAAGATCCCCGAGCCAACGAAGACCCCGTCCACGCCGAGCTGCATCATGAGCGCGGCGTCGGCGGGCGTTGCGATCCCGCCCGCGGAGAAGTTCACTACGGGGAGCTTGCCGGTCTCGGCGACCATCCGAACCAGTTCCACCGGGGCGCCCATATCCTTGGCCTTGGCCACGTACTGCTCGGGGCGAAGCGAGGTCACCTCGGCGATGTCCCGCAGGATCTGCCGTTCATGCCGCACAGCCTCCACCACGTTGCCGGTCCCCGCCTCGCCCTTCGTGCGGATCATGGCAGCGCCCTCGGCGATGCGACGCAGGGCCTCCCCCAAGTTGCGAGCACCGCACACGAATGGAACGGTGAAGGCCCACTTGTCGATGTGGTACTCCTCGTCGGCCGGCGTGAGGACCTCGGACTCGTCGATGTAATCGACGTTCAGTGATTGGAGGATCTGCGCCTCGACGAAATGGCCGATCCGGGCCTTCGCCATCACCGGGATGCTCACGCACGCCTGGATCTCCTGGATCTTTGTGGGGTCGGCCATGCGCGCCACCCCGCCGTCGCGGCGGATGTCGGAGGGTACGCGCTCGAGCGCCATCACCGCGCATGCACCGGCGTCCTCGGCGATCTTGGCCTGGTCCGCGTTCGTGACGTCCATGATGACGCCACCCTTCAGCATCTCCGCCAGGCCCGACTTCACCCGAAACGTGCCGGTTTCGCGCTCCACTGTGGATCCCTCCTCGACGAGTGCACTCAAGACCACGAGTCTACCGCTCGGTTGCAGGTGCGAAGCCGGCTACTTCGTGAAGGTCGGGGTCATGCCCTTGGGCATCAGTTCGACGAATGAAGTACCAGGCGCCATCGGGATGATCGAGCCCTTCTTCGACTTGAACACCATCACGGCCTTCGGACCGGTGCGGGACCACGTTCCCGTGACCATGCGGCCGTTCCGCAGAACCCAGGCCCTGCCCGACCCCGTCAACGTGACCTCGGGGGAATGGTTCCCCAGGACGTCAACGAGATTGGACGCGGTCACCGTGACCTCTTGGATGATGACGTTGGTCGCCTGTATGGGCCCGCCGGACTCCAGCATCATCGGCTTGCCATTCAGCTGGCGGACCCAGGTAGCGGACGTGGCGTTCCAGTTCCAGTCGCCGCTCACCCCCGTGCTGAACGGGATCACCACCGAGGACACCTTCCGGCTGGGGTTCGGAATCTTGGGCCCGAAAGTGAAGATGGGCTTCGGCGCGGCCTGCTGCGACGCGGCCTTGCCGGCGCGCGCGTAGAGCTTGGGCGTACTGACGAAGAGGTTGTGCGGGATCACCCGCGGAGCAGCCGCGCGGGTGAAGGCGGTCCCACCGGTCGTCTCGTCGTAGGCCAGGATCCCCGCGTGCTTCAGCGCGTTCACGACGGCCAGCTGCGCACCCGAGTACCCAAGGATCGGATGGAGGTTGAACTGCACCAGGATCTTCGGGTCGGTCGTGCGGGCGCTCCGCACGGGACCGACCTTTGGCGCGTCGTTGCATTGGTAGACGGCCATGAACCGGGTCAGGCCACCTTCCACCAGTTCCTCGTAGACGATGTCGGCGTTCTGCAACCCGACAAGCGGATAGGCGTCCACCGTGTTCTCGACCTTCACCGCGGCGACTGGGCGCTGCGGGACGGGCTTGCTGCCTGCCGGCGGCAGACCGGTCAGCGGACACGGTGGTGGAGGAGGAGGCGGAGTCGAGGACGAGCCCATGCCCAACGGCCCGGTGAGCAAGGCCGGCGCGTGACCGCTCATGGCCCATGCGGCCATCCCGCCGACCAGCAGCACGCCGACCACCACTATCGAGACAACCTTGCGGCCGCGGCTGGTGAGAGACAAGGTGGGGAACCTCCTGAAGATCGGGGAATGACGGCCCGTCAAGGGATCCGTCGCAGGTCGATGGTAGAGGCGCGGCAGGGCCTCCTCAAACATCCGGCCCTAATTCGACGGGTTCTTCACATCTGCTGGAGGCGCTTGATCCGCTCTTCGATGGGGGGATGGGTGGAGAAGAGCTTCTCCATGGTGGAGGTGTTCCCGCTCCCGGGAACCCGGGACGGCTGGTCCAGCCAGAGATGCGCCGTGGCGTTGTTCGCGCCGCGCATGGCGTGCGGCGCATCCCGGATCTTCTCCAGGGCACTGATCAAACCGGGCGGATACCGGGTGAGCATGGCGCCCTGGGCATCCGCCAGGTATTCGCGGTTCCGCGACACGCTGAGCTTGATCAGCTGCCCCAGCAGCGGCGCCAGGATCAGCAGGACGATCCCGAGGGCGAACAGGATCAGCTCCACAGGGCTGCCCCCGGAACTGTTGTTGTTCCCGCTTCGGCGCCCGCCACCGCCGAACCACCAGAACCGCATCACGAATTCCGACAGGAGGATCGCGGCGCCGACCAGGGTGGCCACCACCGTGCCCACCAGGATGTCCCGGTCGACCACGTGCGACATCTCGTGGCCGATCACGCCCTCCAGCTCGACGCGGTTCATCGTGTCGAGCAGCCCCTGCGTGACCGCGATAGACGAATGCTCGGGGTCACGCCCGGTGGCGAACGCGTTGGGAGCGTTCTCCGGCACGACGTAGACGCGTGGCTTCGGCACGCCGGCGGCGATCGCCATCCCCTCGACCACGTTGTGCAGACGCGCCTCCTGCTCGGCCGTAACTTCATGCGCGTGAGAGGCGGCGAGCACCATCCGATCGCCGTAGAAATAGGAGCTGATAGACATGACGATCGCGATACCTGTGGCGACGATCAGCCCGATCGGGCCAGTCCGGAAGGCCACGAACCCGACCGCGTAGCCGATGCCCCCGAGGAACATCACGGCCAGCACGACCAAGAGGACCGTCTTTCGCTTGTTGGCCGAGATCTGCTCGTACATGCGGCCTAGAACCTAGCCTGAACCGGGCCGCGAGCGGCGTCTTCGGCCTGGAAGAACTCCCGGGGAGTGAAGCCGAATGCCCCTGCAAGCAGGTTGGTCGGGAACTTCTGGATCTTCGTGTTCAGCTTCATGACCTGGTCGTTGTAGAACTGGCGCGCGTAGGCGATCTTGGATTCGGTGCCGGTCAGCTCCTCCTGGAGCGCAAGGAAGTTCTGACTGGCCTTGAGGTCGGGGTAGTTCTCCGCCACCGCCATGAGTCTTCCCAGCCCGACGGTCACCGCTTGATCGGCCGCCGCCTGCTGGTCCACGCCCTTCGCGCCGATCGCGGCGCTGCGGAGCTTCGCGACGTCCTCGAAGAGCTCCCGCTCGTGGGCGGCGTAGCCCTGGACCGTCTGGACGAGGTTGGGGATGAGGTCGTAGCGCCGGCGGAGCTGGACGTCGATCTCGGACCAGCCGTTGCTCGCCCGGTTGCGGAGCGCCACCAAGCCGTTGAACCCCAGGGCGATCCACACGAGGATCAGCCCCACGACGCCGAGTACGACCCAGACGATCATCGCTCTATCGTAGCGGCGGCGGGCCCACATCGATGGCTCGCTCGTAGCGATCGCGGATCGCCGCGGCCACGATGCTCCACTCGAATCCGGCCGCGCGCTCCCGGCCCGCCTGGGAGAGCCGCGCGGCCAGCACCGGATCATCCAGGACACGCGAGGCCGCAGCCGCCAGCGCGCCGGGGTCTCCCGGAGGGACCAACAGGCCATCGACCCCGTCGCGGACCACCTCCGTGTAGCCGCGGATGCGGCTCGCCACCACGGGCAATCCGGCCGCCATCGCCTCGACCAACACGATCCCGAAGCTCTCCCCGCGAAGGGCAGGGCCCAGGTACACGTCGGCGGCGGCGTGGTAACCGGGGAGGCGTTCGTTGGAAACGCTTCCCAGCAGGAGGACGCGCGCTCGGATCTCGGCGGGCAGGCCATCGACTGCCGACCGCTCCCTCCCATCGCCGGCAACCAGCAGCTGAACATCCGGCCGATACACCGCCAGACGGCGGAACGCCTCCACCGCCACCGGGAATCCCTTGCGCTCCTCCAGCCGGCCGACGAAAAGGAGCGTCGGGCCGGCCGCCAGCCGGGCGGGCTCCGCGTGGGCGAAACGGTCGACATCGACGCCGTTGGGGATCACATCGAAATGGCCGGGGACGCGCGAGGCAACGAAGGTGCGTGCGGCCTCGGATACGGCGATCCGCACGGTGATACGCCGGGCCAGACGTCGGAGGATCGGCGCGGCAGCGTCGAAGAGCCGGGATCGGTCAGCAGAGGAATGGAACGTGGCCACTACCGGTCCGCGAGCTTCAAGGAGCGCCCAGAGCGAGGTGCTTGGAGCGAACGGCTCGTGGATGTGGATGACATCGGGCCCGAAGGCACGTAGCCGTGTCCCGATCTCGCGGCGCGACCACGGCCGTGGATCGAGGGGGACGTTCGACGCGTTGTAGCCGACCGTGACCGGGCGCCCCACGACGGCGACCCACGGCTCGGGGGCGGGACTTTTCCCGGGGGTCAGGACCAGCACGTCGTCTCCCCCGGCGCGCATCCGCTCCGCCAGTTCTCGCACGTGACTCCGCACGCCGCCGGGCGCGTCCCATGCGTAGGGACAGACGAGCGCGACCCTCATCCCCACCCCGGCTGGAAGACGTGCCAATCCGCAGGACTGACGGAGATGAGCGCCTCGAACTCCTTCGCGAGGGCCTGAGTGATCGCGGTGACGTCGGCGCGACGATCGCCCGTGGGGCGCACCTGGATGGGCTCGCGCATCACGCAGAGCCAACCTCCCGGCTCCGAGTAGATCCCGCATGGCACCAACGGTGCTCCGGTTCGCAGAGCGAGCGCGGCCGGGCCCGCCGGCATCCGTCTGACCTTGCCGAACATCTCCACC
>JBBRTK010000043.1:0-15543 GCA_038244455.1 Actinomycetota bacterium
ACCTTGCCGATGCCGCCGGCGCCCGCGATGCCGTGGGCGCAGAATCCGGCCGCGACGAAGAACCCGCGAACGTCGGACTCGCCCAGGATGAACTCGCCGTCGGGGGTGAACGCCTCGGGGCCGTTGATCATGTGGCCGATCTCGGCCGTCTCCATGGCGGGGACAAGCTCTGCGGCGTTCTGTGCCAAGGACTCGAACCGCTCCCAGTCGTCGGGGAGCAGCTGATGGTTGAAGTCGGCGGGCGGGCCATCCTCCACCGCCCAGGTCTTCGGGTCGCGTTCGTAGCCACCCATGACCAGGCCGCCGACCTCTTCGCGGAAATACACGAGCCGGTCGGGATCGCGCATGGTGGGGAAGTCTGCGCGGACGCCGTCGATGGGTTTCGTGATCAGGTACTGATGGGCGAACGACACCACGGGGACCTCGACGCCGGCCAGGTGCCCGATCTGCCCGGCGTACATCCCGCCGGCGTTCACCACCACGTCCGCGTCGATGTCACCGTGCTCATCCGTGGTGACCCCGACCACACGGCCCTCGCGGGTGCGTATCGCGGTCACGCGCGTGCCCGTGCGCACGTGCGCGCCCCGGCGTTTCGCGCCTTCGGCGAGCGCCATGGTGAGCCCGGTCGGATCCAGGTGCCCGTCCGTGGGGATGAACGCCGCGCCCAGGACGCCGTCGGTCTTGAACAGCGGGAACATCTCGTGGGCCTCGTCGGTGGAGATCAGGTGGAGCGGAAGGCCGAACGTCTGCGCCCAGCCGGCCTGGCGCTGCAGTTCCTGCATGCGTTCCGCCGAGGACGCCAGGCGCAGGGAGCCGACCTCATGCCACCCGACGTTGACGCCGGTCTCGCCCTCCAGCCGCCTGTACAGCTCGGCGGAGTACATCATCATCCGCGTCAGGCTCACGCTCGACCGCAGCTGGCCCACCAACCCCGCCGAGTGGAAGGTCGAGCCGGAGGTCAGCTCGTTCCGGTCAAGGAGGAGGGTGTCGTGCCAGCCCAGCGCCGCAAGGTGGTAGGCGATGGACGCGCCGGCCACACCGCCGCCGATCACGATGGCGCGGTAGGAGTCGCTCACGCCGGCACCGGCCGCTTCGCCGCGTCGAGCCACTCGCCGAACCGGTCGTCTTGCGCGGCCGCCAGCAGCCGCGCGAAATGCCGGTCGGCATAGTCCACGTAGTCGAAGTCCAGCGTGCTCAGCGCCTGCTGGACCACCCCCCACATCGCCTCGCGGAAGTCCGAGACGATCCGCATGAGTGCCAGGCGCCCGCGATGGGCGTCGAGAACGTCGCCGAAGTACAGGCGCAGCAGCAGCTCCTGCGCGGGCTCGTCCAACCCGTTGTTGATGGAGAGGTTCCCAAGGTCGAAGAACGGATCGCCCATCCCCGCGTACTCGTAGTCGACGACCCAGCAGTGGTCGCCCTCCAGGAGGAAGTTCGCGTTGAGCAGGTCGTCGTGGCAGGTGGTCAGGGGCATCGGCGCTTCGGCGAACGCACCCTCGATCCATCCCGCGAACGCGTGCGCATCGTCGTAGGCCTCGGGAACGCGCACGCCCCGCCCGCGAGCGAGCGCCGCGTACTCGTCGACGATCCGGAACACGGGGAACGCCGACGGGATCGGCACGCACGCGTGGATCGCCTTCACGGAACGGACCACGGCGGCCAGGACCGGTTCGGTTCGCAGGGCTTCTTCGGGGACGTGATCCCCGCCGACGAACCGGGTGACCAGGGCGCTGTGCTCGGGGAGGTACGCGAAGATCTCCGGGCCGACCCCGGCGGCTGCGGCCGCCGCCCCGGCGGCGCGCTCCGCCTCGCGGTCGATGCCCAGGAGCCCGGTGTCCTTCCCGGCCAGCCGCAGCACGAACGACTCCCCGGCGATGTCCACCCGGTAGTTGCGGTTGGTGATCCCCGCAGTGATTGGAGTGATGGTGGGCTCGTGGCCGTCCCACGCCGGAACGGCATGGATAGCCGCAGCAACGCCCTCGTCCATCCCCCCGGTTCCCACACCTCACGCTAAGCCCAATGTTCGATTTCGGTCAACCCTGTACGGAATTGACCGCTCGATCGGCCCCGGGCATCGGCGTGAACCTTCACCTTGGGGGCGGGCCGGTACCATCCTCGCAGCGAACGCGAGGAGTCGGGATGCAGGAACAGATCGGCACCTTCCCATGGTCCACCTTGCCCGGCCGCGACTACTACGCGCCCGAGATCTACGCCGCCGACCTGGACCGCGTGTTCGCGTCGTCGTGGGTCTGCGTCGGGCGCTCCGAATCGGTCCCGGGTTCGGGCTCCTACCTCACCCCCGAGGTCGCCGGCGAGTCGCTGATCGTGATCCGCGGCAAGGACGACCGGGTGCGCGCCTTCGCGAACACCTGCCGCCATCGGGGCACCCTGCTGCTGGAGGGACCCGGCACCGTGAAGGGCGCCATCCGCTGTCCGTACCACTCATGGACCTACGGGTTCGACGGGGGACTGCTGGGCGCCCCGAACGTCGGGGCGGAGGACGGGCTGGACCGCGACGCCCACGGCCTCTGGCCCGTGCGGCTCGAGGGATGGGACGGCTTCCTGTTCGTGAACCTGGACAGGAGCGCGCCGCCGCTTGCCCAGATGCTCGAGGAGATGCCCGACTCCCCGGCTGAACTCGAACGGTACGGGCTCGGAGATCTTCGGATAGGCGCGACCCGTGAGTATGACGTGGCGGCGAACTGGAAGATCGTGGTCGAGAACTACCACGAGTGCCTGCATTGTCCGGCGGTGCACCCCGAGCTGGTGAAGATCGTGCCGCTCTACCGCAGTGGCGAGGTCGAGGAAGAAGGACAGACCCTCGGCAACTCCATGGGCCACGGTCTCACCTCGTTCACCGCTAGCGGGCTGTCTACGCTTCCGCGGCTCCCAGGCCTTTCCGACGAAGACGCCCACACCTTCTACGGCGCGTACCTCCCGCCGAACCTGATCATCAACTACCACTCCGAGACCGTGAACGCGGTCACGATCCATCCCGCCGGGCCCGAGCGCACGATCGTGCGGAGTTCGTTCCTGTTCCGGCCGGAGACGATGGCGGCGGACGGGTTCGATCCCAGCGAGGTGGTCGACTTCCGCGATCTGGTGGCGCGCCAAGACTGGGTAGTGTGCGAACTGGCTCAGCGCGGGGTGCGTTCACGGTTCTTCGAGGGCGGGATCTACCCGCGGCAGGAACGAGGGATCGCGGAGCTCAACGCCCGCTACCTGGCGCGGCGAGAAAGGGGTGGGGATGCGATTCACTGAACGCGTTGCGTTGATCACGGGTGGGACCTCCGGCATCGGCCGGGCCGCTGCGGTGGCGTTCGCCGGCGAGGGTGCGGCCGTCGCATTCACCGGGCGTGACCGGGCTCGTGGCGCCAACGTTCTGCGAGAGATCGAAGCGGCAGGAGGTCGCGGGGTATTCGTCACGGCGGACGTCCGTTCGGCCGCGGACTGCCGGCGCGCGGTGGACGAGACGCTGTCCGCGTTCGGGCGCATCGACGTGCTGTTCAACAACGCCGGTGTCTATCTGGCTAACGACGCGGTCGCGTGCACCGAGGAGGAATGGGACGAACAGATCGACAGCAGCCTGAAGGGCGCGTTCCTCATGTCGAAGTTCGCGCTCCCGTCGATGATCGAACGCGGCTCCGGGGCCATCGTGAACAACAGCTCCGGGTGGGGCTTGGAGGGCGGGGATCGCGCGGTCGCATACTGCGCGGCCAAGGGCGGCCTCATCACGATGACCAAGGCCATGGCGATCGACCACGGCCCCCACGGTATCCGGGTGAATGCCGTCTGCCCCGGCGATACGATGACGCAGATGGAGCGCGCCGACGCGGAGCGACGCGGATGGTCGTGGGAGCACTACCTCGAGGTGGCTGCCGAGCGACCGCTCGGTCGCATGGGCGAACCGGAAGAGGTCGCGGCGCTCGTCCTGTTCCTGGCCTCGGATGAGGCGTCGTTCATCACCGGCACCGCGATCCCGGTCGACGGCGGCGGCCTGGCGGGCTAGGGAGCGATGCCCTCGATGAACCGGTCGGGGTCGTCGCCGAGGAGGAATCGAGCCCCTTCACCATCCGCCGCCGCAGCGTCGTCGGGGTTGTAGAGGCGGCAGGTCGCCAGTGAGAGGCAGCCGCAGCCGATGCATCCGGTGAGATCGTCGCGGAGGCGTTCGAGCTCGGCGATGCGATCATCGAGACGGCCGCACCATGCGCGCGATAACCGGGCCCATTCGGTCTTGTTCGGTGCGCGATCGGCGGGCAAGGAAGACAGTGCAGCGGTGATGTCCTCCAGGCTGAGACCAACCCGCTGCGCCGCCCGGATGAAGGCGATCCGCCGGAGAACGTGGCGCGAGTAGCGGCGATGATTCGCCCCCGATCGATCGGAGCCGAGCAGGCCGATCGATTCGTAGTAGCGGATCGCTGAGGTTTGCAGGCCGCTTCGAGTCGCCACCCCGCCGATGGTGAGTGAGTCGTTCTTGTTCATGACTCGGTCCTTGACTTCAAGTGAACTTGAAGTCCTATGGTAGTCGCCATGGACACGACCGTCGACCCGATGACGCACGTTCGCACGCTGATGGCCCGTGCCACCGGCGATGAGAAGCATGAGGAGGCCAGTTCCTCGACCCTCGACGCACTGTGGGTCCTCTACGACAAGGTGCTACGGGTGGATCCACGAGACGCACGCGGCGAGGGCAGAGATCGGTTCATCCTCAGCAAGGGGCACGGGCCGATCGCGTTGTACGCGATCTTGGCGGCGAAGGGGTTCTTCCCGCAGGAGTGGCTCGATTCGTTCATGGCCCACGGTGGGCGACTGGGCTCGCATCCGGACCGTCAGCTAGTGCCGGGGGTGGAGGCCTCCACCGGTTCGCTCGGTCACGGACTTCCTTTGGCCGTTGGGACAGCGTTGGCCCTTCGAGCGAAAGGCCTGGCCGGGCCTCGCGTCGTGGTGCTCTGCGGGGACGCGGAGCTCAACGAGGGATCGAACTGGGAGGCCATCCTGCTGGCGCCGCAGCTGCTCCTGGGGAACCTCACGCTCGCCGTGATCGACAACCACAGCTCGTCGTTGGACATGTCGCCGTGGGAAGCGCGACTCGGTTCATTCGGCTGGGAGACCCACGTTGTGGACGGCCACAACCACGAGGCGCTCGAGCGGGCGTTCCGCATCCAGCACGATCGGCGGCCGGTCGCCGTCGTGGCTGATATCCCCGAAGGGGAGTGGTGAGCATGCGGAGTACCTTCGCGGCGACCGTGACATCGCTGCTGGACCAGGATCCTCGCGCAGCGCTGGTTCTCGCCGAGATCAGCGAGAACCTGTTCGAAGGCGCATTCGCGCGGCACCCCGATCGAGTGGTGAATGTCGGCATCATGGAACAGACGATGGTTGGCGTGGCCGCCGGCTTCGCGATGGAAGGGTTCCATCCGTTCGCACACTCGCTGTCGCCCTTCATGGCGGAACGTCCCTACGAACAGCTGAAGGTCGACTTCGGCTATCAAGGGCTGGGAGGCACGTTCGTGGGGGTTGGCGGCTCGTATGACTATGGGGCCGAGGGCGCGACGCATCACGCACCGGGCGACGTCGCCGCGATGCTCGCGGTCCCCGGCATGGAGGTGCTCGTCCCCGGCCACTCGCGCGAAGTCGATCAGCTGCTCCGCGCCAGCTATGCGGACGGGCGTCCCACATACCTGCGACTGAGCGCCTCGACGAACGCCGAACCGGTCGACGTTATGCCGGGACGGATGGAGGTGATACGCCGCGGCGGGAGTGCGACCGTGATCGCGGTGGGGCCGATGCGTTCCCGCTCGCTCGCGGCGTGTGAAGGCTTGGATGTCACCGTTCTCTACGCGACCAGCGTGCGGCCGTTCGATGCCGTGACGCTGGCCTCGGTGGCGGGCGAGGCCCCTGTGGTGATCACGGTCGAACCCTTCTACGAGGGTACCCTCGCTTCTGAGGTCACCGCGGCGCTGGCGCACGTCCCGACCAGGTTCCTCTCGATAGGCGTGCCTCGGGCGTTCTTCCACACCTACGGCACACCCGCCGATCTCGACGCCGACCTCGGGCTGGATGCCGCGGGCATCCGTCGGAGGATCTTCGAGGCCCTCGCTCTCTAACGCGTCGCGGCCGGGCGCGGCGGCCAGGTAGGGTTCCGCGATGCGCTCACCGCGGGTTCGGCTGGTTCTGCTCAGCTTCCTCATGCTCTTCGTGGAGCTGGGGCTGATCCGGTGGTCGGGCGCCTACAACCTCTACCTCTCTTTCTTCACGAACTTCATCCTGCTGGCCAGCTTCCTGGGCGTGGGCGTCGGGTTCCTTCGCTCGGGCGGCCGCTTCGATCTCTTCCGGCTGGCGCCGGCCGCACTGGCCGGGCTCTTCCTCTTCCTCGCGCTCTTCCCCGTGCAGGGGGCGAAGGTCGGGGGCGTGCTGCAAGTGGTTGGAGGGTTCGGATGGCCCGCATTGGCGAAGTGGGTCTCCCTGCCGATCATCTTCGTCCTCTCGTTCGTCACCATGGCGGCGATCGCCGGAGGCGTGGCCCGAGTCTTCAGCCGGTTCGAGCCGCTCGAGGCCTACCGACTGGACATCCTGGGGAGCATCCTGGGGATCGTCGCGTTCTCGGTGCTCTCGTTCGCCGAGGTGCCGCCGCTGGTGTGGGGCGTGATCGCCGTGGCCTTGCTGGCCTTCTTGACCGAACGCGCACTCCGCCGCTACCTGGCGCCGCTCGCGATCTTCATCGTCGTCCTCACGGTGCTCTCGTTCGCGCCCAGGACGTACTGGTCGCCGTACCAGCGGATCACCACCACGCCGGTGGCGGCGGACGGAAGCGTCGGGATCAACGTGAACGGCCGACCCCACCAGCGGATCATGCCGGTTTCCTACATGAAGACGAACCAATCGTTCCGGTACGTCCCCTATCAGCGGGCGCCCGGTAACTCCCTCGAGAACGTCCTCATCATCGGGGCGGGCAGCGGGAACGATGTCGCTATCGCGCTGTCCTTGGGAGCCCAGCACGTCGACGCCGTCGAGATCGATCCGCTGCTCTACCAACTGGGGCGTGACCTGCACCCCGACCATCCGTATCAGGACCCGAGGGTCACCGTGCACATCCAGGACGGCCGGGCGTTCCTGCATGACACCACGCAGAAGTACGACATGGTGCTGTTCGCGATCCCCGATTCGCTCGCCGCGCTGGCCGGGCAATCCTCACTCCGGCTGGAGAGCTACCTGTTCACCCAGGAGGCCATCCAGGAGGTGCGGGACCACCTGGCCCCCGACGGTGTGGTGGCGATATACCACTACTACCTGCCCACCGTGGTCGATCGGTACGGCGCGACGCTGGCCAGCGTGTTCGGCTCGCCGCCGTGCCTGGACGAGACGCCCGGAGCGGGACCCCGGCCCCAGGTGGTGCTCACCGCGAGCCTCCAGCCGGGTGCGTTGGTGTGCGACCGCGTCTGGCAGGCTTCGGGCGCCTCGGTCGTGCCGAACACCGACGACTACCCGTTCCCGTACCTGGTGTCGCGCGGCATCCCGGCCTTCTATCTGGTTGCGTTGCTGCTGATCCTGCTGGCGTCCGTCTTCGCCGTCCGCGTGGCCGGAGGGCCGTTCCGTGAGATGCGGCCGTACGCGGATCTGTTCTTCATGGGCGCAGCGTTCCTGCTCCTGGAGACGACGAACGTGGTTCGGTTCGCGCTGTTGTTCGGGACAACGTGGTTCGTGAACGCGCTCGTGTTCGGCGGGATCCTGGTGTCGGTGTACCTGGCGATCGAGGTGACCCGCCGATGGCCGGTCGGGCGGCCTGGCGTGCTGTACCTGCCGCTCCTCGCGAGCGTGGCCGTGGCGTGGTTCATCCCGTTCGGCTCGCTCCTGGGCCTGAGCCCGATCCCGCGTTTCGCCGCCGCGGTCGCCGTTGGCTTCACGCCGGTGTTCCTGGGGAACCTGATCTTCGCGAACCGGTTCCGGGATGTGGGTTCGTCGACGATCGCGTTCGGGACCAACCTGCTGGGCGCGATCGTTGGCGGGCTTCTTGAATACGGAGCGCTGGCGGTCGGGTACCGGGCGCTGTTGATCGCGGTCGCCGCACTGTATGCACTGGCGCTCCTGACGGGCCGGTCGCATCTGGGCCGGCGCGCTCCGCTACAGCCCGGCCTGCCGTAGGCGTCAGGCGATGGCCACGCCGCTGCCGGGCACCGGCCCGTTGACGACCCATCCGTTGCTGCCGCGCGTGACCAGCCAGGTGGCGCCCGTCCCGCAGACGTTCCCGCACCCGATCCAGGCATATATCGTCAGGTCGTTCCCGTGCGGAGTGGTGACGCCGAAGGTGATCAGCGACGCTTGCGCCGTGAACACTCGCTGGTCCACGGCGGCCTTTCTCGCCGGATCCAGGATGTGCACCGTGATGCCTTCCCCCGCGAGCGCGCTCACGATCCCCGCCTGTTCTTTCGCGGAGAGATCCGCACACGTCGGCGCTGTTCGTTTCCGCGAACACACGGCGGTGTCGAGGTACAAGTGAGGCGACGGCTCGGAGGCTGTCAGGTAGCGGATGACTGCGATGTACGGGCCGACCCGGTCCGATGTGGCCGGGGGGTTCGAACCGGCCCCACACCCGACGACCGAGGAGAGGGCCGCGAGCGTGAGCGCGAGATTCCGCATCTCTCGCACCCTATACCGGCTTCCCGGCCGGGTCCCGACCGTACCGGGCCCCTTGTCCCCGTGTGGCCTACCTGGTCGGTGACAACCTCCGCGTAGAGAACCGAGAGGAGCATGTGATGAAGGTGCTGGTGACGGCGGCGAGCAGGTACGGATCGACCCAAGAGATCACCAAGGCGATCGGGGACGCGCTCATCGACAAGGGGATCGACGCAACGGTCATCCCCGCGGAGAAGGTCGGGACGATCGAGGGATACGACGCGGTCATCGTGGGGAGCGCCGTCTACCTGGGGCACTGGCTCGAGCCGGCGAAGGCGCTGGTGAACCGGTTCAAGGTCGGACTCAGCACTCGTCCGGTGTGGCTCTTCTCCAGCGGCCCGGTCGGCGATCCCTCGCGGAAGATGGTGCAGAAGATGGGCGAGGATCCCGTGGACGTCGCCGCCATCCTCAAGGTTACGAAAGCCCGAGGTCACCGCGTGTTCGCGGGGAAGATCGACCGGACGAACTTGAGCTTCCCTCGCCGAGCCATGCTCCGGGTGTTCCGCGGCCTGGAGGGTGACTTCCGCGATTGGTCAGCCGTCAAGGCATGGGCAGAGGAGATCGCGGATTCACTGCGATCCGAGAAGGTCGGGATCGAACGATGATGTCGGACCAGAGCACACCAGCGAAGCCGCAACGGCCCGGGTTGGCACCGATAGTCGTCGCGGTCCTCGTGGTCGCGACCGCCACCGTTGCGGTGGCGGTGTCGCGATCGATGTGGCACTCGGGCGCCACGGCCGCTCGGCCGACGTGCTCGGCGCCGTCACTTCCGGGCTCGACGCTCGACGTCACCCTGGCCGACATGGGCGGGATGATGGGCGGCGGGATGCCCACCTGGTCGAACGGCGCGCTGATGCCCGGCTCCGGGTCGGGGATGATGGGCGGCGGAGTTTCTCCCTACCGCCGGGTGATGAGCGTGATGGTGAGCCCGACATCGGCCGTGGCCGGTGAGGTTTCCTTCCGAGTGTGGAACGCCGGCACCATCGTGCACGAGCTGGTCGTCATGCCGATGGCCGCGGGCGGCGTCGGGTCGCGAGCCGTAGGTTCGGACGGCAAGGTGAGCGAATCCGGCAGCTTGGGGGAGGCCTCCAAGTCCTGCGGCCAAGGCGCGGGAGAGGGGATAGAGCCCGGCGCGGTCGGTTGGGTCACGCTCCACCTGGCGCCCGGCCGCTACGAACTCATGTGCAACATCGCCGGCCACTACGCCATGGGCATGTTCACCGAACTCACCGTCAGCTAGGGCGAGATCCTCTTTCCCTGTCAACCAGATCAGGGTGCATGCTCCCTGTATGGGCAGGGTGAGGGACACGAAGGTTGGTCTCAGCCGGGCCGGAGCGGTCGAGCGCCTCTACCCGGAGCAGGGCGACCGGATCCGGGCTCACCGTGGCTCGGCCCATCCGCCTGCGCCCGCCCACTGTTCGGCGGCGAGGTAGATGAGATCGCAGGCGGGATCCTTCACGTCGGCGTAGCGGCCTAAGTCATCCGGGAGGAGTCCGGCCAGGTGCCGCTTCAGTCTGGCGTACGCCTCGGCCGTTTCCGGATGCGCGCGGAGGTAGTCGCGGAAGAGAAGCGCGTAGCGTTGATTTGGGCATCCCTGGACGCGGATGTGAACGTTGGTTCGGCGATGGTCGGAGGGCTCTGAGAAGAAGATCTTGCCCATGTGTTGGGACTGGTCTACGCCGGGGAACAGGTGGTCGCCCCAGATGCCGGCGCCGCGGATCCAGCCGTCGGCTTCCAGCTTCGCTCCCTCGGCCTCCATCCCAGGCTCATCCGTAACGGAGATCTGTACGTCGATCACGTCTTTCGCCGCCAGACCGGGCACCGAGGTGGAGCCGATGTGGTCGATCCGCGTAGCGCCCTCTCCGAGCGTTGCGCGAAGGCGCCGTTCGATGTCCAGGAACTGCTGCGGCCATGTGGTGTCGTACTCGCAGATCTCGACGACGGTCATGGCGGGCATCGTATCTGTGCATCGGCGTCAGGGGGCGGCGGTCAGCGTGGCCTGAGCGCTCGGCGGCTGGACGCTAACCTTCACGGGCAGTCCCTTGAGGTAGTGGTCCAGGAACGCGAGCGTCACGTGCCGCACGATCGTCTCGTAGGGGTTCGCGTAGGTGAACGCATCCAGGTGGCCGGCGCCGGTGAGCCAGAGCAAGAACTTCGGTGGGTGCGCCGCCGCGTAGAGCTGGATGGACCACTGCGGGTCGTTCACGGCGTCGGCGGAGCCCTGCACGGCCAGAAGCGGCACGTCGTGGCCGGACGAGAAGTACGTTCCGCCCCACGATTCGATCTGACCGGCCAGGAGCAGCGTCGCGTCGATCCGCGGGTCGCGGCAGCAGCTTGCGTCTGCAGCGGCCAACGCAGTGTTCGCGCCGTCGGACTGCCCCGACACGGCGATCTCCGATGGGTCGACCATCCCGTTCAGGAAGCTTGACGAGGTGTGGTTCAGCCGCAGCATCTGCGTGATGACGAAGCTCATGTCGCCGGGCTGGTTCTTCTCGTCGCTGTCGGTTTGGGGGATCGCGCCGTGGACCTCCAACGGGAACGCCGGCGCGGCGACCACGTAGCCACGCCTGACCCACGCTTGCAGCAGGACCTGGTAGTTGGTCGGGCTCAGGTTGTACCCGTGCCCGAACACGATCAGGGGATAGGGACCTCCAGCAGGCTCCGGCGCCAGGCCGGGAACCGGGAGTCCCGTGGCGGCGGCGCCGCCCTGCCCGGGGTACCAGATCCACGTGTGAAGGACGCGAGGGCTGGGCACGCCCGTGGTCGTGAGCGTGGCGGGGATGGTCCGCGACGTGTCGGTGAAGGTCAGTTGGCGAACCCCGACGACGAAGGGCGCGGTGGGGACGGGGGGCGGGGTGGTCTGAGGGGTCGTGGTCGGAGGCGGCGTCGAGCGTGTGTGGGTCTTGGTCGGCGTGGGAGTCTTCGATCCCGTCGGGGGCGCGTTCCCGAGGGCTTTGAAGCCGAAGTACCCGCCTGCGGCCAAGAGGAGGACCCCGACGAGCGCGAAGAAGGGTTGTCCGCTGCCTCGGCGGGCGTGCCTGGCCGGGCTCAGCGGTCGTCTCCCACGCAAGGTATGTACGCGCGCAGCGCGCGGTTCGTCAACCTAGCCTTCGACTCCAGGCCTGAACGTCCCTGGCCCGCCTAGTTCCAGATGTTGCCCAGGGTGGTCGCCGTGCTCGCCGCGCCCACGTAGCCCGGCAGCCCGAGGCCGTCCTCCAACGTCCGCAGCAGGCTGTAGTGGTTCGTGAGCCCGGTGTAGACGGCGCTATGGACCTGGCCACCGATCACCGCGAACGGCACGTTCCCGCCCGCGAACTTCACGGCCTTGCCCGGCCCGCCGGTCTGCCCCTCGTCGTAGACGATCACGATGACGCTCGAAGCGGTCCATGCCGGTGAGGCCATGATCTGCGGGACCTCACGCGCCAGGAAGTCGTCGAACTGGCGGATCGGATTGCCCTGCGGCTTGCAGTTGTCGTGCCCGTCCTCGCACATGTTCGGCGTGACGTAGTTGAACCGCGGGACATAGCCCGATGCCAGCGCCGAATCGAACGTGCTGGTGTCGTTCACGCTCGTGCCGCCCATCGGCAGGTCGTTGGTCGCGCAGGAGCCGCCGCCCGTGGCGCCCGAGAAGTCTGGGCCGGCGATGGAGTCGTAGTAGGCGGCCGGGTTGTGCTTCACGCGGTAGGCGTTGCCGTACCGGTTCGCTCCGGCGTCGATGAGGGAGCACGGGGCGGGCATGGATTCGTTCCAGTCGGTCCATGACACACCCGCGGTGTTCAGCTGTTGGAACAGGTTCGGGACGTCCTGGTGACAGGTTGCCGGCTTCTCGTCGAGTTGCTCGCAGCGGATGAACTGCCCGCTGGTCATCGCGATGTAGTTCGAGGTGGAGTAGTGCGAGATGCCCCAGTAGTTCGTGAACCAGGCGCTGTGTTGCTGCACCCAGCCGAGCTCGTACGGCGCGTCGCCTGTGGTGAGCTGCGCGTAGTTCGTGTTCTCGCCCACCAGCACGAACACATTGCCGAAGGCGGGGACGCCCTCGATCCCGGATGTCGCCTGCGCGGGTCCTCCAGGCAGCGCCAGCATGGACATGGACAGCGCGACGGTCACCATCAGGGCTGTGCGAATCATGGTCCCTCCCTCGTCTTCGGGCACGGGGGGCCCGGCGTTCGCCCACCCTAGCCCCGACAGGTCCACCGGGTCGAATCCGCGTCCAAGAACTTGGTCAGGAAGGGGCCGACTTGTCGTCGTCGGGTCGGACGGCGACTTCGAGCAGGGCTGTGAAGTGCTTCCACCCTTCCGTGTGCATCGCAGCAGCAGCATCGTTCGGCAGACCGAAATGGCGGAGCAACAGCATGCTGCCATCAGCGTCGGGCGTGATGGTGAGTTCGACCCTCGTGGATCCGGGTGGCACGGACGAGTCGTTCTCCCAACCCCACGTGAACACGACCTTGTGGGGAGCATCGACGTGGACGTACTCACCTCGGGCCACGGTTTGATCGTCCATCCACACTCGATACAAACCGCCGGGTCGAGGGTCGAGTTCGGCCTTGATCCCTTGCCATCGAACGTAGAGCTCAGGGTCGGTGAAATAGGGGAACACCACGGCCGGGGAAGCGCTCAACCGCACGGTGAGTTCGACGATCCGTTCAGACATTCAACCCTCCTCAACGATTCGTCGCAGGCGCCCGAGGTCCTGTCGCCACATCTCCTCGACCGCAGGACGTAGGGAACCGAGAGCCGCGGGATCCGCCCGGTAGAACCTGCGATTCGCTTCCCGTCGCTCGATGATCAGACCGGCAGTCCGCAGGACCTTCAGGTTCTGTGAGACGGCAGGCCACGACACGTCGAAGTGGGCGGCGATATCGCCAGCCGAGAGCTCCTGCACCCACACGAGCCGAAGGATCTCTCTGCGCCTGGGGCTCGAGATAGCATCCAACACGCCTTGCACGCTGGGTAGTTAAGCACATCCTTTGACTTGACAGAAGGTTTAGACAAAGCTTAAGTTCGTTGACGTGACGCGCGAAGGATCGCAAGGAGGAGAGCTCAGCTTCGGGTTCCAGGGCGCGCCGGTGCGCCTGCCTATCCTTGTGAAGCGCCTCGATCCGCCGCGGGCTATCACCTGGGAGTGCCCCGGCGCGTTCCCTTACTGGGAGGGGACGACCATCTCGTGGACGCTGGACGCCAGCGAGCACGGGACCAAGGTGGTGTTCCGCCACGACGGCTTCTCTGACTCGCAGCCCGAGTTCGATCTTGGCAGCGTGAACCTCACGTGGGGAAAGATCGTGGCAAGGCTCAAAGACGTGGTGGAGAGCGGCGTCGCCGATCCGGCGCTTTCGTAGGCGAAGGATCTGAACGGATGTCGGTAGACGTTGTTAGTCGCATAGAGATCCGCCGGCCTCGCGCGCAGGTAGCTGCCTTCGCTGCGGATCCCGACAATGCGACGGCCTGGTACGAGAACATCCACGCGGTGACCTGGCAGACAGCCAGGCCGGCCGCGGTCGGCTCGCGCGTCGAGTACGTAGCGAAGTTCCTTGGGCACCGGCTCGCTTACACGTATGAGATCAAGGAGTTCGTGCCAGGGGAGAAGCTGGTTATGAGTACCACCGAAGGTCCGTTCCCGATGCAGACGACTTACACATGGGAGGACGCCGCGGACGGCGGCGCAACAGTCATGACTCTTCGTAACCGAGGCGAACCCACGGGCTTCGGTGTGCTCGCGGCACCCATGATGAAGCGGGCCATGCGCCGCGAGAACGGCAAAGACCTTGCGCGACTCCGACGCCTTCTGGAGGGATCCCCGGTCTAAGGGCGAAGTCGTCGGGCGCCCATCACTCGATCGCGAGCTTGGCCGTCTTCGTCACGAAACGTCGGGTTTCTGGAACGGTCGCTCTGCCGTCTTGCCCCTCGGGCTGCCACTGTCGCTGACGCCACGCGATGCGCGACGGATCAGATCAGCCTCGTCGGGAAACTCGTGCTCCGCCCACGCGGCTGCCGCGCGCTCGGAGGTCGTTCACCGGATCGGATCGTGTAGAGGCCGCGGCACATCGTGAGAATCGCGTGGGCCTGCGAGCCGGGGTGCGCGTCGTCCTTGATCCGGCCGGGGAACGCCCGGAGATATGCGCGAACTTCCTCGAGGAACTCGGCGAGCGGGATCGAAGGGATCAGCGAGTCGATGGGCGGCCCGACCAAGGCCACCCCTTCCTCGCGAGCCGGATACCAGTTGAGGTTCCAATCCCGCCCGGCCCCGACGAGGTGGAAGGGCTCGCCGGGGCTGATGACCGCGATGGTCGTCGGTTCGGACCGGCAGTTCGCCAGGCCGCGGGCGGAGATATAGATGCTCTCGATACGGCCGTCCCACGCGGGGTTCGCCGCCGCCAGGTCCGCATGCATCTCGGCGAGCCGTGCGGCGAGTTCGTCGTTCGGGGGACCGGTGAGCACCACGATCATGTCGATGTCGCTCACGCCCCCTTCGAAGTCGCCGGTGGCCAGCGACCCGAACAGGTAGAGGCCGACCAACCGCGGTCCGGTCACGCCGACGATCGCCTCCTGGATCGAGGCCACGATCCCATCGGCCCCCGAGCTAGGCGTCATATCGCTCATGGCCGCAGCGAGAACGTTCCCGAACCCCACGTGAGTTGCATCGGCGGGCGCGACTTCGGCCAGTCCTTCATGGCGCCACCGCTTGAGCCGTCGAAGAACCGCAGGGTCGCCGCTCCGCTCCGTTGGGAGAGCCATAGGAGACAGACCATCCTGCCCGACCACCCCGCGGGCGCCGGGGCCGGCGGTGCATCGCATGATTCGCTGCCGGCGAGTGACCCGTCGGCCGTTCGCGCCTCCACGTAGGTAACGTTCGAGGGCACCCTCATCGCG
>JBBRTK010000044.1:0-15263 GCA_038244455.1 Actinomycetota bacterium
ATCTCATCGACCCGCTCCTTGGTGATGATGCGCGGACGCGGTAGCTTTGCCATGGCGGTTCCTCCTCTCACCTAACCCCGTCTCTACCACCAGCTGGCAGGGACGGGGCGGAGGACCGCCCTCAAGTTCTACGGACTACGGGACAACGTCGGGGGTAGCGCATACCGGGGTATGCCCTCGGTTCTATTGAGTTGGGTTGACGCGAACGGAAGGGGCGGGACCCGGAACCGGGGTCACGCCAGCCCGCCGCTGCGGCTCCCGGACTGGATTTCCATCAAGCGTGGTCTCTCGAGTGGGCTCGGGAAACGGCGGGAGATCAGCATCATTTGAAAGCGCGCCTGACACCAAGTTCCAGTTGGCCAGCCCCATGGCCAACCATCGAGGACTGCAACCGATCATCGAGACAGTGAGGCGACGCCGCAGACCATTGCCGTGACAGGCGTAAGAATCATTGCTCGACGTCCCCACCTGCTGACCCCCTGAACAACGGAGGCTGGCGGACGAGGGTTCGATCGCCAGGCTGCAGCCAGAACCGGCGCGCTTCTGCCGACGGCAAACCCAACCCCATAAGCAAGTGCGTTGACTGGGGTGGTCGTCAATGCGAACAATGCGCCGACCCAAACGAAAGGGGTTGACATCTCGGTCCGCACGCCGAGGGCTAGGAGGGCGCCAAAGTAGACAAGTCCGAGGCGGCCCCGGCCCGCCAGGTGGTAGTTGGATTGTCTCCCGTACCGGCCGAACGGGACGGATCGTCTGCCGCTCAGATACCAGAGGCAGACGGCTAGCCCCGCAGCTGCGGGGAGGAAACCTGCGATCCTCGGCGGGCCTAGAGTGATCCCTGGAACGGCAAGAAGGGTGTAGAAGATCGAGCCCCCAAGGATTGCACCTAGCAGGAAATAGAGGGGTCCTCGCAATCGCATCGAGAGCCGACCGCTCCCTGCGGTCATGAAGACCGCGTTGGCAGTTCAGCCGGAACCTATGTTAAGAAGCCCGGTCAGGAGGCCGAATGCTATCGCAGCCGTAGCCGTGGCCAAACCGCTCAGCACGACACCCGAGTTTGGGTCCAGCTGATGCAGCGGTTGCAGTTGGGTGCGCCGGTGTTCACGCAGCCGTTGTAAGCGCAGCCAGATGTCTTGCAATCGCAGCACGTAGTGATGTCCACGCAAGTGGTCGTGCCGCATTTGTAGCACGGAGGCGGCTTCTGCGATTGCTTGTTGCAGGTCCAACAGCCGCGCCCCGTGACCGGATCGCTGCCCCACGCGGATGGGTCGTTCCCGCCGCAATGAGTGGTGCCGCTCTTGCACCCTCCACTGCTGTTTGAGCAGTCGCAACCACTCGGCAAGGCGCCATTCTGAAGGTAGTTGCAGCAGCGGCTCGGCCCGCAGGGGTTCCCGGAAGTGGCGCCAGGGCATCCCAGTCCCCGCACTCCCTCGCACACGCTCGAGTACGCCCAGGCGTTTGTCGCGAAGATGGCATCAACCCCGCCTCCTGCCGCTAGAACAGCAGCTGAGACGAAGACCCCATGTGCGGCCCGACGTAAGAACGCGCGACGCTCGATGGCTTGCGCCGCTGCTTGTGCGAGAGGCGTGACGATGTCAGGCATGTACGTGCTCCTCATGGAGCGGGGTGCTCCCCCCCAGGTTGACGGTCGAGTCATTACCTCTCCCCTTTGTGTACTGCTTCGCGACCAAGGAATCGACGTCATTCCTGTCGTTGACGACGCCTTTGGCAGCGACCCGGCCCTCAACAACGAGATAGGCGAAGGGGAATGCTGGCACCTTCATCGCGTCGTGAGCAGTCAACTCTGGACTCACCAGGGGCTTCCACCCATCCGGGTAGTCATCAACACCTCGAGCCTTACTATCGAACCAGAGGAAGTCGACGTCCGGCCATGCCGAGTGGAGTTCCGAAAGGTTTGCCTCCGGCTCGCGGAGACTCGAACAGATTGGGCAGCCTTCCCGAGCGAAGATCGCGAGTTTGATCGACTGGCCTGCCTTCCAGTCCAACGGGGTCTTGGACCCACTCGCTGGGTCCATGGAGTCGACTATTGGCGCCGGTGCTCCTAGGTCGAGCCCGGCGGCCGAAACCAGGCTCCGTCCGGGAACCAACATCATGCCGAATTGCCGGTAGAGCAGGACAAGAAGTAGCAATTGGATCGCGACCACGACCCAGAGAATCACGTAGGTCGATAAGAAGAGCGACGACATGGCATTCCCCCTCAGGGAGTCGGCGTTGGTGGACGGACGAGGACAGAAAACGATGGGATCTCCAGGACCACGAGGGCGACCGGTACCGCGGCCACCACCAAGAGAAGCGCGAGCGACCACGAGGTATTTTCGAACGGCAATGCCGCCAGGATCGACGCGACGACCAGAATGCCATTTCGAGCCACATAGGCCAGCGGTGAGTATGAGTCGCCCTGGGGAGAGCGCCAACACCCGCAGCCCACGCCTCGGTCACGGATCCTAGCCACCGAGACGGTGAACCCAAGAAGTACAAACAGAGTCGCTAACGCTGCTGGCTGTCCAAGGGGCGAAGGGATGACCAGAGCGAGGGCAAGCAGACATTCACCGAGCGGGAGCAGGACACTGAGCGGCCTGTCAAAACCCCAATACACCCTCGGGAGAGATCGCCGAAACGCGGCCCTGAACTCTGCTGGATGCCGAATCTTCCAGGCAGCCGTGAAGGCTAGTGTGGCGGCAAGAACCCCTCGCAAGAAGAAGACCCACGAACTCAACGCGCCCCCCCTCCGCGACGGCCCCCAGACGGCCTAATCCGCGAAGACTATGCTGCCGTACCTTCCTGGGTCAACCCCCAACGCGACGAGACTGCCCCTTCTCCCGGGAACATCCTGATGTAACACTTTCATCGCGAAGTGGCTTTACTCGATGAGGAGGCTAGATGGCTGAGTTCGAACTCTTGTCTGATCTTGAGTTGCTGAAGACAACCGACCGAGAGCCGGCTGCGTTCGGGGTGCTCTATGAGAGACATGTCCATGCCGTCTTGAGATTCCTATACCGGCGTACTGTTGATCCCCACCTGGCTGCGGATCTGACGGCCGAAACCTTTGCGGCTGCATATATAGGTCGCCGCAAGTACCGCCCAAGGGGCTCGAGCGTTGAGGGGTGGCTGCTTGGAATCGCCCGCCACGAATTGAGTCACGCTCTACGCCGTGAAAGAGCGGACGACCGGGCCCGATCCCGCCTCGGATTGGAGCGTGTCGAGATCGATGACTACTCGGCCCAACGGATTGAGGAGCTCGCGGATCTTGAGCCGTTACGCGGCCTCTTGCGCGAGGCCCTTCTAGAGCTCCCCTCCGGGCTCCGGGAAGCAGTCCGATTGCGGGTTGGTTTGGACCTCCCGTACGAGCAGGTCGCCGCGCAACTCGGATGTTCCGAAGGGGCCGCAAGGGTGCGGGTTTCGCGAGGACTGACCAAGCTTGAATCAATCATTGGTACACGAGCCGGAGGTGCATGATGAGCGACGAAATACCGTTCGTGCGAGCGCTTGGATCCGCACTCAAGCAAGGGATTGAAGAATCGAAGGGTCGCCGCTTCTCTCCTCCTTTCCGATCGTTCCTTCGGATGACCCCAGCTGCAGTGATTGGTTTCCTCCTTGCCGTCGCGATCGTTCTTCCTCTGAGCTGGCTGTCGCCGCTTGGGGGGAAGGACTCCGCGGCGGCGGGGGCCCCTCAAGCCCCTGGGAGCCCAAGCGTCACAAGTACCGTCGCCACGCCTACTGGCACGCTAGATGCCGCCGATGGCGAAGGAGCGCTTTGGGCGGTGGGCTACGAAACGGTGTGGAAGATCGACACGACCACCAATCAGGTGGTGGACCAGATTGCCGTGTCCGGATCGAGTGACTACCGGCGCATCACGGCCGGCGACGGCGCTGTTTGGGTCATCGATAGCGGCACGCGAGTGCTGACGAAGATCGACCCCGTGTCAGATGCTGTCGTTGGGCGAACCAGCCTCAATGGAGCACCGGTCGCTATTACGATTGGTGCCGCTGGCATTTGGGTTACGCTCGCCGAAGAGGGCTCCCCCCAGCTCGTACAGATTGACCCTGCATCAGGGGCGCCAACGGGAACCCCCATTCCCGCTGCGCCCGGAACTCAACAGATCGCGATCGGTACAAACTCCGTCGTCGCAGTGAACGAGAAATCGACAGAAGCGCAGATGTCCATCTCGAGTCGGCATGCGAGTTTCTCCAGTTTGGGTTACTCAGCGCTCAGCGGAACCGCCGCTATCTCGCTCGGGCAGGTGTGGTTCGTCACCTCAGCGCAGCATGTCTTTCATGCGAGCCTGAGCGGGGGCCCGGTTTCAAGGTTGCCATTCGACCGCATTGAGCAACTGGCTTACAGCGATGGGTGGCTCTGGCTTCTTCAGCAGCCTCCTTCGCAGTCTGCTGCGACCTACACAGTCCAGGAGGGGGCACATAGCCTGCTCCTGCAAGTCGATCCTTCATCAGGGCGAATCGTGCACACGCTTCCGGTGCGGGGAATCGTGGGCTCGAGAATAGCGGTGGGCAGCGGGGTGATCTGGATTGCCGACGGCACCGAGATAGAGAGGGTGGAACTTACGAACTAGCACGGGGCTCCCTGCCTAGCTGTTTGGCGTGCGGCAGGACCTACTCGTGAAGGAGGAAGGCTTGCGGAAACGACTTCTTACCATATCGACGGCGATTGCTGCGCCGTTGCTCTTCTCCTCGCCCAGCCTGGGTGTCGCCCAGGCCGCCACCACTTGCGGGCTTTATGGTTCGGTGTTCGACGGGACGAACGTCACCGGAATCACGCACTATGGAGTGACTGCCAACATCACCGCCCAAAAGGGCGCGCTCTGCGGGGGGTCGGGCTCTACTTCCACCGCGTGGACGATGATTGCTAGCAACGCTTATGGAGGGTACGCGCAGTCGGGCTACGGGCACGATCCGGGATCGAGCAGCGTCTACCAGTTTGCGGAGTACCTGAAGAACTCGAGCGCGAACTTCGTATACAAACAGGGCGCCATCGTGACCCCCGGGACCAAGACGAACTACAAGCAGCTCTACAACTTCAACTCCGGGCTAATAAGCATGTGGATTGGGAACAACGATCTGCTCGATACGAACTTCGATCCGGCCATCGCGTGGAGCGGAAGTACGTGGTTCGCCGAGTGGGAAGGGGAAACCCATTACAACGGTGACGACATGCCGGGAACCTCCGGCACGCCCGTTCACTTCACGAACATGCAAGTCATGAACTGCAGGTCGTGCTCGTGGATAACCCCCTCGGGACTCACGCTGAGCTCAGATTCGACGCGTTATGGGATTGCCTGGGTGAATAGCCAGAGTTCTTTCAACATCTGGACCAAATGACCAAGGAGGAGCAAATCGTGCGGGTCCGCAACATGAGTCTCTTGAGGGGTTCTTTGGCGATCGTTCTGCTGCTTGCGCTCTCAGTCAGCGGAAGCGTGATCGCTTCGGCCCAGAACAGGAAGGCGCCCAGCAAACTGGCCACCGGCACCTCGGCGCCGACGGCCGCTGACGCTGGTGTTTCTTTCGTCCCACAGTCACCCCCAGCCGGTGCGGCTGCGACCAACGCCCAAACCCAAGCAATCAGCGTGGCCACCGACAGTGTGGGAGCAATGGCAACCGCGCAGAGTGTCCAAGTTTCGGTCGCATATGGCTCGTTCACCGACTCTGAGTACACGGGGGTGCTTCCATCGGGGCAGCGGGCGCCGCTATACGTAGGCCGGCCCGTGTGGCTCGTTACGTTCTCAGGAGTGGACCTGTCCCCAACGGTGTCAGGGTCAACCTCTAGCAACCATGAAATCAACGTGGCCGTGGACGCGGCCAGTGGGCAGTATCTGGAGGCTTACAGTTACCAGTAGGACCAGGTCGAGACTGTACGGTCAAGTTCGGCTTCTGGCGGGCCTGGCTATCGCCGTTGGTATGGTCGCTTCGTGCACGCAGGGGGTTCCCAGGTTCCAAGCCAGCAGTGAGAAGTTTCCACCTTGTCCTCCTGGGTCGCCCAGCTGCCCCCGAAGCCCGGCCGGAGATGCCGTCGTTCATATCGACAATACCGGTACGGCTGCGGGACAAACCACCTGTGTGATAATCGCGGTCGGCCCAGCAGGAACTAGCGTCGGTCAAGTGACGCTTACGACGCCCACGATTCAGGCCGGAGGCACCTTTTCGCGCCGTATTCACGTTCCCGTGGCTGGCCAAGGTGGAGTGCTCAGATTCCAAACGCAATGTCACTCCTGAACGACCTTCACCCCTACGTTCACCAATAACCGGGAGGAATTGCTCTCCGATGGAGTCTTAAACTGGAGGCCTCTCGTCTTCGATCGCAGAAGTGAGTGGCCGTCCTGCAAGGCCGCTTGAACTTCCAGGGCTGTCCCGGTTTCGCGGCCGTCATGGATCTGTCGTGGGCATGACCAAGCAGACTGACCTGTCTCCCGTCGAATAGGCCCTGGGGAGTCGTGGATTCCCCGGTAACCAGTGTCCGGCTCGCCACCGCCCGGGAGACCTGCCTCGACACCCCGTTCAGCGCCTGAGCACGTCCTTGAGACCGCCCCGCTAGACTCCCCGCATGGCCAAGACAACCAAACCTGCTGCTGACGTACCCACCATCACCGTGGAAGACCGGGTCGAGGAGCTCCGCCGGAAGAAGAAAGCCGCCCTGACCCCGGGCGGCCGGGACGCCGCCTCCAAGCAGCACGATCGAGGCAAGCTCACCGCCCGCGAACGCCTTGAGCTCCTGATGGACAAAGGCTCGTTCGTGGAGACGGATCCGTTCGCGGTGCATCGGTCGCATGACTTCGGGCTGGATCGCAAGCGCCCACCGGGCGACGGCGTCATCACGGGCTACGGAACCATCGACGGACGCAAGGTGTTCGTCGCCAGCCAGGACTTCGCGGTCTTCGGCGGATCGATGGGCGAGGTCAACGCCCAGAAGGTGTGCAAGGTCATGGACCTGGCCATCCAGACGGGGGCGCCGTTCATCGCGATCAACGACTCCGGCGGCGCGCGCATCCAAGAAGGCGCCGCGAGTCTGGCCGGCTACGGCTACATCTTCGAACGCAACGTGCGCGCCTCGGGCGTGATCCCGCAGATCAGCGTGATCATGGGGCCGTGCGCCGGCGGCGCCGTCTACTCCCCCGCCATCACCGACTTCACCTTCATGGTGAAGGAGACCTCGCACATGTTCATCACGGGGCCCGACGTCATCAAGACGGTGACGGGCGAAGAGGTGTCCATGGAGGAACTGGGCGGTGCCATGACGCACGCCTCGAAGTCCGGCGTGGCCAGTTTCGTCGGTGAGGACGACGAGGACGTGCTCCAGCGCGTGCGCTACCTCCTGAGCTTCCTGCCGTCGAACAACCTGGAGGATCCGCCCGCCTACGCGGCCACCGACGACCCTTCCCGGTTGGAGGACCGGCTCACGCACCTGATCCCGGACTCACCGAAAGAGCCCTACGACATGCACGAGGTCATCCGGTACGTGGTGGACGACGGTGAGTTCCTGGAGGTGTTCCCGCTCTGGGCCATGAACATCGTCATCGGGTTCGCCCGGCTGGACGGTCGTTCCATCGGGATCATCGCGAATCAGCCGAAGGTGATCGCGGGAACGCTGGATATCGAGGCCAGCGAGAAGGCGTCGCGGTTCGTTCGGTTCTGTGACGCGTTCAACATCCCGATCCTGACATTGGTGGACGTGCCGGGGTTCCTGCCGGGGACCGAGCAGGAGTATCACGGGATCATCCGCCACGGCGCGAAGCTGCTCTACGCGTTCGCCGAGGCAACGGTGCCGCGGATGACGGTGATCACGCGCAAGGCCTACGGCGGCGCGTACCTGGTCATGAACTCGAAGCACTTGCGCGCGGACGTGTCGTTCGCGTGGCCGACCGCCGAGATCGCGGTGATGGGCGCCGAGGGCGCCGTGAACATCGTGTTCCGCAAGGAGATCGACAACGCCGCCGATCCCGTGGCCAAGCGAGCCGACCTGATCGACGAGTACAAGCGGAAGTTCTCGACGCCCTACGCCGCAGCCGAACGCGGCTTCATCGATGACGTGATCGAGCCGGCGGAGACCCGGCCCCGGCTGATCCAGGCCCTCCGCATGCTCTCCACGAAACGCGAATCCGTGCCCGCGCGCAAGCACGGCAATATCCCGCTGTAGGAGGCCGACCGTGTTCCCCAAAGAAGAGAGCGAACGCCGGATCGAGATCCCCGAAGGCCTCACGCCCGAGGAGGAGCGCGCGATCCTCATGGCGCTGGAGCGCTACTTCTCGGCAGAGAGCCCGAAGCCCACGCCCTGGGTCTTGCAGGGACGTGTGGATGCCACCGGCCACGGCGCGCTCCAGGTGCGCAAGTACTCGCGCGATCCGTGGAACGGCGTTCGCGCGGCGTTCGTGCGGCGCGGCGTGGCACCCATGAACGGCCGCGGCGACGTCCGGTAGGAAGGAAGACTCCGCGTGAGCATCGACATGACGAACCACTGCCCGGTCTGCATGGCCGAGTACCCGTTCGGCGTGACGAAGTGCGTCGATGACGGCGCGGCCTTGGATCCGGGGCCGGCGCCCGCAGCGGCCGCCGATGATGACGACGACGCGGTGGCGCCGCGCGGTTCGATGGAGGTGGTGGCGCACGACGACGCGCCGACCGAAGCCACCGACCTCTTCGCGGAGGAGGAACGGCTGCCGCGCAGGATGGTGCTTGCCGAGGTGGTGCCCGAGGATGCGCAGGAGCTGGTCGACGCGCTGGTCGGTGAGCGCATCGGGGCGCGCATCGGCGCCGCCACGGACAACGGCGGCGTGCTGGTCCTCATCCACGAGCTGAATCTGCCGGACGCGCAGGGCATCCTGGTCGACTTCACCGGCGACACGGACCGGGTGGACGACATCCGCTATGCAGACGATCGCGAGGATCTGGGTGTGCGGGACCCCGGCGACGGTGAATACGTGGAGGTCACGAGCCCCCGGCAGCTGGACGCCGGCACCCAGCTCGAACGCCTGCTGGGCGCCGGCATCGACGTGCGGATGCAACCCCCGGTGGATGGAAGCCGGGATCCGAATGCCGCCGTCACGTTGATGGTGCCGGTCGATGACCTGGATCGCGCCCGGGCGACCCTAGGGATCACGCTCTGATGCCGGGCGCGACGCGAACCGAAGCCGGCGCCTCCCGCGCCGATGCGCTGGCCGCGTTCGCGGCAGCAGGGTGCGGCGCTTCGAGTTCGTGGGGCAACGGCCCGCTCGAGACCTACGGGCGGCACGAGCACACCTATCACAAAGTGCTGTTCTGCCTGACCGGCTCCATCACGTTCCACACCGACCAGGGCGACATCGAACTCGCGGCCGGGGACCGGCTGGATCTCGAGCCCGGGACCGCGCACTCCGCGACGGTCGGGCCGCGCGGATGCAGGTGTGTCGAGGCATCCAGGTGAAGGTCGGCTTCCACGCCGATCAAGCCTGGTTCTCCGCGCCCGGGGGGATCGGCACCTACATCGCCGAGCTGGCCCCGGCACTTCGGGACGGCGGGGCCGATGTCACGCTGTTCCGCTCCACGTGGACGGACCCGGCACCGGAGTGGATGGACGGGTTCGCAGCTGTGACGCTGCCGGGGTCCATCAAGACGCTCTACCCTGCATGGGATGTGGTGGGGCGCCCGGCGCTCCCCCAAGACCTCTCCGGGTGCCAGGTCATCCACGCGACGAACCATGCCGCCGTACCGCCGGTGGCGGACGGGCAGGCGCTCGTCGTCACCGTGCACGACCTTGCGTTCGACAGGTATCCAGGGTCGTTCCCGCGCGAATGGCGGCTCCTCTACCGCGCCGGGGTGCACGCCGCGCTCAAACGGGCCCACGCGCTCCTGGCGCCCTCGCGCTCCACGGCCGACGACCTCATCGAACGCGGCGCCGACCCCGCGCGCGTGCACGTGACGCCGCTGGCTCCCTCGCTCTCGGTTCGTTCGGAGGATCCGGCGGCGGCGGTGGCGCGGCTCGGCGTGCCGGAGCCCTACCTGTTGTTCGTGGGGACGCTGGAGCCGCGGAAGAACCTGATCAGGTTGATCCGAGCCTACCGGCAGATCGCGCCCGACGTCCCCCACGCGCTGGTTCTCGCCGGGGTCGACGGATGGCACGGCGCGGACCTGGACGACGAACTCGCCCGCCCCGGACCCGGCCGGATCGTGCGAACCGGGCGCGTGGACGCCGCCGACCTGGACGCGCTCTACCGGCGCGCGGCGGCGTTCGTCTATCCCTCACTCTATGAAGGGTTCGGGCTGCCGGTGCTGGACGCGATGGCGCGGGGACTTGCGGTGGTGACATCGTCGACGTCATCGCTGCCGGAAGTGGCGAGTGACTGCGCGATCCTGGTTGACCCGACCGACGTCGCCGAGATAGCGGAGGGTCTGCACCGGGTGCTGACCGATACCGACGCGGCCGCCGATCTGATCGCGCGCGCCCTCCCCCACGCGGCCGCCTACACCTGGGAGGCAACGGCTCGCGCCACCCTCGAGGCCTACGGGGCGGCCATCCGGGAGGCATCCGCATGAAGGTCTCACTCATCTCCACCGTGAAGAACTGCGCCGGCAGCGTGGACGAGTTCCTCGCGTCCCTGGCCGCGCAAACCCGCACGCCCGACGAGGTCATCATCGTGGACGGCGGTTCGACCGACGGAACCGCCGAGGCGTTCGAACGCGACGACGCCGTCACGCTGATCCGCGAACCCGGCGCGAACATCTCGCGGGGCCGCAACATCGCGCTCGGCGCCGCGAGCCATGACGTGATCGCCCTGACGGACGCCGATTGCGTGCTCGAGCCCGGCTGGCTGGAGGCGATCGTGGCGCCGCTGGAGGCGGGCGCCGACGTGAGTATGGGCTTCTACCAGCCCGTGATCGACGGGTTCTTCCAGGCGTGCATGGCCGCGGTGAATCTGCCGGTGGACGCCGCGGAGGTCGACCCCGTGACGTTCATGCCCAGCGGGCGGAGCGTCGCGTTCCACCGCGACGCCATCGAACGGGCGGGCGGCTACCCCGAGTGGCTCGCCATCGGCGAGGACATGTGGGTGAACCACCGCTGGCGCGAACTGGGACTGGATCTTCGGTTCGCCCCCGAGGCGGTCGTGCGCTGGCGGCTGCGGCATGGGATGCGCGACACGTGGATCCAGTACTTCCGGTACGCGCGCGGCGACGCGCAGGCGGGGATGTACCCAGAACGGCACGCGCTGCGGTTCGGTGTCTACGCGGGGGCGGGCCTGGCGCTGCGGTCGCGCCGCGCGCTGCCCAAGCTCGCAACCCTGGCGGGCGCGGCCGCCTACGCTCGCACGCCAGTCCGTCGCGCGTGGCAACGGTTCGATGATCCGGGCGAACGCGCGCGGGCGGTGGTGACCGTGCCCGCGCTCATCCTCTGGATCGACACCGCGAAGATGGCGGGCTACGCGGCCGGCCTGGCCGACCGCGCGAAGCGCTAGTACGGGTAGAAGCCCTCGCCCGACTTCCGGCCCAGCTTGCCGTCGTCGACCATCCGGCGAAGGAGCGCGGGGGCCTCGTGCTTCTCCTCGGGGAACGCGTGGTACAGAACCTCGCCGATGGACAGCACGGTGTCCAGGCCGATGAGGTCGGCCAGCGCTAGTGGCCCCATGGGGTGCGCGAGCCCCAGTTCGATCGCCGTGTCGATGTCCTCCGCGCTGGTGAATTCCTGTTCCAATAGCCGGATCGCGTCGAAGAGGTAGGGGATCAGGAGCCGGTTCACGATGAACCCGGCCTGATCGGCGGAGCGCACACACGTCTTGCCCAACACCTCGGTCCCGAACGACCGAACGAACGCGAACGTTTCGGGGCTGGTGGTGCCCGCCGGGGTGAGTTCAAGGAGCTTCATCACCGGGGGGGGGTTGAAGAAGTGCATGCCGATGACGTCGGCGGGGCGCCCGCTCGCCAGCGCGAGCTGCCCGATGGGGATGGACGAGGTGTTCGAGGCCAGGATGACGCCGGGGGGCATGATGCGCCCGAGCGTGCGGAAGATCTCGAGCTTGGCGTCGAGTTGCTCGGTCGCGGCTTCGATCACGAGGTCGGAGCCGGCCAGTGCCTGGAGTTCGGTGGCGCCGGTGATCCGTGCCAGCAGGTCCCGGGCCGCCGCGGGGTCGAGCTTCCCGCGATCCACCGCCTTGTGAACCGAGCGTTCGACCGCGGCCCTGCCCCGCTGCACCAGTTCCTCAGAACCCTCGACGAACGTGACGCGCAGACCCGCCCGGGCGAGCACCTCGACGATGCCCGACCCCATGAGGCCGCAGCCGACCACGCCTGCGTGCCGAACGTCTTTCGGTTCCATCGCGGCCTTTGCCTCTCCCGATGTCGGGGGGAAGCCTACAATCTGCCGTCCGCTTAGCAGGCCGCGATAAGCAGCGGGTACGGATTGATCGCATCCCCGATGACCGAGTAGCCGTACGGGCTCTGCGGCCAGCTCGAAGGCAAGACACTCGGGTGGAACTCGAAATGGTCGTGCGGTGGCCCGCCCGCTGCGTCGCCGCTGGCCCCGACGTACCCGATCACATCGCCCGCCTGCACCGGCCCCGACGAGGACGACGTGTAGGCCGACAGGTGCGCGTTGTACACCCATCCGGCCGAGCCCGTCACGATGACCGCCAGCCCACCCAGCGGGTTCGGGTCCTCGCTCGCGGTACCGGCGAACGGAGCGTAGATCGGGACCCCCACGGGCGCCATGATGTCGTTCCCCATGTGGAGGTGATAGCCGCCTGCGTAGCGCGGAGCGCCGAAGCTGTCGGTCTGCGCCTTGGGATCACCGACCGGACAGTGCTGGAAAACTCCCTTGTAGCCGGGCGGCGGGGGTCCGGAGGGCGGCAGCGAGGGCGGGGTGATGGACTGCTGATATCGCTTGTTCAACGACTTGTAGAGCTTCGTTGCTTCGGCCTTCTTGCGGTTGATGTCGCCGACGATGCCCTGCTGGCCCTTCAGATTGCCCTGTACCTGCGCGTTCTTGTCCTGCACCTTGGCCACCGCGGCGAGCTTCTGCTGGCGGAGCTTCTGCTCCGTGGCAGCGGCCGATGCGAGCTGGATCTTCAGGCTCTCGGCCTGCGCGGCCAGGTCCGCGTCGTTACTCGCCAGCGCGCTCATGTACTCAACGCGATCCGACAGATCGGCGAACGAGGTCGAGCCCAGGATGAACTCGAGGTTGGACCCCGATCCCTCCATGTAGGCCGTCCGGGTCCGGGCATCCAGCTGGGCGCTGATGGTGTCGTACTGCGCCTTCGCGCTGTCCAGCTGTGCCTGGGTGGCCAGGTAGCGCGCCGTCGCACGGTCGAGTTCGTTCTGTGCTGCATACAGCTCGTCGGCGATCGCGTTGGCCTTGGCCTGGATGTCGTGGAGGTGCCGGTAGGCGACGGTGATCTCGTTGTTGAGCTGGTTCAGGCGGTTCTTCGCCTGCTGCACCTGCTGGGCGGAAGGCGCCCCGAGGGCCGTGCCGGAGATAGCCGCGACAAGGGCAAGCCCGGAGGCGAGCGCGCGGAACCATCTGGGGAAACGCTTGGGGAAGGTCATGCAGTCATCTATCCCTACCCCAGGAACCCCGGAATGGCAACCAACCGCTCCCTTAATCCAGATGCTGCAGCACGTCCACGTCCGCCAGGGAGGAGAGCCATCCGTTGCGGCGCAGCTGTTCCTCTGATAGGCGGAGCATCTCAGGACCGCCGCCGGCGTCCGCCCCGAAGAGGTGCCCCGCGAGGTAGCGCTGCGAGGCCAGGGCGTTGGGGACCCCACGCGGCCCCGACTCGGCCGCGATCGCCGCCTCAGCGTGACGCGTTGCCGCCTCCACGTCGCCGGTGACCAGGGCCAGGGTCACCTCGGCCATATGGAGGGCTGTGCGGGACCCGGGCTCGGTCTGGGCCAGCCTGGCCACGGGATCGTCCAAGACCTCTCGCGCGGCGCCGACGTCTCCGCGGAGCGCGAGCGTCCGAGCAAGCTCGGACGCGGTCCACGTGATGAGGGCGCGTTCGCGCAGATCCAGGCACAGGAGGAACGCCTCGCGCAAGTCGGTCTCGGCTTCGTTCAGCCGGCCCGCCACCCGGTGGATGGCGCCGCGTTCGCCCAGTGCGCCGGCGAGCTCCCACCGCGCTCCCAGCTCGCGCAGCGTGACCACAGCCGCGTCGGCGTTCTCGAGCGCGTCCTCCAGCTGCATCAGGCGCCGGAGCGATCCCGCGATGTGTTGGCGCGCGATCGCCACGGTGAACTCCTGGTTCGCCTCCTCACCGATCGCGAGCGCCTCGCGGGCGATCGTCAGCGCCTCGCGCTCATCTCCCGTCGGCGAGATCACCGCCGCGAGCCCGACCATCGCGCGGGCCTCCGCCCAGGGGTCGCGCGTCGGGTTGGACAACGCCACGTCGAGCGCTTCTCGGAACATCGCCTGGGCGGGTTCAAGTTCGTTCTGCCAGAAGGGGACCCAGCCTGCCATGAGCAGCGTCCGCGCGAGGACGTATGGATCGCCCAGGCGCCGCGAGGCGACGAGCGATCGTTCGAACAACGCGGCTGCCTGGGTTGGGTCGCCGCGGACCGTGAGCGTGATGTCCGCGAGATACCGGCACGCGTGCGCCGTCACCTGATCGCTGATTTCGCCGGCCAAGGCGAGCGCCCGTTCCAACGAACCCTGCGCCCTGTCGAACTCGCCGAGCCAGTACCTCGTCTCCCCCAGTTTGGAGAGCAGCCATCCCTCACGTTCGCCCCAACCCTCGTCGGGGCCGCTGAGCGAGAGCGCCCGCTCATAGAGGTCGGCGGCCGCGCGGGACCGCATGCGCCGCCGGTCCAGGTCCCCCGCCGTCTCCAACGCCGTGATCGCACGCTCGGCAACCGACCGATCACGCGGGTTCAGGTCCAGCGCCGCGCGCGCAGCCTGCTCCAGATGGAACGCGATAGCCCGCGGGAACCGCTCGACGCGATCGGGTTCGGCCAGCTTGTTCGCCACGCGGAGATGCAGTCGCTGCCGCTCCCGCTTCGCAAGCGACTCATAGGCCACATCGCGCAGCACATCCGAACGGAACCGCCACAGCCCCGGCCGGTCCTCGTCGGGGATCAGGAGTTCCTCCTCGGCCGCTTCCTCCAACAGCGCCGTCGCCGGATCCACGATGATCGCGAGTTCTTCCAGACCGAACTGCCCCCGCGGGAACACCGAGGCCCGCCTGACCAGCTCGCGCGCGGCAGGACTCAAGGCATCGATCCGCGCGGCGATCACGGCCTGCACGGTGGGCGGCAGCAGTCTGGCGGTGGGCGCCGGG
>JBBRTK010000045.1:0-15007 GCA_038244455.1 Actinomycetota bacterium
ATCTGGTCGGCCCCAAGGGATGCCACGATCCGGATCGAACCGCGAATCGTCACGGACACGAGTCCCGCCAGGTCACCCTCGGCGCTCGCTTGGTGAAGGTCGATCGCCCCAGGGTTCGAAGCACCGAGGGCGAGGAGGTCGGCCTTCATAGCTACCGCGCGTTTGCAGACCGCGATCTGCGGAACCTGCCAATCTTTCTGAGACACATCCGGCAAAAGTTTAGTGAGTTTCCGACCCTCCTTTCTCCCGTCCGAACCTCTCGGTTGGCGGGTTGGTCTAGACGGCTCCTGGCAACTCCGCCGGCGAGGGCATCCCAGCAACGAACCGTTCCGGGTGGGCGTTGTAGGCCTCGGCCAGGACCTTGGCCCGTCGCTCCAGCACCATCGGTGCACGCCCGTAGTGCACCTGCTCGGGGGTCATCATCGCGAGCGCCTGAGTACCAGCTGCAACTACTGTCCATTCTGAGGGTTTCAACCCCCAGCATGGCCCGGACCTTACACCCGTACGCGGATGTGCGGCTCGGCAACCCCACTTCGGCGGGGCAGGGCGCGACCGCCGTCGAGCCCGATCTAGAGAGTGGCCGGGCCGTGTTGTCCCGGTTTCGCGGCCGTCCGCCCCCCGGCCCCTTCTCCCTTCGCGTCAAGCAGCCAGGGCGAAGGGAGAAAGGCTTCAGCGGGTTCTTCTCACTAGCGACTGGCTCGACGCGGGCATGCGTGCGGTGGAGTTGCTATCCGTTCGGTTTGCGCCGCGCCTCGAACTCGTCACAGGTGGCGGACCCCTTGATCACGCCGCGGACGTACTTGCACGTTCCGACGGACAGTCGCGGGAACATCCACATGCACTCGGTGCAGGCCACCTCCGGTTTGGGGGCGTCTCGGTAGCGAGCCTCCTGCTTCGACAGACTCCAACTCTTCGGTGCCATCGGCGATCCCCCTTCCCGGCGCATCCTCCCCCTTGTCACCGCCCGAGCGCAACCCGGGTCAACGCTCACGGAGCCGGCCAGCCGCGTGTTCCGAACCCCCATCTAGCAGGGTGTTCTTGGTCGTACTAGTGTCCGAGCGACAGGGGCGGCCCTCCTCGGACCGCCGGGGAGTGGAGACGATGGAACTCTACTCGCTCTCACCAACAGCATGACCGGATCCGCCGTCCTCATCTGGGTGCTCATCATCTACGCCCTCTGGGCCGCGGCCGGCTGGACGGTGTTCGTGAAGGCGGGACAGGCCGGCTGGAAGTCGCTGATCCCGCTCTACGGCACCTACGTACTCCTCAAGATCGTCGGGCGCCCCGGCTGGTGGCTGCTTCTGTTCCTGATTCCCGGCGTGAACTTCGTGGTGTGGCTCTTCGTGGCGCTCGATCTTGCGAAGAGCTTCGGGAAGGGGACCGGTTTCGGGATCGGGCTGATCTTCTTGTCGATCATCTTCTACGCGATCCTGGGCCTGGGCAGCGCCACGTACGTGGGCCCGGCCGGTCCCGACGCACCTACGACCTGAACAACGCGGTGCGAAGTTCACTGGCCGGCTCTCCCGTGGGTCCGTGCGATGATGGCGGAGTGAGACGCACGCTGGCCGTCGTTATCGTGGAGGTGTTGGCCGCCGGGTGCAGCGGTATCAACCGCCCCTCTTCGACCCACGCACCGACGCTGGCGCCCTCCGCCCTCTCCTCGCGCGAGCTTCAAGCCACCGCTTGTCCTTCGACCGTCGGACTCGCTCCGGCGGGGTGGTCGGGGCAGCGCCAAGCCTCTGCCGTGCTTCACGGATTCGTTCACGATCTTCGTTCCGGTCATCTTGCGCGGGCCTGGGCGGTTCTCGATCCGTGGACGAAGCGCGCCCAGGGGTGGGGGAACGAGCGGCAGTTCGCCCGCTCTCGTCCGGGCGTCGCCCTCATAAGGGGCGCGGTTCGTCCGCTCGTTTCGGCGAGCGGGAGCATGACGGGCTCCGAGTTCGCGCCGTTCGTGCTGGGCCATGTGTTCGTGTCGGGACCCTGCCCGTTGGCGACGCGGATACAGATCGCCCGGTCCTCTTGGTACTCGACGTCGTACACCCCGCGCGGGTCGGCTGCCGGTTACATCGTCGCCGTTGATCGACGGTCTGGGTTCACCGTTCTCATGTGAAGTCCCACCACCGGCGCCCCGGCCTGCGGGCGTACGCTGACCGCATGAACGCGAGGCGCTTCTCGATCGCAGCCCTCTTCGCGGCGGTGCTGGCGGCGCTCGTCGTGGCGCTCCTCCCGACCGGACAGGTGATGAGCGCGACCGGCGGTCCCGGCGGGGTCACCGTCACCCACAACTACAGCGTCAGCTTGTTCCAGGTCGATGGCGCGTGGGTGCTGGTCGTGGTGTCGGTGCCGGTGTTGCTGGCCCTGATCTCGGTTCTGGTGAGGAACAGGGTGGTGAAGGTCGCCGCGACCGTCCTGTTATGGATCGGGTGCGTCCTGGGGATGATGTCCGTGGGGTGGTTCTTCCTCCCGACCGCGGTCTTGATGACGTTCGCGTTGCGCCCAGCGGCGCCGGCCCAACCGATCTCGCCGATGCCCGTCGGTTGAGCCGCGGCGTGACGCCCGGTTTCATACGGAGACAGACACGGGACCGTTCACGACCCGGTAGAGGTGCCATCGGTCGGGCACGCCCTTCAGTTCGTGTTCCCCGGCATCTTCGAAGGTGAGGCCGGACCCGGCGACCAGGTCCTTCACGGTGCTCGAGACCAGCACGTCCCCCGCGCCGGCAAGGGCCCCCACCCGTGCCCCGATGTGGACGGCGATGCCCCGGACATCGTCTCCGACCAGCTGGATCTCGCCGGTGTGGACCCCGACCCGCACCTCGAGGCCGATGGTGCGGACGCTCCCGCGGATCGCGCCCCCACCCCGACTCCATCCCGTCGATGAACTCCTGCCATTGGTCCGGCTTCCATGCCCAGGGGTAGTCGGGCGACCACTTACCGCTCGCCGAGGTGCCGTAGAGGATCAACGCGCGAGTCCGTTCCGGATAGGTCGCGGCGAAGAGCGAACACAGGTAGCCGCCATCGAGGAAGCCCGCCAGGGCGGCCTGCTCCGAGCCGATGTCGTGCAGCACGCACTCACGTCGTCCATCAGCGTCTCGAGCGGTGGGTGCTCACCGGGCGAAAGGTGATCGGAGAGCCCCGTGCCACGTCGATCCACGACGACCAACCGGCAGAAGGACGCGAGCCGGCGCAGCAGGTTCGCGAAGGCCGGCAGGTCCCAGTTGAGCTCAAGGTTCGACATATACCCGGGGACCAAGAGGAGATCGACCGGGCCCTCTCCGATCACCTGGTAGGCGACGAACAAACCGTCCGACGTCTTGGCGTACTTGGTATCGGGGACGTTCATCTTGCGGCCGATCCGGTCTTCATGGGCGCATCCTCCGCTCCCGCGACCCGAGCGGCAAGTTTTCAAGTTCTTGGCCCTCCGGTGCCGATACCCTCTGCGTGAGAAGGATGTGGCGGTTCGGCGCGTTCGGCGCCCTGACAACGTTCGTCACCGTCGCCGCGTTCCTTCCTGCGGCGGCCGGCGCCGCGCCGCGAACAACCTCGACCACCACGACCCTCGCTCCCGGGCTCACCCTGACCACGGTGACGGATCCCTCGGGCCCGTATCAGCTCCGCATCCTGACGGTCGATCCGACCAAGCCGGTAACCCTCGACGTGGCGACGGCCGGCGCCACCCTGGGCACCTACGCCCTCACCAGCAAGATCGGTACGGCGAAGGGAGCGTTGGCCGCGGTCAACGGCGACTTCAGTGTGGCTCCGGGCCGTCCTGTGCACGCCATGCTTTCCAACGGCACGTTCCTGCAGTCGGGCATCCATGCGGGTGCCGCGTTCTCGCAGTCGCACGACAAGGTCCACGCGTATCTTGGTGCGCCCCACACCAGCATCGCGGGGGTCGCCCGACACGTCACCGGCTCGAACTTCTCGGTCTCGTCCTGGAACAGTGGCCAGCCAACCTCCGGCGGCATCGCGGCATTCACGCGGTACGGCGGAACCGACGAGCGGCCGGGGCCGAACGAGTGTGCCGTTCGCCTGAGCGCACCGACGAAGCTCAAGTGGGGCAACACCACACAAACGAGGCTCACTCGTGGTTACAGCGTCGACTCCGCGCGGTGTTCGTCCGCGGCGATGACCTTCGGAAGCAAGGGCGCGGTCATCCTCACCTCCAGTGCCTCCGGATCCGGTGCCACCGCGCTGAAGAAGCTCGTTCCCGGAATGACGGTCCGGCTCTCGTGGTCCGACGGCTGGGCGGGGAGCATGGACGCGATGGGCGGGCAGCCCCTCCTGCTGGAGAACGGCACCATCGTCGCGCCGCAGACCTGTGGCTCCTTCTGCTTGCGGAATCCCCGAACCGGCGTCGGTACGGCACCCGACGGCACGGTGTTCCTCGTGACGGTCGACGGCCGGTGCAGCTGTTCGGCCGGGATGACGCTGGTGGAGTTCGCGAAGGAGTTCATCTCGCTGGGGGCGACGTGGGCGGTCAACCTGGACGGTGGCGGCGGAACCACGATGTGGGTCAAGGGACAAGGGGTGGTGAACCAGCCGTCGGATACGACCGGCGAGCGTCCGGTGACAACCGCGCTGGTCGTACTTCCCGGGGCGGACCCGAATGAGCCCACGCCGGCGTTCGCGCTCGCGTCCGGCGGGCCGACGGCAACCATCGCGGTGAGCCCGGCGTTGGCACGTCAGGCGGGGATGCTCGCCGCGAGCGATCCGGGTTCGACCGGCGGGTTGTTCCAGGCCTTGCGGGGCGGATGGCTGCGGTCCCCCGGCTAGCCCGTGTTCTGCAGGCCCGCCGCCACACCGCTGATCGTGATAGCCGCCAGGCGTTCGAGCTCGGCGCGCCGGGCCGGGCCGGCGGCGCCCCCGCGGAGTTCCGTCAGGCACCGCACCTGAAGGAGGCTGAGCGCATCCACGTACGGGTTCCGAAGATCGATGGCGCGTCGAAGCGCCGGGCGATCCGCGAGCGGCGTCTGGCCGCCCGTCACCGCCAGCGTCAGCGAGCGCGTCAGCTCGAACTCGGCCGCGATCCGTTCCCAGAGCGGGCTGGGCGGGGCGAGCGCGGCGTAGCGTTCGCCGATGGCCATGTCGGCCTTGGCGAGTGAGAGTTCCACGTTCTCCAGGAAGCTCGCGAAGAACGGCCACCACTCGCGCATCGCGCGGAGGCGCTTGATGCCTGCCGTGGTGCCGACGGCGGCGCCGCGCGGCCCAGCCACGGCCGCCAACCCCGAGCCAACGCCGAACCATCCCGGGAGGTTGATCCGGCTCTGTCCCCACGCGAACACCCACGGGATGGCCCGCAGATCCTCGGCCGACCGGGCGGCCTCCGCGCCTCGGCGCGCTGGACGTGAACCCAGGGTGAGCGCCCCGATCTCCTCGATCGGCGTGATCCGGAGGAACAGATCGACGAACCCAGGGTGTTCGACGAGGTCGCGGTAGGCCTGTTCTGACGCCTGGGCCATTCGGTGGGCGTCGTCTCCGAACCGCTCCCAGGGTTCGGTGGCCGCGCGGTCGTGGGCGGGCGTCGAGGCAACCAGCGCGGCGTTCGTCAGTTGTTCCAGGTGTCGTTGCGCGATCCGCATGTTCCCGTAGCGGGCGAACGCCACCTCTCCCTGCTCGGTGACCTTCACGCGCCCGGCGACCGAGCCGGGCGCCTGCCCCAGGATGGCGCGGTTCGTGGGGCCGCCGCCCCGGCCCAGCGCCCCCCCGCGTCCGTGGAACAGCGTGAGCGAGACGTCGTTCCGCGCCGCCCACGCCGCCAGATCGCCCTGCGCGCGGAACAGCGTGATGTTCGCGGCCAGGACACCGATCTCCTTCGCCGAGTCGGAGTAGCCGAGCATGACTTCCATCCGGCGTCCGCGCGCCTCCAGGTGCGCCGCGAACCCGGGGAGCGCGATCAACCGGTCGAGCATCGCCGTTCCGCGGTCCAGGTCCTGCCGGGATTCCAGCAGCGGCACCACATCGAGCGCCACGTGGCCCTCCGGAACGGCCAGCCTCCCCAGCGCGTACACGGCCAGCACATCCGCCGGCGAACGGGTGAAGCTCACGACGTAGCGGCCCGCCGCCTCCGGCCCGAACGTCGCCTGGATGTCGCGCATCGCGCCGAACGTCTGCAGGACCTCTCGGGTCGCTGCGCTGATGCCCCCGACGTCCGGCTCGGATCGGTGCGCGCTCCCGAAGGCCAGGCGATCGAGTGCGCCGGCATCGGTCGGATCGTGGCCCAGGTCGCGCAGGGCGTCGGCGTGCAGGTCGGCGTGCTGCCGAACCTCCAGCGAGACCAGGTGGAACCCGAAGATCTGGGCCTGCCAGACCAGGTGCTGGAGTTCTCCGTACGCCAAGCGCTGGAGTCCGGCCGCCGCCAGCGAACCCTGGATCGTGCGCAGGTCGTCCAGGAACGCGGCCGGACCGGGGAAGGCGCCGGCGCCTCCCGTCCGCGTGGCCGCGAGGCGTTCGGCGGACATGACCAGCGCGCGGCGGTGCGGGGCGTCGGGCAGGGTCCGCGCCAGGCGCGCGGCGATCCGGGGGAACACCTCCTCGTCGCGGCGGAGGCACGCCTTCAGCCCCTCCGACGGTGGCGCGTCACGGTCGGACACCGCGAGTGACCGGGAGATCCGGCGAGCGGCAGCCTCGAGTCCCAACAAGAGGTGCTCCGACGCGATGGCGGCAGCAGCGGTCGTAGTCGCCGAGGTCACGTACGGGTTGCCGTCCCGGTCCCCTCCGATCCACGAGCTCCACCGCAGCGGCGGATCGGCGAACGCGGCCGGGCGTTCGCCCGAACCCGGCGCCAGGCTCCGATCCAGCGAACGGCACACCAGCGGCGCCACGCGGAAGATCGTCTGATCGAACAGGGCCATCGCGGCACGGACCTCGTCCAGCGGTTCGGGGCGGTGCCGCCGGACCGGGTCGGTTCGCCAGAGCGACTCGATCTCTTCCAGGAGGCGGCGATCGTCGTCGTCGCGCTCCCCGGGCAACAGGTGCGGGTCGTCCAGCGCGTCGAGCAGCGCGGAGATCCGCCAGAGCGTTTCGAGGGTCGCTCGGCGCCGGGCCTCGGTCGGATGCGCAGTGAGCACCGGCGTCACGCGGAGCCCGGCCATCAGGTCGTCGAACGCCGCAGGGTCGAGTTGCGCGCGGGTCTCGCGCACCCCCGCGGCCACCGAGTCGGCCACATCGGGCCCTCGCTCGCGCAAGGAACGGATCCGCTGGCGCTCCTCCGCTAGGTTCACCAGCTGGAAGTAGCAGGTGAACGCCCGCGCGACCTGTTCGGCCCGCTGCGGCTCGAACGCGCCGGCGATCGTGACGGGCGCGTCGAGCGCGGCCGGAGCGGCGTTCGCGCGGCGGGCGGCGATGGTGGCATGGCGGAGCCGCTCCACATCCCCGAGGAGCGCGGGCCCTTCGGTCTCCTCCAGGACGCGGCCCAGCGCCGTGGAGAGAAGGCGAACATCGCGGCGGAACGCGGCGGGAACGTCGGTTGGCATGGGGTCAGGGTAGGAGGGGCGCCGCCACCCTGGCTAATCGGCAACGCCCGGCGGTCACCGACCGCTGGTCAGGGGGTGGTGAGCGCCCGGTCCAGGAGCTCGATCGGGTGGACCACTGCTGCCCCGACGCCGAGTTCGCGGAGGCCAGCCAGGAGCTGCATCGTGCAGCCCGGATTGGCACTCGCGATGGTGGTCGCGCCGCTGTCGCGGACGGCCTCGGCCTTCTGGCGCCTAAGCGAGCCGGACAACTCCGGCTGCGTGACGTTGTAGAGACCTGCCGCGCCGCAACACCGGTCGCCCTCCGGGATCTCCACCAACTCCAGGCCGGGGATCCGCGCAAGGAGCGCGCGCGGTTCGTCGTGGATCTTGAGGACGCGAAGGGCGTGACACGCGTCGTGGTACGCCACGCGGAAGGGCCCATCGGCCTCCAGCGGTCCGAACCGGAGATCCACCCCTTCTTCGTGCAAGAACGCCATGACCTCACGAACGGGAGCCCCGCCGGGTTGCTCGGACAGGTGCGCCGCGCACCCGGCCGCGTTGACGATTACGGCGTCCGCACCGGCGAACACCTCCGCGTTGCGGGCCGCCAGCGCGCGCCCGGTGTCCGCGTAGCCGTTGTGCGCAGGGAGCGCGCCACAACACGATTGGTTGCGCGGGATCTGGACGCGCCAGCCGGCCGCGGCCAGCACCCGGATGGTCGCAAGGTTGACCCCGCGGAACCAACGATCCTGCACGCACCCGCTGAGCACCGCGACGGTTCCGCGCACCTGCACGCCCGCCGGAGGTTCCGTCAACGCCGGGAGCCGGCTGAAGAGCGCGCTCGGCCGCGGCGCCAGCGCTCGGACGCGCCTCGGAAGGAACGGCCGAACCAGCGGCTGCACGGCCGCCGCCATCCACAGCAGCTTCTTCCGTGACAGCAGGGTCCGCAGCCCCAGCCGCCGAACCGCCCGCGCGGACGCCGGCCGCTGCGGTTCGATCTGGACGCGCGCGGCCTCCATCAACCGCCCGAACGGCACGTGCGAGGGGCACACGTCCTCGCACGCCCGGCACACCAGACACCGATCCATGAACCCGGCGAACGTCTCGTCCGGCGTCGCCGCCCCGTCCGCGATCGCGCGCATCGCCGCGATCCGGCCACGCGGCGACATCGACTCCTCGCCGCTCAGCCGGTAGGTCGGACAGTGAGGGAGACAGAGCCCGCAAGCGACGCACGAATCCAAGTCCGCGTCGGCCGGCGCTTCCAACCCGGGCAGCCAGCCGGGCGTGGCCCCCTCGGCGCGCCCGATGAACCGCGCCCCCTCGGGCATGTCGGTGCCCAGCGGGAGCGCTTCGTCGGTATCCAGCCGGTCGTGCGGCGTCAGCATGGGCCCATCCTCACACGCGGATCAGTGCGGACGGAGCAGCGTCGGCAGCGGCGCAGCCTTGCACGCGTCCGCCAGACACGGCAATCCGAACGCGTCCTCGATCGCGCGCAGCGTCGACGAATGGTCGAAGGTGCGCCCATCCGATCCACTCGCAGCTAGATTCAAGCCCCCGACGAACGTGGCGATATGTCCGTCGAACGCGTCCCCCTCGTCCCACGTGAGGATCACCGCCCCGTTCGGTCCGGCGTCCTTGATCAAGGATCCCCAGTTGAGCTGGAGCCAACGATCTCCGCCCAGCTGTCCACCTCCGGCCGCGCCGCACGCGGACGCCGCGTTGTGCATGTCGTGACACAGGTTCGGGATAACGAACGTGACCGCGGGAAGCTGCACGCCAGCGAAGTTGTCCACGGGCGCCGCGCCGTCCGCGGGTGTGTCGTTCGGGAAGTTGCGCACGTGGTCCGTGCACGCGGAGCCGCTCGACGTGCTGGTGAACAGCAGCGGCGGCACATGCTTGCGGGCATAGTCGTTGAAGGCGGCGTCCGAACTCACGCCGGTGAAGCACGATCCCGACCCGGCCGGGTACCCCTCCGCGAACACCGTCCAGCCGATCCCGCGGTGATCCAGCTGATCGAACACGCCTGGGCACGTTCGGCCCCACGCCGAGTCCGAACCGGCCGCCCCGCACGACTGCCCCGCCGCCATCCAGACGTAGTTGGGGAGCGAGGGAGTGGAGTCCGCGTGCATCTGCGCAAGCGCGACCGTGTTCGGCGCGATGGTCCCGTGGATGAACGGGAGCGCCGAGTTGCCGGCGATGGTGTCGTACGGGCTGTTCTCCATGACGACCACGACGATCTTGGTCGGTTGGACCAGGCCGGCGGGGGACTGCGTGCTCTGCGAGTGGGTGTCGGGGGGTGGCGAGGGCGAGGACGCGGTCGTTGCGCTACACGCCGCGGCCACGAGCAGGAGAGGCAACGCGAGGATGGGGATCCGTGACGTCATCACGAAGACCCGATGATCACAGGCACGAGAGCACCAGAAGCTGATGCGGTCACGTAAGCCTGATACACCGTTGGGGGACACCCGGGACCGTTGGGTCGGACCTTCCGCGACGGAGTGACGAGGCTTGACTCGAGGATGACGTGCCTGGTCCGATCCTGTGTGACGGTGAGTGTGACGTTCACGGAGGCCTGGTTAGCCAACCCCGGGACAGGCAGGCACATCGTCCAGGGATTCTGGTCCTTCGGGGAGCGGCCGGTGACGCACGAAGCTCCGACGCACAATTTCGCGTGCGCAGGAGCCGAGAGTCCCGGCACGATCTGTCTCAGGTCCGCGCCGACCCCCGAAGAGGCTCCGATCAGCGTGCAGTTCCTGGTGGATGCGCTGCACCCCGCGAGCAGCACGGCGAAGACCGGCAGAACGAGCATGCGGCGGATGCGCTGGCGGACCATGATCCAGTATCCCCGTGGTCGGCGCTCAGCGAAGGTTCTCACTCAGCGGACGGGGAGACCCGGTCCCGCGGCTCTTCAGGCCGGACCAGGACGAGGGTCGCAACGGCTGGGGCGCGCGGGCCGTGTTTCACTCGGAGCGTGGCTGAGGCGAGTCGATGGAGATCGACCCCGCGCCACCAGAAGAAGGTTCGCTGGCGCATCACCGTTCCCGTCAGCTCGAATCGGGCCGAAGCGAGGTAGAAGATCTCCGAACGCCCGTGAGGAAGACGAGTCCGACCCCGCCGTGCTTGCCCCCTTCGACCTCCAGCAGAGAGAACCCAAGGCCTGCGAAGCCGGGCGCCACGAGGAATGCCCACCCGGGAGGCGTGAATGAGATGGGCTGGGCCGCTGGCACGATGTTCGGATCGGGCAGCACGCTCGCAGGATATCCCGCCGCGCGCGGTCGTTCCCTCCTTTCCCGTTATCCTGCGCGGATGGAGCCCTCGAAGATCCGGCCTTCGCGCAAGGCGTCTTCGTTCACCGAGTCCGTGATCCGGGAGATGACGCGTTTGGCCATCGAACACGACGCCATCAACCTCTCGCAGGGCTACCCGGACTTCGCCGCGCCGATGGAACTAAAGGAAGCCGCCCGCCAGGCCATCGCAGACGACATCAACCAGTACCCGATCACCTGGGGTGCTGAATCGTTCCGCGAGGCGATAGCGGCGAACTACCGCGACCGGTACGGAATGACATGGGTTGACCCCGCGAAGCATGTAACAGTTACCTGCGGATCGACGGAAGCGATGATTGCCGCGATGCTCGGCATTCTCGACCCCGGCGATGAGGTCGTCATCCTCGAAGCCCACTATGAAAACTATGGCCCTGACACGATTCTTGCCGGGGCCGTCCCCCGGTTCGTGACCCTCCATCAGCCCGACTGGACCTTCGACGAGACGGAACTTCGCGCGGCGTTCACTAACCGGACCCGCGGCATCGTCTTGAACACGCCGAACAACCCGACCGGCAGGGTCTTCACGCGCGAGGAACTGAACCTCATCGCGGAACTCTGCGTCAAGTACGACGTCATCGCGTTCACCGACGAGATCTACGAGCACATCACCTACGACGGTCATGTTCACATCCCGCCCGGCTCCATCCCGGGGATGGAAGATAGAACGGTAACTATCAGCGCGTTATCGAAGACATACGCCGTTACGGGGTGGCGAGTCGGGTGGGTCGTCGCCCCGGACGCGCTTACTGGTGGTATCCGGAACGTCCACGATTTCCTTACGGTCGCGGCCGCCGCCCCGTTGCAGGAGGCTGGGGCTACCGCGCTCGCGATGCCGGAATCGTTCTACGAGAAGACCGCCGCCGAATACCGCGACCGCCGGGACCTTCTCCTTCGGCTGCTGGCCGAATCGGGGTTCGGCGTCCGACCCCCGGAAGGTGCGTACTACGTGATGGCCGATATTTCGGAACTAGCCGGCGATCGCGACGATGTCGAGTTCGCGCGATTCATGGTCGAAGACGTCGGCGTCGCCGTCGTTCCCGGTTCATCGTTCTTCGCCGACCCCGCCCAGGGACGGAACCTGGTTCGGTTCGCGTTCCCGAAGAAGCTCGAAACCCTCGGGGGAGCGGGGGATCGGATGCGCCGCGCGTTCCTCTAGTTCGCGGTCGGCTAACGCGGCAACGATGCCATCTCCGGCACCCGTCACGATTCGATGGCCAGAACGACACGCCGATCGCGGCCGTTCCGGCCCAGCCTCAGATGGAACTCAACCCGTCCAGAGCGGGCGGGAGCGGCGGCAGCAGGCGGACGAGGTGCTCGAGGCCGTGAGACACCATCCCTAGGATGTCCCACAGGGCTTCTCGGGGGAGGAGGTCTGTGACGACGACGGCGAGGATCGTTCCCGCGAACAAGAGCAGCCAGTCTTTCCGGTCAACGCGCCCAGCGGCCGCTTCGAGGTTGTCGAATCTCGCCTCGAGGGACCGCATCTGTGCGTCAGAGACCGAGTTCGAATCCCTCAGGGCCCCCTTGATCTGCCGGAGCAGAACTGCGATTTCCTTCCGCTCGTCCGCGTTGAAAAGGGTGTTCTCGACGTCCTCGTAGTGAGCCTCCGTGGGGATGTCCCGCTCGCGCTGAAGCTCGGCCCACAGGTCGGGCGTGTGGGCGTCTGTGTTGACATCGCGCGCCCAACGCTCGATTCGCTCCTCCACCGTCCGCCAGGTGGAGGCGTCGATCGCCCACGATGGGTGGTGTCGTCGGCACAGTCGACGTCGCTCCTCGGCTTACGGGAGCCCGAACGCGTACAGGTTGCCGCTCCCCGATCCGACGAAGACGTGCCCCGTCGACACGGCCGGCGAGGACTGGGCGGCTCCCGATAGCTGTATCGACCAGAGGATGGTCCCGTCGGCCGCGCTCAACGCGAACAGATGTCCGTCGATCGCACCGATGTAGACGACGCCGTTGGCTACGGCAGCACTGTCGCTCGCGAAGTAGGAGCCGCTCGGGAGCGGCGTCGACCAGCTGGTTCCTCCGTTCCCCAAGAGAAATGAGTAAATCTTCCCATCCGAGGACCCGACGTAGATGTGCCTCCTGTCAACCGCCGGCGAGGAACCGTTGGGGGGCGACCCGCCGTATTGTCCCGCCCCGCTGGTCCAGAGGGGGAGCCCGGTCGTGCTGACGAATGCATACATCTTCTCCGCCGCGACGATCACGACCGTGAAGGTCGACACCGTGGCCACATGCAGTGTCGGCGCGGTCTGGATGATGCCAGCGGTCGGCATCGCGAACGTCGGCGTGCACCCGGTGGTGCAGGAGATGGGGATCTCGTAGACCGCTCCCGTGTTGTCATCCTTGGCGACGCTGACGTAGGCGTTGATGCCATCCACAGCGACGTTCGCCTGGGCCAAGCCTTCGAAGGCCGCCGAAGCGAACAGGAGGGATCCACCCAGCGAGAAGGCGTACAGTTTGGATCTAGTCGGCGATCCACCGTCGAAAGCGCACACATAGATCACCCCGTTCGAGACCGTCGGGGGACACGCGCTCGAGAACGGGAATGGGCTGATACTCCACCGCAGTGCGCCCGTGCTCGCCCGGTACTCCTGCAATGAGCCGCCACCGACGACGACGATCCTGTCGCCTGCCACTGACGGAGATGAAAGGCCGTAGCCGATGAACTCGGTCCAGATGGTCGCGCCCGTACTTGCGTTGAGCGCTGAGAGGGTGCCGTTGTTCGCGGTCGTATACACCACTCCGCCGACCACGGCCGGTGATTGGGGGAGTCCTGCCGTCTCGCCGCTTGTGGCAATCGGGTCGGCCCACGACTGGGTCATCGTGGCGACGTTGCCGAGGCCGAGGATAGTCTCAGCGCGGTTGAACCCGCTCAACGTACCGCCCGCATGGAACTGACGCCAATCGCCGGGGGCGGCCATCGCCGGCAGGGCAACCCCGACCATCAATGCGGCCGCGGAGATAACGGTAATCAGACGTGACGATGTGCGCATCGCTTCCCTCCAGTTGCGGGAGTTAGAGGGGCCCGCACCAGCCTGGACGGCCCTTCCTCTCGGAACGAGAGACTGTTCTCTGGGTCCTCATTTGTCAAGGGACCGAGTTGCCCCACTGGAAGTGTCTGCGTAGAGAGGCCGTTGCCTCACCAACGGATGTCCACGAACCATCCCGTCGCCGGGAGCGCAAACGCTACGGCGAGCTCAGCCCCGACGATGCCAAGCGTCTGCGTGAGCTCGAGGGCGAGAACCGGCGGTTGGAGAAGATCGTCGCGGACCAGGCGATGGACATCGACATGCTCAAGGAGAGCTCCCGGATCCCGCCGGGCTCGATCCCCGGGATGGAGGACCGTACCGTGACGATCAGCGCGCTGTCGAAGACCTACGCGGTGACGGGTTGGCGCGTGGGCTGGGTGATCGCGCCCGACGCGCTCGCCAGCGGGATCCGCAGCACCCACGATTTCCTCACGGTGGCTGCGGCCGCCCCGTTGCAGGAAGCTGGCACCGTGGCGCTCGGCCTCCCCGAGCAGTTCTACGTGGACGAGGCCGCGGCCTACACCGAACGCCGGGACCTGCTCGTCTCGATCCTGCGCGAGACCGGGTTCAAGGTGGAGCCGCCCCAGGGCGCCTACTACGTGATGGCAGACATCCGCGGCGTCGCGCGAGGCGACGAGGACGATGTCGCGTTCGCGACCAGGATGGTGGAAGAGGTCGGCGTCGCGGTCGTGCCGGGTTCGTCGTTCTTCAGCGACCCCGCCAAGGGAAGCCACCTGGTCCGCTTCGCGTTCCCGAAGAAGCTCGAAACCCTGGAAGCCGCAGGAGAACGTCTCCGTCGCGCGTTCGTTTGAACCGGACGCCGCCGCGTCATCGGACTGCTCCGTCCGGCCCCGGCTCTGCGGGAGCGAGCTCGGCTGGAGCGGTCTGGCGGAGCGACGCGACGATCGAGGTCCCGATCAGGAGCGAGATGACGGAGAGCGAACCCCAGATCGGGACCTTGTAGAGGTCGGAGATCACCATCTTCACGCCGACGAACACCAGCACCGCGGACAGGCCCTGCTTCAGGTAGACGAACCGCTGGATCATCCCGGCGAGCATGAAGTAGAGGGCCCGCAGCCCGAGGATGGCGAAGGCGTTGGAGCTGAACACGAGGAACGGGTCCCGCGTCACCGCGAAGATCGCCGGGATGGAGTCCACGGAGAAGATGATGTCGGTCGCCTCGACGAGCACGAGCA
>JBBRTK010000046.1:0-14914 GCA_038244455.1 Actinomycetota bacterium
CGGGCGCGGGCAGGACACGCTCACCACGTCGTTCATGACGTGGTGCTTCGTGGGACGCACGCAGGAAGAGTGGCGCGGGCGGGTGGAGCGCGCGTGGCAGAAGGATCCGAAGGCCGGCCCCTTCGATGCATACCTGGCCAACCTGGAAGCGGACTGCATCATGGGCACGCCGGATCAAGCTGTGGCCAGGCTTCGGGCTTACGCCGATGCCGGGGTGGAACGCGTCATGCTGAACCACGAACTGTTCGACGATCTGGACATGCTCGAGGTCTTGGCCGAACACATCTGCCCGTGGCTGTCCAGCTGATGGCGGCTCGCGTGATCTTGATCACCGGTGGCGCCGGCGGGATGGGAAGGGCCATCGCCGCGCGATTCCTCGCCGCCGGGGATGCCGTGGTCGTCTCCGATCGAACGCGCGCGGCATTGGACGATGCGGCGGGCGAACTCCCCGGTGTGGGAACCGTGGTCGCCGACGTCACATCGGTCACGGATTGCGAGCGGATGGTCGCCGCAACCCTTGCAGCGCACGGCCGATTGGACATCCTGGTGGTCACAGCGGGGGTCTGGGTCGAGGGCGATTCGGCGGCGGCGACCGAAGCGCAATGGGATCACGTGATGAACGTGAATCTCAAGGGTGCGTTCTTCGCCTGCCGGTTCGCGATACCGGCGTTGGTGGAAACAGGCGGCTGCATCGTCTGTATCTCGAGTGACTACGGGCTGGTGGGCGGGCCGGGGGCCGCGCTCTACTGCGCATCGAAGTTCGGACTGAACGGGTTGGTCAAGTCCATGGCGTTGGAGCTTGCGCCCAAGGGCGTGCGCGTGAACAGCGTGTGTCCCACCGACGTGGACACGCCGATGCTGGCGGGGCAGGCGGCGACCTATGGTGGCGACGACCCCGAGGGCTATCTCCGAACGTTGCTGGACACCGCCCCGCAGAGTGAGCGCGCGCGGTTCATCCGCTCCGACGAGATCGCCGCCGCGGTGGCGTTCCTCGCATCCCCGGAGGCCGCGCCCATCACCGGCGTGTGCCTGCCGGTGGATTGGGGTACGACCGCCGGCTACTAGCGTTCCTCCGGAGATCCGGGCGTGTAGGCTCGAGCCATGTTCAACATGAATGGGTTCTTCCCCTTCTTCATGATCTTCGCCATCGCCGCCTTGGGTGTGTGGATCTGGGCCCTCGTCGATGCGATCAGTGTGCCGAACGACTCGGACTACAAGACCGGGAACAAGCTCATCTGGGTGGTCGTCATCGTGTTCGCGCAGTTCATCGGGGCTATCGTCTACCTGGCGGTTGGGCGCCCGGACAAGATGCGGCCCCCCGTGGCCGCATCGCCGTCGGTGGGTCAACCGCCGCCGGGGTCGATGCCATCGCCGCCGCCTCCGCGGGGCGGATAGCCGACAGCAGGCCGGCGCACTCCTACCTTCGCCACCTGCGGCTTTGCTAGGCTGAGACCTCCCATGGCCGAGTTCTCCATCGATCGCTTCGTCGACCTCTACGCAGCTCGGACGTCCGGCATGTCCGCGTCGGAGGTGCGTGCGTTGTTCGCGGTCGCGTCCCGTCCGGAGGTGGTTTCGCTCGCCGGTGGGATGCCGTTCGTGCAGGCCTTACCCACCGATGAGCTCTTGCAGGTGGTTCGGGAAGTGTTTGAGGAACACGGCTCGATGGCGCTCCAGTACGGCGGCGGACAGGGAGATCTTTCCCTCCGCATCCGCTTGCTGGAACTCATGGCCGCCGAGGGCGTCGAGGCTGATCCGGACGACATGGTCATCACCACGGGCGCGCAACAGGCGCTGGATCTGGTCGGCAAGATCTTCATCGATCCGGAGGACCTCATCGCTGTGGAGGCGCCGGCCTACGTCGGTGCGCTCACCGCCTTCGGCGCCTACCAGCCGCACTACCTGCAGATCGACATCGACGGAGACGGCATGGTGGTCGACCAGCTTGAGCAAGCCTTGATCCGCGGCGAACGGCCGAAGTTCGTCTACACGTGCCCGAACTTCGGGAACCCCAGCGGGGTGACGTTGTCCTACGCTCGCCGACAACAGTTGATCGCGCTCTGCCGGGAAGCCTCGATCCCGATCGTGGAGGACAACCCCTACGGGATGCTTCGCTTCGAAGGTGACTCGCTCCCCTGCCTGCGCACCCTTGATCCGGAGAACGTCATCTACCTGGGCACGGTGTCGAAGGTGTTCTCCCCCGGCGTTCGCGTCGGATGGGCGCTGGCCGCCCAGTCGGTCATCCAGCGCCTGACCCTGGCCAAGGAGGCCGCCGATCTGTGCGGATCCAGCTTCATGATGCTCGTCACCGAACGCTACTTCTCCGATCAGGAACGCTGGCGAACGAACCTCTCGACGCTGGTCGGCGTGTACCGGTCTCGCCGAGACGCGATGCTCGACGCGGTCGCCGAACATTTCCCGGAGGGAACCGAGTGGACGACGCCGGCCGGTGGCTTCTACGTCTGGGTCACGCTGCCGGCCTGGATGGACACGAAAGCCATGCTCGCCGCCGCCGTCGAGCGCCGTGTGGCCTACGTTCCCGGTTCGGCGTTCTATCCGGACGGGCGCGGGCGCGATCAGATGCGCCTCGCGTTCTGCTACCCGCCCGAGGACCGGATCCGCGAGGGCATCCAGCGGCTCGGGGCCCTACTCGAAGACGAGACGCAGCTCTACCGGAGCCTTCGCCCATGAAGATCGCGGTCTTGGCGGGAGGCCGGACGCCAGAGCGAGATGTGTCGCTCCGCAGCGGCCACCGGGTGCTGACGGCCCTGGGAGAACTCGGGCACGACGCGGTGCTGGTGGATCCCGCCGAGCGTCCACTCGCGGAAACCCTGCTGGAACTGCGGCCGGCTATCTGCTGGTTATCGCTGCACGGCAAGGAAGGTGAGGACGGCACGGTTCAACGTCTGCTTCATCTCGTCGACGTTCCCTACGTTGGGTCTGCGGCGTTCGACTGCGAGGTGGCGTTCGACAAGATGCTCGCGAAGGACGCCTTGCGGCGCGCGGGCGTGCCAACACCCGCGTGGGCGGCGGTAGAAGGTGCGGCGCTCCGCGACCTCGGAGCGGGCGCCGTCTTGGGGATCGCTGTGGAGCGGGTGGGACTGCCGTGTGTGGTGAAGCCCTCGCGGAGCGGATCGGCACTCGGCGTCAGCTTCGTCGGACGGGCGGCCGATCTGCCAGCGGCCGTCATGGGTGCCCTCTCGTTCAGCGGCGCCGCGGTCATCGAAGCGAAGATCGAAGGTTCCGAGCTTGCGCTGGCGGCGGTAGGATCCCCGCTCGAAGCGCTGCCGCTGGTAGAGATCGTCCCGAAAAGCGGTGTGTACGACTACGCTGCGCGCTACACGGCGGGGGCGACGGAGTACTTCTCGCCTGCGCGACTCGCCGACGATGTCACAGCGGATGCGACCTCGGCCGCACTGGCCGCGGTCGGCGCCTTGAGGCTACGGGACTTGGCTCGGGTAGATCTGATGGTCGACTCCGCCGGCAGCCCTTGGGTCCTGGAGGTGAACGTCTCGCCGGGGATGACGGAGACCTCTCTCGTGCCGATGGCGGCTCGTGGCGCGGGGATGACCCTGGCCGATGTGTGTGACCGTGTCCTACGCTCGGCACTCGAGCGCAGCTAGTCGGGCGCGAGCCCGGGGCCCGACCCGATGATCTCGCTCACGATCCGCTCCAGATCATCGGCCGACCCGAACTCGATGATGACCTGCCCCCGCTTCTTCCCCATCCTGATGAGTACGCGCGTCGCCAGCTGTTCGGAGAGGATCTCCTCCACCTCGCCCATCTGCCCTTGGTCGGGCGCCGGTGCCGAAGCCTTGTCGGGTTTCGTCGCGGGCTCGGGAGTCGGTTCCAGGTAACGACGCACCAAGTCTTCGGTCTCACGAACCGAAAGATCCTCAGCGGTCACTCGGAGCGCGAGCGTCGAGATCGCTTCCTTGTCACCCAGAGACAGCAGGGTCCGGGCGTGCCCGGCCTGGAGCTTCCCATCGGTGAGGAGCTGTTGGACGTCCAATGGAAGTTGGAGCAGCCGGAGGGTGTTCGCGATGTGTGACCGTGACACACCGACGCGTTCAGCCAGCCCTTCCTGCTTGAGGCCGAGCTCCTCGATCAGGGCACGGAAGGCCTCGGCCAGTTCTATGGGGCCCAGGTCTTGCCGGTGGATGTTCTCGATGAGGGCTTCGCGCAGGAGATCCGAGTCGCCCGTGTCTCGAACGACCACCGCCACCGTGGCAAGGCCGGCGACCTTGGCCGCACGCAGCCGACGTTCGCCCGCCACCACTTCGTATCGGGAATCTCCCGACTTCCGCACCACGATCGGCTGAAGGATCCCAACCTCCCGGATCGAGGCCGCGAGCGACGCGATCTCGGCATCGTCGAACAACGTCCTCGGTTGCTTCGGATTCGGTCCGATCGCGTTGACCGGCACCTCCAGAAGTCCCGACGCGCTTTCGCCGGTCTCGGGCGCACCCGGGATCAACGCGGAGAGCCCTCTGCCCAGCCCGCCTCGCTTCGACATCACTCGCCTCCCTTACCGAACAGTCGTCGCCATCGTCGCTTCCGGCCCCCGTCTTCCTCCAACGTGGCGCCGATGTTGGCCATCGCCGGTTGGTCCGGCTCGGTGCCGGGAGGAGGTGCAGGCGCTTCTTGACCGGCGCGGATGTCGATATCTGCGTCGTCGTCGATGACTACCACCCGTCGTTCGGGAAGGTGCCCGGGTGGGGCTGGGGAACTTGGCGGCTGCACCCGCGGCGCTGGTGTGTCGGCCTCATCCCACATCTCATCCTCGTCCATCTGCGATCCCGCTTGCTGGGCAGCTTCGGCCAGGATCTCTTCCGTCGTCGCGACCTTCGAGTCGGCTGAGGCCTCGGCTGCCAGCTGCTCCAGCCACTCCTGCGCCTCGTCCTCGCGCTGGGGCGCCTCGGGCTCGGGCTCGGGCTCGGGCACGGCGATCTCCGCGGCCTCCGTCTCCTCGACGAGCTCGTGGACCGTGGGGGTCTCGGCGAGCTCAGACTCGTCGAGGGGTTCCAGTGCCACGGTGTCTGCCACTGCAGCCACCGTCACCGTCGGAAGATCGCTGTAGATGGGCATCGGCTCGTCGGGCGGAGGGCGAAGCGCCACCTCACGAGCGAGCTGCCGGTAGCACTCGGCCCCCTTGGACTTCGGGTCGTAGACAGTGATCGGCTGACCGAACCCGGGGGCTTCGGAGAGCCGCACCGTCCGAGGGATGATCACGTCATACACGGTCTCCCCGAAATACCGCTGCACCTCCTCGACCACCTGCTCCGACAGCTTCGTCCGTGGATCGAACATCGTCATCACGATGCCGGACAGGCGCAATCCTGGGTTGATGTTCTGTTGGACCAAGCTGACGTTGCGGAGCAGCTGGCCCAGGCCCTCTAGGGCGTAGTACTCACACTGGATGGGCACGATGAGCTCCTCGGCCGCCGTCAGGGCGTTCACCGTCAGCAGACCAAGTGATGGGGGACAGTCGAAGATGATGAAGTCATACACGCCGGAACGAACGGGTTCGATGGCCTTCTTCAGGCGTGCCTCGCGGGAGAACTGGCTGACCAGTTCGATCTCGGCCCCGGCCAGATCGATCGTCGAGGGGATGGCGTGAAGTCGAGGCACCTGCGTGTGGACGATCGCCTGGTCCAAGGGGGCCTCGGCCACGATCACGTCATAGACGGTGGTCTCCCGGGCCTCGTGGCGGATCCCAAGGCCGGTGGAGGCGTTCCCCTGAGGATCGAGGTCAACAACCAAGACCCGATAACCGAGATCGGCGAGGGTGGCCCCGAGGCTGACGGTGGTGGTCGACTTGCCGACGCCGCCCTTCTGGTTGGCGATCGCGATAACGCGAGCGTCACCGGGCACCTCGGGAGGTTTCGGCACCCCTTGCTTCCTGGGGGTCCGTTTCAGAGGCCGCTTGGTAGCACCCGACGCTCCACGCTTGGTGGACGAAGAGGACGCGCCGGAACTGGCCTTGGTCACTGCCGGGTCATGATAGCGAGCGGGCCAGACCTTGCAAGCGCGGGGGTGGCGAAAAGCGTGACTTCCGCCCCATCCGGCGTACCTGCGGCCACATCGAACCGGGCTCCGGCGAAGTAGAGGAGCCTCCCGGCGGGCTCCAGCAGCGGCTCGGCGATAGCCCAACAGGCGGAGGCGCTCATGAAGGCGCGAACCATGATGAGGTCAACGGGCTCGCGGAGGTGCTCCGCGTGCCCGTGGAACACCGTGACGTTGGGGAGGGCGAGCGCTTCGATGGCCAGCTCGAGGAAGGCGGCGCGTTTACGTCGGGCCTCCACGAGCGTGACCTGCAGGCCCGGCGAGGCGATCGCCACGGGGATGCCCGGCAATCCGGCGCCCGAACCCAGATCGTAGGCGGTGGTCGCGGCAGCAACGTAGGTGGCCGCCCGGAGGCTATCCAGGATGTGGCGTTCGCGGATCCTAGGGAGGTCGGCCTTCGCGATCATCCCGAACGGGCCGGCTTTCTCTCGGAGGAGCCCCTCGTAGGTCTCGAGCTGCGCCGCCTGGTTGGCGTCGATGGCCACGTCGAATGCTGCGGCCGAATCAGCCCAACCCTCATGTTTCACGTGAAACACGCCCGATCCGTATGCCGGTCAAACCCTGCGGATGACCACGAAGCGGTTCGGTTCTTCCCCGCGGGAGCTGGTCTCCACCCCGGCAAGATCCGCCAGCGCGTCGTGCACGAGCTTCCGTTCGAACGGATTCATCGGGTCCAGTTCGGCCTCCCGGCCGCTCTCCAGGACGCGTTCAGCTTGCTGGACCGCGTTCTCAACCAGGCGCTCTTCACGGCGCTTCCGGTAGTCCTGGACGTCCACGATCACGCGGACGCGGGTGTCCAGTCGTCGGCTCACCACCATCCGGGTCAGTTCCTGGATGGCATCCAGCGTCTGCCCGTGCCGTCCGATGAGCAGCGCCATGTCGTCGTCCGGTCCGTCCACGATATCCACGTACATGTGCCCAGAGTGCTCGCCCGGTTCGGCGATCGCGTCTATCCCCATCCGGGCCAGCAGCTCTTCCAGGAAGTCTGCGGCGGCGTCCGCCTGCTCCTCGAGTTCCTCGAGGTCACCCTCCGCGATCACCCGGCTCATGGGGGCGGAGCGCACCGGAGACGAAGGCAACCCGGTAAGGGGGCCCCCGGCATCCTGGTCGTCCTCCTCCTCCTCCTGCGCCGGTTCGTCGGTTCGGACGATCACCACCGCGCCCTGCCCACCAACGCCCAGGAACCCGGCCTTGGCCTCCTTCAGGATCTCGACGGATGCCTGCTGCTCCGTGACGCCGAGCTCCGCCAAGGCGGTCTGGATCGCCTCTTCCACGGTGGCCCCGTGCTGTTCGATCTCGCGCGTCATGGTGAGCCCCCTGGTTTCTCCTTGGGATCAGGCTTCGGTTGGACCTTCCCCGGGTTCGGACGGCGCTTGGGGGTCTGGGTGCTGCCACCGGTCTTCGGCGGACGGGGGGTCTGATCGCCCTTCGGCCCCTTGGCCGGGCGGGCGGGCGTCCCTCCTCGCTTGTCGCGTTCGGCGCGCTGGACCTCGGCTTGGGCCATGAGCTTGCTCATGAACCCTTCCTTCGCCGGTTGGTCACCCTTCGCGCGTTGTTCCGCGATCCGCCGGTCCAGCGCGTCGGGGCCGATGTGCCCGAGCTTCAGCAGGGCGTACTGCTGGCCGATCTGCCACAGGTTGGCTGTCGTCCAGTACACGAGCAGGCCCGCCGCGAACTGCAGCCCGAAGACGCCGAACATGATCGGCATGATCTTCATGATCGTCTGCTGCTGGCCGGATTGCGCCCCCGGTGGGCTCGCCTTCTGCATCTGTCGCTGTTGGTAGAAGGTGGTCAAGATCATCGCCAGCAGGAACAGGTAGTACGGGGCACGCGAGAGGGGGCTTCCGCCGCACGCGATGGTCCCATCCCCGGTACTCGGGCGGAACGTCGCACCTGGAACCCCGATCGGTAATCCGCCAAGGAGGTCGTTCCGCTGACTGTCCTTGGTGGCAACGTTGCCGCCCCCCGCCTGGATCGGGCTGCATTGCAGATTCATCCAAAGGAAGCTGCCCGTCTGGTGCGTGAGGATGTCCTTGTACAGCTGGCTGTCGAGGGGGATGTGGCTGTTATGCACGAGGTAGTAGGCGGGGGCCTGGGTGCCGGAGATCTCAGCGTTGTTGGCCATGACAGGCACCAGGATGGGGGGGCGGATCACGGCGTACATCGCGATGAGCAGGGGGAACTGCAGCAGCACCGGCAGGCAGCCGCCCAGGGGGTTCACCCCGGCGTCCTTGTAGAGCTTCATGGTCTCTTCTTGCTGCTTGGCCTTGTTCCCCTTGTACTTCTTCTGCAGTTCCTTGACCTTGGGCTGGATGGCCTGCATGGCCTGCATCGACTTGATCTGCTTGATCCCCAGCGGCAGGAGGACGATTCGGATGAGCAGGGTGAGCAGGATGATCGAGATGCCGAAGCTGCCCACCAGGTCGTAGAGCTGGGCCAGGATCCACCCGATCCCGTTCAGGAGAAGCTGGAAGGGCACGAAGGCGAGCACTACGCCGACACCTCCTGGTCACTACCACGTAGGACCGCATCATACGCAGGGGCGTCGAGCCACGCTGCCGGATCCCGTTTCACCGGGACCGGTTCCACTCCGCCCTTCCCGAATGGATTGCAACGCACTACTCTCCAGATCGCGAGGGCTGCGCCGATCGCGGCGCCTCGAGACCTCACGGCCTCCTCCGCATACGCAGAGCAACTCGGATAGAAGCGGCACTGACCGCCGAGCAAACCCGAGAGCGTCAAGCGGTAGAGCTTGATCGCAGCGATGAGAGCGGTGCGGGCCGGCAGGCCCGCGGCCCAGAGGACGCGGCGCACGGCACTCACGCCTTCGCCCCTGCGCGGAGCAATTCGGTCATCTCGCCCACCAGGTCCTGTGTCTTCACGCCTCGGATGCCTTCCCTTGCAACCAAGACGACGTCCGTCGCCTCGCTAGGTTCGAACGGGGTCACCCGCCACGCCGCCCGCAGGATACGTTTAGCCCGATTCCGATCAACGGCGCCGCCCACCTTTCGGGACGCCACCGCCGCCAGCCCGCCGCGGCCCGGCGCGCTGAACACCACCATCCGCTTGCCACGCGACGGGGTGGCGATCCGGAAGACCCGCTGAACCTCGCTCGCACGCAACGATGCAGGTCAGGCGGTCAGCCGCGCGCGCCCCTTGCGACGCCTGCGGGAGATGATCGCCCGGCCGGCGCGCGTGCGCATACGGAGACGGAAGCCGTGCGTCTTCGCGCGGCGGCGGTTGTTCGGCTGGAAGGTACGCTTGCCCTTGGCCATGTCCTGAGATTCCTCGGTCGATGCGAAGGCCGGCTGGTCGCCGGCCGAACGAGAGTATACGGGCCCGCATCGACGCAGGACAAAGGCCTTGACAAGAGAAAGAGTGTCAAGACCCCACGCGCGTGAAGCGTGGTGGAAAACGTCGGTGCTATAGTCCGCCCGCCTTCCCCAAAGGCGACCCCGGCCAGTTCTGGCGCAGCGCCCTCGATAGGCCTTCCCCGGAAGGTTTTCCACCGCTGTGGAAAGGTTCTGTGGATACGTATGGCGATAGCTTTCTCTGAACAAGAGGCCCGCGCCACCTGGTCCCACGTCATGGATCGCGCCCGCACCGAATTGCCCGAGACCACCGTCGTGATGTGGTTCTCCGAGGTCCGTGCCACCAGCCTCAACCAAGAGATCCTGACCCTTGCGGTCCCCAGTCCGCTCATCCGTGAACGCTTGCAGCACAACCATCTCAGCCTGATCGAGGACGCCGCGGCCGAAGAGGCCGAGCGGCCCATCGCGATCGAGTTCGAAGTGGTTGAGGCCATGCGCGCGCCAGAAGAAACTCGCGGCGAACCGTCCGAGGCACCGGACCCAGTTCCCACCCCGGCGTCCTACGCATTCGACGCAACGCCGTTGCTGCCGGCTCCGGACGAGCTCGGCGCCCCGGGCCTGCCGTTCCCCAACTACACGTTCGATGCCTTCGTCCCGGGACAGTCGAACCGGTTCGCCCATGCGGCGGCGATGGCAGTTGCCGAGGCACCCCCATCCAAGGCGTACAACCCGCTATTCATCTACGGCGAGGTCGGTTTGGGCAAGACCCACCTCCTGATCGCCGTCGGCCATCTCATGTACCGCCTGAACCGCGGCGCCCGCGTGAAGTACGTCACGTCCGAACAGTTCGTGACCGAGTTCATCAAGGCGGTCCGCGAGCGCCACGGAGACGCGTTCCGCCATCGGTACCGGGAAGTGGATGTGCTCCTCGTTGACGACATCCAGTTCCTGGCCAAACGCGAAGAAACCCAGACGGAGTTCTTCCACACGTTCAACCACCTGCATGCCGCCGGCAAGCAGATCGTGATCGCCTCCGACCGCCCGCCCCACGAGTTGTCCGGCTTGGAAGATCGGCTGGTCAGCCGCTTCCGTTGGGGGCTGTGCGTCGATGTGCAGCCGCCCGACCTGGAGACGCGCATCGCGATCCTGCAGCTTAAAGCCGAGCGCGAGAACATCGTGGTCCCTCCCGACGTGATCGAGTACGTAGCGTCGAAGTTCGACCAGAGCGTCCGGGAGCTGGAAGGGGCCCTGGTCCGCGTGGTCGCGCTCAGCTCCATCACCGAACAACCCATCAACGAGGAGCTCGCCGAGCGAGCGCTCCAGGGCCTGATCCCGCAAACCGACCAGGAGATCCCCCCGCAGCTCATCTTGGAGGAGACGGCGAAGCACTTCTCACTGGCGGGTTCAGATCTGTTGTCCGCCAGTCGTTCTCGGCCCCTCGTTCAGGCCCGGCAGATCGCGATGTACCTCATGCGCGAGTGCACCGGCCTCTCGCTGGTGAAGATCGGCGAACTCTTCGGCGGCCGCGATCACACCACCGCGCTCTACGGCATCAAGAAGATCGAGGCGGAGATGCAGAAGCGCGACCAGACCTTCCGTCACGTGCAGGATCTGACCCGGATCATCCGCGGACGCGTCCGCGGGTCGGCGTGAGCCCGCCTGTGGAACCCATGGGGAGAACACGTGAGCCTGTTGTGGGTTGTGTGCCCGTCCCCGGCGATATCCTGCGGAGTGACAACGCTTCTCCCCAGCCCGTACACATGTCGCAGGGGCCCGCTACGCTGCGCAGACAGGGGTGTTCTCCACGTTTCCACCGCACCTACCACTACCGGTATGAGATAAGAACTAGAGGGGGAACGCGATGAAGTTCCGTTGTGACCGCGACGCGCTGTCCGAAGCGCTGCAGACCGTTCAGCGCGGCGTGGCTTCGCGCCCAGGTATCCCGGCACTGACCGGCGTGCTCATGGACGCCAACCAGGAGGGCCAACTCACGCTCTCGACCACCGACCTCGAAGTGGCGGCGCGGTTATCCATCGAGGTTCAGGTCACCGAACCCGGCGTTGCGCTGGTCCCGGCGCGGCTGCTCGCGGACACGGTGAAGTCGCTTTCCAACGCCCCGGTGGAGTTCGAGACAGATCAGTCACAGGCCAGGATCCGTTGCGCTGCATACGAAGGGACGCTGCGCCTGCTTCCGGCCGAGGACTTCCCGGGGCTACAGGAGCCGGGCGGCGTGGCCATCACGGCCGTAGCCGGAGCGTTCGCGGAGGCAGTCACCCAGGCCGCCCGGGCAGCCAGCCGTGACGAGGCCCGGCCGGTGCTGACCGGCGTGCTGCTCGAGGTCAGCAGGGAAGGTGTGGTCATGGTCGCGACGGACTCCTACCGTCTCGCGGTGCGCGACCTGGTGGCCACGGCCGATGGCGAGACGAAGGTCATCGTGCCCGAGCGTGCCCTTATCGAGGCAGGCCGCGCGGCCTCGACCGACGAGAAGAACACCATGCTGATCCACGTCGACGCGTCGCAGATCTCGTTCAAGATCGGCCAGCTGACGCTCACGTCGCGACTGATCGAAGGCGAGTTCCCGAACTACCGGCAGCTGCTCCCCGATCAGCACGAGAGCCGGCTCACCATCAGCCGTCAGGCGCTGCTCGACGCGGTCCGGCGTGTCGGCCTGCTGGCCCGCGACACCACACCGGTACGGATCGAATTCAACGCGCTCGGGGTCAAGCTCTCCTCCTCCAGCCCCGATCTGGGGCAAGCGGTCGAGACGGTGGAAGCCCGCTATGAGGGCGAAGACCTGACGGTTGCGTTCAACCCGCAGTACCTGGCGGACGGTCTCACCGCCGCGGTGGGGGAGAGCGTGCGCCTAGACGTTCGCGACGGCCTCAAGCCGGGGGTGGTGCGCGGTGAGGGTGATGAGTTCACCTATCTCGTGATGCCTGTTCGGCTGCCGGCGTCGGTGTCCTAACCGGCTGCGGCGCAAGGCTTCCTCTGGATGCGGCTCCTCTGGGTCGAACTCCGCGACTTCCGTAATCACGTACTGACACGGATCGACCCCGTTCCCGAAGGTCTCCTGGTCGCGGTTGGCCCCAACGGCGAGGGCAAGACGAACCTTCTGGAGGGCATCCACTTCCTCTATGCGCTCGCGAGCCCGCGCGTCAGCACGAATGCCCCGCTGGTGCGTGAGGGCGCGCAGGCGGCCTACGTTCGCGGTGAGTTCGACACGCGGGAAGGGAAGGCCCTCGTGGAGGTGGAGATCCCCATCCAGGGTGCGGCCCGCGTCCAGGTGAACCGCTCGCCGATCCGGCGCAAGCGGGACCTTCGCCGCCAGGTCCGCGCGGTGCTCTTCGGGCCGTTCGACCTGCCGATCGTCATCGGTGAACCGGGCAAGCGCCGGACGTTCATGGACGAGGCGCTTACGACGCTCTGGCCACTGAAGGAGGCACTCCTCACCGCGTATGACCGCGCGCTCCGCCAGCGCAATCGCCTGTTCAAGGAATGGGACGGGCCGGGGATCCCGCCGGGGATCGGTGTGTGGGACGAAGCGCTGGTCACCGCCGGTAGCGCCCTGATCCGCGCCAGAACCGAAGCCATGCAACGGCTTTCCCCGTTCGCGTCCGAGGAGTTCAAGGCGCTCGCGGGCTATGACCTGCTCACCACGTACACGGCCAACATCACCGCGCCCGAGCCCGAGGGGGTGGAGGACGCTTTCCGCGCACGCATCGCCGAACGGCGCCACGATGAGCTCCAACGCCGAACGTCCCTGGTCGGACCTCACCGCGACGATCTGGACCTGGCCGTGCGCGACATGGGAGCGCGGGCATTCGGGTCCCACGGAGAGACATGGGCGGCCGCGCTCTGCTTGCGCCTCGGCTTGGCAGGCGCCGTTGCCGCGGAGATCGGCGAACCACCACTCCTCCTGGTCGACGATCCGTTCAGCGCGCTGGACCCGGTGCGCCGGGACCACATCGGCGCCAGATTGGCCGCGCGCGAGGGTCAGGTGCTCATCACCGTGGCCGACAATGCCGACGTGCCGTCCGGCGCTCATGCGATCTGGGATATCAGCGCCGGCTCCGTGACACCCCGAGGGGCCCCCTGATGCCCGAGGCCAAGGGGTTCGGCAAGCGGAAGACCCCGCGCTCCAAGGATCCCGTTTCGCTCGGTTCGGTGATCGACGGTCTCATGGCGGAACAGGTATTCAGCCGCGGGATGCCGGTTGCCTCGCTCGCCTCCAGATGGACCGACGTGGTGGGGGAGCGGCTCGCCGAACAGACCGCGCCGCTAGCCCTGGAGGCAGGCGTATTGACCGTCGGGGCCACCAACGGAGCATGGGCCGCTCAGGTCCGATTCATGGCAGACGAGGTGAAGCGACAGGCCAATCTGGCCCTGGGGCCCGAGCGTGTTCGCCTGGTGACGGTCATCGTGCGAAACCGCAGGTCACAAGGCTAGATTCGCCTCCGGAAACCCGGTCGGAAGCCGCCGGATTCGGTAGAATCAGCGGGTACGTGCGACGACTTCCCGCGCGCGGCCCCCGCACCCAGCGTTGGCTGCCGCGCGGCCCTGATCGGAGGACGGTTGGCGACCGCGAAAGCGAAGAAGCAACAGGGATATGACTCAAGCAACATCCAGGTCCTGGAGGGCGTCGAGCACGTCAGGCTCCGCCCGGGGATGTACATCGGGACCACCAGTTCCCGCGGTCTGCACCACCTGGTGTACGAGGTAGTCGACAACTCGATCGACGAAGCCATGGCCGGTCACGCCGACCGGATCGTCGTCACCATCCATCCGGACGGCTCCGTCACCGTCGTCGACAACGGCAGAGGGATCCCGGTGAAGCCGATCCCGGGGGCCAAGGATCGCCGCCCCGCCGCCGAGGTCGTGCTGACCACGCTGAACGCCGGCGGCAAGTTCGGCGGCGGCGGGTACCGCATCTCCGGCGGTCTTCACGGCGTCGGCGTCTCGGTCGTGAACGCGCTGAGTTCGAAGCTCACCGTGGATGTGCAGCGCGAGGGGTTCACGTGGTCGCAAGAGTTCGCGCGCGGCAAGGCCACCAAGAAGCTGACCAAAGGCAAGGCAACCACCAAGACCGGCACCACCATCCAGTTCTGGCCGGACGCCGAGATCTTCATCGAGACCATGGACTTCAAGCGTGAAACGCTCGCCGAGCGCCTCCGCGAACTCGCGTTCCTGAACAAGGGCGTGGAGATCAAGCTCGTCGACGAGCGCGAAACGCCCAAGCACGAGGAGATCTTCAAGGCGAACGGCGGGCTCGTGGACTTCGTGAAGTACCTGGCCCAGGGCAAGGAGGTCCTGCACAAGATCGTGGCCGTCGAGGTCAAGGAACAGGACTCCGAGGTCGAGATCGCCATGCAGTGGAACGCCGGCTACACCGAGTCGTTCTACTCGTTCGCGAATACGATCAACACGCACGAGGGCGGCATGCACGAAGAGGGCCTGAAGAAGTCCCTCACCAACGTGCTGAACCGCTGGGCCCGGGCGAAGCAGCTCCTGAAGGAGAAGGACGACAACCTCATCGGCGAGGA
>JBBRTK010000047.1:0-14811 GCA_038244455.1 Actinomycetota bacterium
ATCCCGCTGTCGTATGGGTGATGGCGGTCGTCGCGCTCGCCGGCTTCGCTACGTTCGTCGCCGTGGAGCGCAGCGGGCGGTATGCCCTGGGAGCGAGCGCGGCCCCGCTCGCCTCGGTCGTCTTGATCATCCTCGGGTATCTCCTGACCTTCACGCATGAGCTCGGGCATGCTGCCGTTCTCATCCATCACGACCGCCGGATCAAGAACGCCGGCTTCATGCTCTACTTCGGCTCACCGTCGTTCTTCGTCGATGCCTCCGACGGCTTGATGCTGGAGCGTGGTCCCCGGTTGATGCAATCTTTCGCCGGCCCGTTCGCCGAACTGGTGGTAGCGGGGGCGAGTTCTCTCCTGCTTCTGGTCCTCCCCCACGGGGCTGTGGCGGAGCTCTTCTTCCGGTTCTCGTTGCTGAACTACTTCGTGATCTTCCTGAACCTGGTGCCGCTGCTCGAACTGGATGGCTACTGGATCCTTTCCGACCTCATCCAGGTGCCGGACCTTCGGCCCAGGTCACTGCAATTCACCCAGCACGAGCTGCTACATAAGATCCGATCCCGAGAGCGTCTCAGCCCGCAGCAGATCGGGCTCGCCCTGTACGGTCTGGCGGGCATCGCGTTCACCATCTTCGCGGTATGGCTGTCGGTGTTCTTCTGGCGGGAGACGTTCGGGAGCCTCCTCTCGAGCCTGTGGCGGGGGGGCATCGGCTCGAGGCTGCTGCTCGCCGTGTTGATCCTGGTCCTGGCCGGGCCCGCGGTTCGCGGCCTCGCGAAACTCGTGCAGGCGCTCTACCGGCGAGGCCGGAACATCGTCCGGAAGATCCGGTTCCGGCTGGAAACGAGCTGGCGCGTGGAGGCGGCCGAACTGATCGACGCCCTGCCGGCGTTCGAGGGGCTGGCCGACGACATCCTGAGCGACCTTGCCGGGCGGGTCGTGTTGCGGAGCATCCTCCCCGGGCAGGCCGTCGTCCGCCAAGGAGAGCGGTCGACCGCTTTCTACGTGATCCGGAAGGGGACCTTCCACGTCGACACCGAGCACCCCGAGACCGACGACATCCAGCGGCTGGCGACGCTGGGGCGGGGAGACTCCTTCGGCGAGATCGGCCTGCTCCAGAATTCGCTCCGACAGGCGACGATCCGCGCCGAGGATGAGGGCGAGGTCTTCGAGATCGACAAGGGGACGTTCGACCGGCTGCTTGCCGACCCCATCAACGCGCCGACGTTCGGACCGACGCTGCAGGCCCTCGCCGAACTGCGGGAGCTCCCGGTCTTCGCGCACCTTCCCACGGACCGTCTGGCAGAGCTGCTGCACCACGGGCAGTGGGTTCCCTTCTCCGCGGGAGATCACCTGATGGAACAGGGAGCGGTCGGGGACGCCTTCTACGCGGTGGCCTCGGGCCAGGCCGACGTGTTGGTCGATGGAAATCCGGTGTCGACGATCGCTGCCGGAGGCTTCGCCGGAGAGCTCGCCTTGCTCCGTGACGCCCCGCGGTCGGCGACCGTCGTCGCACGAACACCGATGCGCGCGTTCCGTCTGAACCGGGAAGGGTTCGATTCGCTGATAGCCGAGGCGTTCGCGCACGGCACGCTTCGCTCCGCCAAGGCTTCCACGTGGGAGCACTGACCGATCGGGAGGCACCATGGATTGCTGGCATTGTCGGAGAACCGCCGTCGGAACCTGCCGATTCTGCGGCAGGGGCGTGTGCGAAGACCACGCGAAGACGAAGCCATTCGTTCTGGACCTCTTCCGGGCGGGCGACATGACGAAGGCGCTCGTCGTAGAAGACGCGTTGTTCTGCGGCGCTTGCACTCCGCGACCCGGCCCGGTTCCGCTCCCCGAACTCGACGTGTGACGCGCGACACATCCGAACCCCGCGGAGGTCACACGTCGCCGTGTGATGAACAACACGCGCCGGATGCGACCGGGATGCTAGCGGTGCCGCGCGAGCGGGGGGAGGATGTCTCCATCGGGACCGCGCCGAGATCCCAGTGGGGGTCCGCGGAACCGGATGGGGGGCCGATCATGGCTGAGAAGAAGATCACGCCGAAGGACCCGGACACCAAGTCCACCGGCAAGAAGGCTGCGGGCGTTTCCGACAAGGTCGCCAAGAAGACCTCGCTGAAGAAGGTCCGGAAGATGCGGCCCAGGGGCTGACGCCTCCATCACAACTCGAACACACCCGAAGGCCCGGCGGAAGCCGGGCCTTCGGCGTTCCCGGGCCGCGCTCGCGGGATCTCCCGCGAGCAACTAGGCTTCGCGCATGCCCGAGAAGGACCTGGAACTCGTCGAGGCAGCGGTCGCCGCCAGCCCACCGTTCTCGGCGGCCAAGGCCGCGCCGGTTCGTTCGCTCGTGGCCTCGGGGCACCTGCGGATCTATCGTAAGGGGACATACCTGTGCCACCAGGGCGAGGAGGCGCACGACGTCTTCTTCCTGGTCAGCGGCCGTCTGGAGGTCAGCTCCAGCTCCCCGAACGGCTCGAGGGTCTTCCACGCGGCGATAGACGAGCCGCAGTTCGTCGGTGAACTCGGGCCCTTCGGGGAGATGACACGAACCGCCAGCGTCCTCGCCGTGCTCGATTCGAACGTCTGGGTCGGGCCCGCCGAGGAGTTCGTCCAGACGGTGGTCACCGAGCCCGCCATCGCACGCGTAGTCATCCAGGCGCTCGCCCGCCAGGTTCAGGCGGGTCAAGCGTTCGTGGACGACCTGCTCTTCCTGGACCTCAAGGGCCGCGTTGCCAAGCGACTCCTCCAGATGGTGACCGCTGATCTCGACGAACTCCCCCCCGACGGATCCATGGTGCCTGAGGTCACGCAAGCGGACCTGGCCAGCCTCTGCGGCGGGAGTCGCGAGAACGTCGCGCGGATCCTCAAGGATCTGGAACGACGCGGCGTGATCCTGCGCCAAGGACACCGGTACATCCTTCGAAAGGTCTCTACGCTGGCGAAGATCGCCGACCTCTAGTCGCCCGCGGTATCCAGGAGTTCGCCGACGGCTCTGTGGGCTTGATCGATCGCCGCGTGAGCGAACGGCGTCCAGCCGGCGTCCGAGTTCGCGATGGCGACGTTGCCCGCGCGGGCGCGAGCAACCTCGTGCGGCGCGCCCTCGTCCGTGCCCAGGAGCGGATCGCCTCCGTAGGAGTAACCGTGGCCCCATCGGTTCACCGTGATCGCCGCGATGTCGCGATCCGCGTCGAACCCGCCCGGACCTAGCATCCTGGTCAGCTCGTCCCGAACCTGCTCCTCGAACTCCTCGAACGTCATCGCGAGCAGTACCGCCCGGCCGGCGCGATATCGCTGACGGACGGTGCCTCCGCCGGGCTGCGCGGGGACGTGCACCAGGTGGAGCAGCATGGGTTCGTCCGGGGTGCGCGGACAGCGGTACGTACCCAGGCTGACCGGGTAGTCCAACTTGAGCCGGGAGAAGAAACCCATCGGGTTGGTGATCTCATGCACGCCGAGCCGCACCCACGGATGCCAATCACGGACGGCAACCTTCGTGTAGACCAGCGGCGCCTTCACGTTCTTCCACAGTGCTGTCTGTTGCGGCGCGGGAAGTTCGGGCATGATATCGGGGATCATCATGTTGTAGCCCGCCAAGACGCAGCGCCGGGCGCGGATCCGATGGAGCTCTCCGTCCTTGAGGTAGCCGATGTCCACGCCGTCATCGGCGTTTCGAACATGCACCGCCGTGCTCTCCAGCCGCAGGCGTGTCTGTGCGCCAGGCTGATCCAGCCGCGCGTAGTCGAACCGCGACGTCACGATATCGTCCATCGTGTCGCCCGGCCCTACGCCGGGGATCAGTCTCCTGACCATGAGCCGGGCCAGTGACGCGTTCCCATCAGGGAAGTGGTAGATGTACGGCTCATCCATCTCGGCCGCCGCCACGGGGTCCACCGGCAGGTCCAGCCCGACGAACCCCGGATATCCCGTTTCCTTGGCGTCCAGCGCGGACACCCGGTCGATCCCCGTGGCGAAGAAGTCGTGTGAGCGGCCCTGGAAGGTGTTCGCCGCGTCGTCGTTCAGACCCCAGTACCGCGTGATGTAGTCGCGGTAGCTGATCACGCTCAGCAGCGCGACCTTCTCCGCCTCGCTCTGGCCCTCGAGCGGATCGCGGGTCGAGAGATAGAGATCGAGCAGCGCGGCCTTCGCCTCAACGGAGACCGGGAAGTCGGCGATGAACTCCGCGGCGGGGCGTTCGTTCATCCGGTCTTCAGCGATGTCATCGGCGACCATGCGCATCGGGTCGCCGGTGACCAGTTTGTCCTCACCGAACGCTTCCCGGGTGAAGAACACCCCGCGCGAGAGCCCAAGTCCCGGATACAGCTCCCGATCGAACGCCGTCTCGAACCGCGTGATGTCCACGCCGAGCGAACCGATCAAATCCTTGGCGACGGTGCTGTAGAGCGCATCGGGCGACTGGAGCGCCTCGCTTCCGCCGTAGCCGATCAGGAACCGGTCGCCCACCATGAACTCGTTGCGCTTGGCGTGGCCGCCGAAGTCGTCGTGGTTGTCCAGCAGGAGGATGCGGTCATCCGGCCGGCGCCGCCGGTAGAACGACGCGGCGGCTAGGCCACTGATCCCCGCCCCCACCACCACGAGGTCCACCTCATCCGCCACCGGGATGCCGTCGATGTCGAACCGTTCGCCGTCGCGGATCCGGTGGGCGCCGTCGAAGGAACCAGGATGGCTCCCGCGCATCCCCGTTCGCGCAGGAGGGTAGGAGGTCCCATCCAGATAGTCGTGCCTGATCACGTCCTGCGGCATCGCGCGAGCCTAGCCGAGGTACCGTCTGCGCGCGGACGGCACGAAGAGAGGGTTCATGGAACTCGATCATCAGAACCTCCGGCCCATGGCCGTCGGGTGTTCGATCCTGGGCGCGGGGGGCGGAGGCGACACCTCCGTCGGCCTCCTGGCGGCGCTCCAGGCCACCGAGGACTTCGGCCCGGTCACGCTGGTGGACCTGGACGAGCTGCCCGACGACGCGCTGGTCATCCCCGGTGGAGGCGTCGGCGCCCCCTTGGTCAGCATCGAGAAGCTCGACCGGGGCGACGAGATCCTCCGGCTGCTCCCGGTCGTGGAGCGGCACCATGGCAAGCCGGTCGCCGCCATCATGGCCGCGGAGATCGGCGGATCGAACGGACTGGTCCCGGTGGTCTGGTGCGCGCACACCGGGCTCCCCCTGGCCGACGCCGACGGGATGGGCCGCGCGTTCCCCGAGGTGCCGCAGATGACCATGGAGCTGGCGGGCATCTCGCCCAACCCGGCATTCATGACCGATGAGCGCGGCAACGTGGTGCTCATCGACGCCTCCGACGGCGCGTGGCTGGAGCGATTGGAGCGAGCCGTCTCCATCGAGTTCGGCGGGCAGGCGCTTTCCACCGAGTACCACATGACCGCGCTGCAGGCCCGTACCGCGACGGTCCGGGGCACGGTCACGCTGGCCATCCAGATAGGCCGCGCGGTGCTGGAGGCGCCCGACGATCCGGTGGCTTCCCTCGTGAGCGCGATCAACGCCGCGGCTCTCATCGAGGGCAAGATCACCGATGTCGATTCGCGCGTCGCCGGCGGCTTCGTCAAGGGCATCGTTCAGATCGACGGGGTCGGAGCCCACGCGGGCACGTCGCTCCGGCTCGACATCCAGAACGAGAACCTGGTGGCTACTCGCGACGGCGAGGTGGTCGCCACCGTCCCCGACATCATCACTGTGGTGGACACCCACACTGGCCGCGCGATCCACACCGAGCGGCTCCGCTACGGCCAGCGGGTCACCGTCATCGCGTTCCCCTGCGATCCGGTGTGGCGCACGCCGGCGGGCCTAGCGCTCGCGGGGCCTCGCGCGTTCGGGCACGACCTGGAGTTCTTCGCGGTGGAGACGCTCGATGGCTGAGGCGGACGCCCGGCTGGGGATCGACGTCGGCGGCACCAACACGGATGCCGTGGTGGTGGATCGTGATGATCGCCTTCTCGCCAGCGCGAAGGTGGCCACCACGGCGGACGTTACCCGCGGGATCCGCGCAGCCATCGCTGCGGTCACGGACCAACTGGGCGAGGGCCGGAGCCGCATCACCCATGCGATGCTCGGCACCACCCACGCCACGAACGCCGTGCTGGAGCGAAGGGATCTTCGCCGCGTGGCCACGATCCGCATCGGCGCGCCCGCCACCCTATCCGTACGCCCGTTGTACGGGTGGCCGGAGGATCTGCACCGGGTCATCTCCGCAGGGGAGACCATCGTTCGCGGAGGGTTCGAGTTCGATGGGCGGCCGATCGTGGCGTTGGATACCGGCGCGATCGGGCGGTTCGCCGCATCCGTCGCCGGTGTGGCCGAGGCCGTAGCGGTCGTCAGCGTCTTCGCGCCGGTGTCGGAGGAGCATGAGCTGCGAGCGCAAGAGCTCGTCACCGCGGAACTCGGCGACATCCACGTCTCCATGAGCCACGAAGTCGGCCAACTCGGCTTGTTGGAGCGGGAGAACGCAACGGTGCTGAACGCCACGTTGACCGGCGTCGCGCGCCACGTCGCCCAGGCGTTCACGGAGGCGCTGGCCGATCACGGACTGGCGCCAGTCACGTTCTTCGCCCAGAACGACGGCACGCTCATGGCCCTGCATCACGCCGAGCGGTTCCCGGTCCTCACCATCGGGAGCGGACCGGCGAACTCGCTGCGCGGCGCCGCCTTCCTCACGGGCCTCACCGACGCGATCGTCGTCGACGTGGGCGGGACGTCCTCCGACGTCGGGGTCCTGGTGAGCGGGTTCCCGCGCGAATCCAACGCCGGGGTGGAGATCGCCGGGATCAGCACGAACTTCCGGATGCCCGACCTGGTGACCATCGCCGTCGGCGGAGGCTCGGTCGTCGGTGGCAGCCTGGGCGCGGTGACCGTCGGGCCGCGCAGCGTCGGGTACCGGATCAGAGAAGAGGCTTTGGTCTTCGGCGGTTCCACCCCGACGCTCACGGATGCATCGGTGGCGGCAGGGGCCATGGATCTGGGCGAGCGGTCGCGGACGGATGCGGCCGGCCCGCTCCTTCACGAAGGCCTCGCCCGCGCTCACACGATGCTCGCGGAGGCGGTCGACCGGGTGAAGACCTCGCGCGAGGACCGTCCGCTGATCGCGGTGGGCGGGGGCAGCCATCTCATCCCCGACTCGATCCCGGGGGTGAGCCAAGTCCACCGCCCGGAGCACCACGATGTCGCCAACGCCATCGGCGCCGCCATCGCCGCGGTCTCCGGCCAGGTGGACCGGGTCTACAACCTGGCCGGCACCAGCCGAGAGGAGGTCCTCCACGAGGCACGCCGGGAGGCGGCCGATCGGGCCGTTGCCGCAGGCGCCGCGCCCGGGGATGTCGAGATCATCGAACTCGAGGAGATCCCCCTGGCCTACCTGGCCCACCCCGCCGTCCGGGTCCGCGCCAAAGCGGTTGGAGCCCTTGACCTCTCCGGACCGGCTCCGGGATGAGACCGATCCATGAGAAGGGGTCGCGCTCCGCGCCGTTCTCCGTCATTATCCGGGGACAGTTCCATCAAGGGGGGTTTCAGATGCGCAGAACGCTTCGATCCACGGCCGTGCTCGTCGCGCTGGTACTGATCGCGGCCGGCTGTTCCAAGTCCAGCACCTCGGGGAACAACGGCGGGACCGGCGGCATCATCGAGGGCGGCACCCTGCGCCTCGGATCTAGTTCGAACATCGACTCGCTCAACCCCTTCAAGGCGTTCCAGCAGGATGCGTACAACGTGTTCCAGTACACCTATCCGTACCTGGTCCAGTGGGACACCTCGAACCTCACGCTGGTCGGTGACTGGGCGAGCAGTTGGACGTGGAACGCCGACCACACCAGCATCACGTTCAAGGTCGCCACGAACGGCAAGTGGTCCGACGGACAGGCTCTGACCGCAGCCGACGGCGCCTACACGCTGAACCTTCTGATCAAGTACCCGGGACCAACGGGATTGGAGGGCGGGTACGCCCGCCACATCATCTCGGCCACGGCGCCCGACGCCGGAACCCTCACGGTCGGGTACGAGGCCCCCGTCAACGCCGCCTGGGCGCTCTCCCAGTTCCAACAGATCCCGATCCTGCCCCAGCACATCTGGTCCAAGCAGGAGGGCGACGCCGGCAAGGGGCTGCGCACGTTCACCAACGACGCCCCGATCGTTTCCGGAGGGCCGTTCACGCTGACGCAGTATCAGAAGGACGAGTTCGTCCAGATGGTTGCGAACCCGGGCTACTACGGAACGAAGCCGCACATCGCGGGCTGGGGCCTGAAGTTCTACTCGAACTCCGACGCCATGGTGAGCGCGTTGCAGAACGGCGAGATCGACGCGGTCGAGTCGATACCTGCTGCCGCGCTCACGAACCTGAAGGCGAACCCCAACATGGCCGTATCCGAAACACCCGGCAGCTACTTCGATGACTTCATCGTCAACTCGCACAAGCCGCTGCATCCCGAACTGTTGGACCCGAAGGTCCGCGAAGCCTTCGACTCCGCGATCGATCGCCCGACCATGGTGAGCACGGTTCTCTTGGGGCACGGCAACCCTGCCTCGACCATCGTGTCCGCCGCCACCGGCCATTGGCACAACTCCACCATCGCTCCCACCCCGTACAGCATCTCCACCGCGAACCAGATCTTGGACACCGCGGGCTACACGAAGGGAGCTGATGGCATCCGGCTGGCCAACGGTCAGCCGATGGCCTACGAAGTGCTCACGCCGAACAACAGCGACGGCGTTGACCGGGAGTTCCAGATCCTCCAGGCGTCGTTCCAGCAGATCGGCGTGAAACTGACACAGAAGTCATTGGACCCCTCCGCCATGTTCGATCTGATGGCGGGCGCCAACTACGACTCCTACGACAACTTCGACCTGGCGCTCTGGGATTGGTACCCGCTGCCCGACCCGGACTTCATCCTTTCGGTGCTCACGTGCCAGCAGTTCGGGTTCTGGAGCGACACGGGCTACTGCAACAAGGCCTATGACGCCCTCTACAACAAGCAGGGGGTGGTCGTGGACCCGAAAGCCCGCGAGAAGATCGTCTGGCAGATGCAGCAGATGATCCACGACGACCGTCCGTACATGGTGATCATGAACCGCAACGCCCTAGAGGCGCACTCCGCCAAGTGGACCGGGTTCGTCACGTCGCCCATCGGGTCGTTCAACAACCTATCGAAGGCAACGCTGACGCAGGTCCATCAGGTCGGGTGAGGGTGCCCGGCACCAACCGCGGAGGAAGCTGACCCGGATGCGCGGGATCGACTTCATCCTCAAACGGACCGCGTTCGCCCTGATCACCGTGTTCGTCGCGGTGACGTTCAACTTCGTGCTGTTCCGCGCGCTGCCGGGTGATGCGATCACCAACCTGTCGAAGGTGCCGGGGGCCTCGCCCGCGCTGCGCGCCGAGCTTACGAAGGAGTTCGGCCTGGACAAGTCGAAGTGGGAGCAGTACCTGGTCTACCTTCGCCAGCTGGCCACGGGGAACCTGGGGGTGTCCTTCTCGAACCAGGAGCCGGTGACCAGCGTGCTGTTCCATGCCATCGGCAACACGATCCCGATGGTGCTGATGGGCACGCTCTTCTCCATCATCTTCGGGACCATCACCGGGGTGCTCGCCGCCTGGAAACGACGAACGGTGCGCGGCTACGGCAGCGTCTGGTTGGCGTTGGGGTTCTACTCCTTACCGACGCACTTCCTGGGACTCATGCTGCTGCTGCTCACCGCCGGCTACCTGCCCCGCGGCGGCCGAGTGGACGAGTTCCTGTTCAACCCGGGTTTGGTCGCGCACTGGGTCGACGTGGGCAAGCACATGTTGCTGCCGTCGCTCACGCTGGGGTTGGTGCTCTACGGGCAATACACGCTGGTCGTGCGGTCGGCGATGCTTGAAACCCTGGGCGAGGACTTCGTTCTTACCGCTCGTGCGAAGGGACTCCCCGATCGCACCATCGTTCTGCGCCATGCCTTCCGCAATGCCATGCTCCCGGTGATCACGCTCATCGCGCTCTCCATGGGCTACATCGTGGCCGGGTCCATCCTCATCGAGAAGGTGTTCTCCTGGCCTGGGGTCGGGCGATTGGTGTCCCAGTCGGTAGACCGCCGGGACTGGCCCGTCCTCCAAGGCACGTTCCTGATCCTCACCATCTCGGTGGTCTTCTTCAACTACGTCGCCGACCTTCTCTATTACGAATTCGACCCAAGGATCACCACGTGAGCGCCACGCTGGAGAACGAACCCGGCGTCGAAACGGGGTCGTCGGCCCAGCGCCTGCGAACCGCGGTGTGGGGCATCTTGAAGGACCGTCCCTCCGCGATCGCAGGCGCGGTCATGCTCGCCGGGTTCGTCCTGGTCGCGGTCTTCGCGCCGGTTCTGGCTCCTCATGGGATCCACGAGATCGTCGGCCCTCCCTTCAGTACCCCCGGCGCCTACCCTCCGCTGGGTTTGGACGACGGCGGTGGCGACATCCTGAGCCTGCTCATGTGGGGTGCACGGATCTCGCTCACGGTGGGGTTCGCTGCCTCGATGGTGGCGATCCTGGTGGGTGGGACCATCGGCGTAGCGGCCGGCTTCTTCGGCGGCGCCACGGATACCATCCTTATGCGGATCACGGACTACTTCCTGGCCATCCCCGACGTGCCGTTGATGATCGTGGTGGCCGCCATCTGGGGGCCCAGCCTCCTGCACATCGTGCTGGTCATCGGTCTCCTGCTCTGGACCAGCACAGCCAGGATCGTTCGCGCGCAGGTGAAGAGCGTGCGCGAACGCGTCTACGTGAAACGCGCCCGAGCGCTCGGCGCGGGCAACGCCCGGATCATCTTCCGGCACGTCCTGCCGCAGGTGGCGCCGCTCCTGGTCGCGAACACCGTGCTCACCATCGCCGTGGCGATCTTCGATGAGACGGCGCTGGCGTTCCTGGGCCTGTCCGACCCCAGCAAGATCTCGTGGGGAAAGATGATCAAGAACGCGACCGAGTCGGCGGCGATCTCGGCGGGCGCGTGGTGGACCATCGTGCCTCCGGGCATCTGTGTCGCGCTCGTCATCCTGGCGTGCACCTTGATGGGACAGGCGCTGGAGGACGCGCTTAACCCCCGGCTGCGCGTGGCGCACCTGGCCGCGCGCGGCTTCCGGTTGCTGCCTCGCACGCTTCGGGACGACGCGTGAGCGAACAGGTCCTGGCGGTTGAAGACCTCCACGTTTGGTTCGACCTGCCGAAGAAGGGACGCCTGCATGCGGTGCAGGGCGTCAGCCTGGAGCTGCTGTCTGGTGAGCGTTTCGGCCTGGTCGGGGAATCCGGGTGCGGCAAGACCACGGCGATCCTGGCGCTGATGGGGCTGTTGCCCTCCAGCGCCGACGTCAGTGGCTCGATCATCCTGGACGGAGAGGACATCTTGGCCGGCGGCGAACGCTCGATGCGCCCCCACCGGTGGAAGGACATCTCCATGGTGTTCCAGGGGGCGATGAATGCCTTCAACCCGGTGCAGACTGTCGGCGCGCAGTTGGTCGAACCCATGGAGTTCCACGGCGTGGCCACCGGTGACGCGGCGAAGAAGGCGGCGGGCGAGTTGCTGGAGCTGGTGGGCATCGCGCCCGAGCGGGCCGAACGCTACCCGCACGAGTTCTCCGGCGGTATGCGCCAGCGCGCCGCCATCGCCATGGCGCTGGCCTGCAACCCCAAGGTGCTCCTGGCCGACGAACCCACGACGGCCTTGGACGTGATGGTGCAGGCGCAGATCCTGGATCTGCTGACGCGGCTGTCCGACGACCTTGGCCTGGCGTTGGTGTTCGTCACGCACGACATCCCGGTGATCGCCGAACTTTGCAGCAGGGCGGCGGTCATGTACGCGGGCGAGATCGTGGAGACCGGGGCCATGGAAACCCTCTATCACGAGCCCCGGCACCCGTACTCGCGGATGTTGTTCGGCGCCATCCCCGATCCCGAAGGGGAGAAGGATGTCGTGTCCATCCCGGGGGCGCCGCCGCGTCTGGACCGGGAGATCACCGGGTGTCCCTTCGCGCCTCGGTGCGACGTGGCGTTCGAGCGGTGCCACGGGGAACGGCCCGCGCTGCTGGAACTGGCTCCCCGCCACTCCGCCGCCTGCCATCTCAACGACGGGGCTGCACCGTGAGCCTCCTGGAAGTTCGCGACCTGGTGGTTCGCTACCCCGTCCACCGGGGCATCGTGGGCGCGCTACGGCGGCGGCCCAAGCAGGAGATCCACGCCGTTGAAGGGGTGTCGTTCGAGCTGGGGCGCGGCGAGATGCTCGCGCTGGTCGGCGAATCGGGCTGCGGGAAGACCACGACGGCTCAGGCGATCCTGCGACTGGTGGACGCACAAGGCCAGATCATGCTGAACGGGCGCGATATCTCGACCATCAGCGCGGGCCAGCTCCGTCCGCTCCGCCGGCGCGTGCAGATCATCTACCAGGACCCCTACGAATCACTGGATCCACGGTTCCGGGTTCGCGACGCCGTCGAGGAGCCACTGGTCATCCACGGCATCGGCGGTTCCCGAGACGAACGCCGGGCCACCGTGAAGAGCGCGCTCGAACGGGTCGGCCTCACGCCACCCGACCTGTTCATGGACCGCTACCCGCACGAACTCTCCGGCGGGCAGCGCCAGCGCGTGGCCATCGCCGCCGCCCTGGTGCTCGAGCCCGAGCTGCTCGTCGCCGACGAGCCGGTGTCGATGCTGGACGTGTCCGTTCGCGCCGGCGTGCTCTCGCTGCTGGACGACCTGCGCAAGAGCGGCCTGGCCATCCTCATGATCACCCACGACCTGTCGACGGCTGCGCACTTCGCGGATCGTATCGCCGTGATGTACCTGGGCCGAATCGTCGAGGAGGGACCGGCCAGGGAGATCGTGCAGAACCCCCAGCACCCCTACACGAAGGCATTGATGTCGGTGGTGCCCAAGGCCGACCCGCTGAAGCGAACGCGCCGCGTGATCCTTCAGGGTGAGACCCCCAACCCCATCAACGTGCCCGCCGGCTGCCGGTTCCACCCCCGTTGTCCCGTGGTCCAGGACCGCTGCCGCGCGGAGGACCCGGAGTTGCGTCCCGCAGCGGCCGGCGCATCCGACCGGCACCGCGCAGCCTGCCTGTTCACATAGGAAGGGCGGGGCCTCGCGGCCCCGCCCTCTCCGAGCTGCGTGCGGCTGCTGCCTACTTCCCCGCCACCTGCATGATCCGCGTGCCCCAGTTCGCGAAGAACGAACGGGTGTTGCCGCACGTGGTGTCGTTCGCGAACGTCCCGAAGTTGCAGGTCTGGTTCACGTACTCGCTTGCCAGCCAAAGCGAACCGTCGGGTGTGGCCAGCGCCATCCCGTAGTCGCCCCAACGCGGACGCAACCCTCCGTCGAAGGTACCGCTGTCCCCGTCATAGGGACCCTGGCCCGCTCCGCCCACCTGGACCGACGTGGGATCGGAACCCAGCGGGAACGTGGCATAGGCCGCGCTCGGGAAGCGGTCGGGACCCACCAGAGTGGCCCCGATGACGGCGGTTCCGCTCTTCGAAACGGCGATCGACGGATAGGTGAGGTTGGCGTGACTCACCCCCAGGTACCCCTGTTGGGTCATCGAGGCGTGAAGCGAACCCGACAAGGGGTCGGTTCGGAGGCCGAAGAAGGCCACGCCGCCACGCTCGCGGGCCGGCGACCACGTACCGTCGGTGCTGCTGTAATCGGCGGCCCCGCGGCCCACCATGGCAGTGCCGGTGCTCAGGTAGACCACGCCGTCGCGCAGCCACGCGCCGTAGATCTTGCCCGAACCTGCGTCCACCGGGACGGGGCCGTTCTGGAACGGGTACGTGGTCCCGATGCACGCCGGATCGTTGATGCACTGGAGCAGCGGCGTCGGGCCCGGCTTCTGAAGCGCGAGGCGCGGCGCCGTGTAGCCCTCGGTGTCCACCGCACGCTCGTTGAGCGAGAGCTGCGGGCTCTCACCGTTCAGAGAATCCGTGTGCGACAGGCTGTACAGCACCACCTGATGGGCGTTGTTCTCGTAGGGCGAGAGCGACATCCCGAAGTACATCGTGCCGCTCGCCCGCTGGTCCCAGTCCCCCGGAAGGGCGTTCGCGGGTTCGAGCGTGTAGGCGAGGTCCTTCGCCGAGGCGCTCGGGACGTTCTGCAGGTACACCGACGTCAGTGTGGTGCGGCCCGCGGCCAGATCGCCCTTGGAGATGGCATAGAGCTGGGTTCCGTGGAACTCACCGTCGCCCAGGTTGTCGAACTCGTTCGTGGTGATGTAAAGCCCATTGGCATCGATGCCGATCTGCGGGTAGTCCCCGAAGCAGAAGCCGCTGCTGCAGGCGTGATCGGGGGTGCCGTTGGTCCCGTTGTTGGTGGTGTCGATGGACCAGACGTTCCAGGTGCCGAGTGGGTCGCTCGACGTGCTCGCCGCCACCAGGAGGTTGCTCGGCCCCGTGAAGGCCGCCGTGCTCGGATCGATCCCCAGCTCCAGCGTGGTCACGAACCAACGCTGCGACCGCGGGTCATAGACGCACTGCGGGTCGGACACGAATGGGCCGAACGGTCCGCTCGGCCGGATGAACGAGGAGTCCAGTCCGTAGAACTGGTTGACCGAGATGCCGACCGGGCCTGCCCCGGCAACGCCGGGCTGGCCGTGCAGGAGCGGATGCCCGGTCGGCGAGTACACCTGGAGCACGGAGTTCACGTTCTCCAGCACGAAGTTCGGGCTCACGCAGAGCGCCTGGTCCGGCGGCTCGCCGGAGAACTGGTTCCCCCCATCGGAGAACCGGTTGTTGAAGTGCGCCAGCCCGTTCCAGCTCTGGAGCAGGCCGTGGCCGCTCTGCACCGGCACGGTCAAACCCACG
>JBBRTK010000048.1:0-14671 GCA_038244455.1 Actinomycetota bacterium
GAGCCGGGTGTCGTGGCTGAGTTCCATGAGCGAGGCACCGAGCTCGCCCGGCGACAGCGGCGATTCGACGAACACGTCGAGCCCGACCACCGCTCTCGAGGTGGTCTTCACGTAGTCGGTGTCGGCGGACAGCTCGGGCAGGTGGAGCGGTTTGACCTCACGGATCGTCCAGGTGTCCGTCCTCTTGCCCAGATTCCCGATGATCGCGTCGGTGTAGTCGGTGGTCGACGTGCCCCGGTCGTAGCCGACAACATCACCCGTCAGCGTGCCCGACTCCATGGTCACGAACACCGCGTGCTCCACCGACGCCGCCTCCTCGAACAGCCCGAGGTATCGCAGCATGAGCACCGCCGAGAGGATGACCGCCGTCGGGTTGATGACGTTCTTGCCCGCGTACTTCGGGGCGCTCCCGTGGACGGCCTCGAAGATGGCGACCTCGTTACCGATGTTCGCGCTGGGAGCGAAGCCCAGGCCCCCGACCAGCGCGCTCGTGAGGTCGGATAGGATGTCACCGTTCATGTTCGACGTACAGATGACCTCGAACTGCTCGGGTCTCTTCACCAGCTGGTGGGCGCAGTTGTCGACGATGACGTGCCAGGGTTCGATCTCGGGGTAGTCCGGGGCGACCCGTTCGAACGCCCGCTTGAGCGTCCCTTCGCTGAACTTCATGATGTTCGACTTCGTTGCGCACGCGACCTTCGTCCGCCCCTCCGACCGCGCGTACTCGAACGCGAACCGCGCGATCTTCTCGCTGCCCTTCACGCTGATGAGCTTCAGCGCCTGGGCCACGCCGGGGGTCTGCATGTACTCGATCCCGGCGTAGAGATCCTCGACGTTCTCCCGGACGATGATCAGGTCCACGCCGCGGCCGGAGTACGGAGTCTTCACGCCCGGGAGCTCCCGGACCGGTCGGACGTTCGCGTAGGTCTCGTAGAGCTTGCGCAAGGTGACGTTCGCGGACTTCTCGCCGAATCCCACTGGCGTCTCCAGCGGGCCCTTGAGCGCGACGCGCGTTCGGCCGATCGAATCCATGGTCTCGGCCGGGACACCGCTCGCGATGCCTTTCTTGAATACGTCGGCGCCGGCCGCTTGCTCGTCCCATTCGATGGAGGCACCGGTCGCCTCGACGATCCGCTGAGCGGCGGCCACGCATTCGGGGCCGATGCCGTCACCGGGGATCAGGGTTACGGGGATGGGGGTTCTCGTGCTCACAGGTTCCTCCCGCGAGATTGGGGGGTTCGAGACGCCATCGTATCGTCGCCGGCGGCGGGTGAGAGGGCGAGCGGGCGGGCATACTCCCGGGATGGGCGAGCGAAGGGTGTCAACCGGACTCTGCGGTGAGTGCATCCACGCGAAGGTCACGCCGGCGGCAGGGGGGAGCGAGTTCCTACGCTGTCTCCTGGCCCTTGCCGATCGCCGGTTCGTGAAGTACCCGCGGCTGCCGGTATTCTCGTGCGTCGGCTTCCAGCCCGCGCCGGAATCGGTTAGGGACACGCCGTGACCGATCGCCCCGTGATCGTGGTCGGCGCGGGCCTGGTCGGGCTCTGCACTGCGTACTACCTGCGCCAACGCGGCGCCGAGGTGCTGATCCTCGAACGCGAACGGATCGGCAGCGGCGCCTCCCGCGGGAACGCCGGAGAGGTGTGCCCTTCGGGCGTGGAGCCGCTGGCCGCCCCCGGGATGATCCGCGAGTCGATCCGCAGCGGCCTGCGACCGGGCGGCGCACTCTCGTTCCGGCCCCTCGGGGGGGCAGGCGTCGTGCGGTTCGCCGCGCGGTTCGCCTCGCTCGCGAACGCGCGCGACTACGAGCGGGGGTTCGCCGCGCTCGCCGGCCTGACGCGGCGAACCTACGACCTCTACGACGGCCTGGCGGCGGACGGGATCGGTACGCACATCCGCCGGGACGGCTACCTCTACTGCTGTTCGAGCGCGGCTAGCGCGAACGCCAGCCGCGACGCGCTGGGGCTGTTCGTTCGTGCGGGTCTCGCCCAGGCGCCGGGGCCGCTGCTTGACGGAGCCGGGCTGCGCGACCTGGAGCCGGCGGCCGGAGAGGGGGCGCGAGCGGGGTTCCTCCTGCCGCAGGAACGCTGGATCGATCCGTCGCGCTTCGTGGACGACCTCGCGGCCGCGATGGAGCGGATGGGCGTCCGCGTGTTCGAGGGAGCCGAGGTCACCGACATACGTGAGGAAGGTGGGGGAGTCTCGGTGACCGGTGGGTTCGGGCAGGAAGCCGGGTCGGCTGCCGTCATCGCGGGCGGCGCGCGCTCGCGCGAACTCCTGGCCGCGCTCGGCCTCCGCACGCTCCTGCAACCGGGGAAGGGCTACAGCTTCTCCGTGACACCGGAGGTCATGCCGGGGCACTGTCTGTACCTGCCGGATGCCCATGTCGGCGTCACGCCGATGGGGGAACGCCTCCGTGTGGCGGGCACGATGCAGATGGACGGCACGTACGACCGCTTCGACCGGCGGCGGATCCCTGCCGTCGTCACCGCGGCCGCGCCCTACGTCCGCGGCGTGGACTGGGAGGTGCGCACGGACGAGTGGGTCGGGCCGCGCCCGATGACCCCGGACGGCCTGCCGATGCTCGGCGCCCTGCCTGGCCGGCCCCGCACGTTCGTCGCTGCCGGCCACAACATGATCGGGCTCACCCTGGCGCCGACGACGGGCAAGGTGATGGCCGACCTGATCCTCGGCGACGATCCGGGGATCGATCTGTCGGCGATGGCGCCCGGCCGGGCCGCGGTCCGCGTCTGATCCCCGCTAGGGAAGGGTCCTGCCCATCGGCGGGTTGTCGGTAGTACCGACACCGGGAGGACATCCATGGCGAACATCTCCGTGCTCCATGAGGAAGGCAGCCGTTTCACGGTCAACGTTCGCGGTCACGCGCTCACGATCGACCAACCCATAAAGGACGGAGGCACCGACCTGGGCCCGACCCCCAGCGAACTCTTCGGGGCCTCGCTCGCCGGGTGCGTCGCCTACTTCGCCGAACGATTCCTGGAGCGCCACCAGATCGATGCCGAAGGGTTGGCCGTGGAAGCCTCCTACGCCTATGCCCAGGAGCCGCCTTCGCGCGTGTCCTCGATCGAGATCAAGGTCGGTCTGCCGGAGGCGTTCCCCGCCGCGAAGCTCGAGGCGTTCACGCGCGTGATCGACCGATGCACTGTGCACAACTCCTTGAAGCAGCCTCCGGCGGTGGACATCGCGGTGGTCCCGCGCGCGGTCGCCGCGTAGCTGGCTGCCTACCGGCGCCGCAAGGTGAACCAGGCGGCCCCCGGCGGCCTGGTGCCTAGCTCCACGCCGGCCAGCTCGAACGAACCGCCGAAGCGCCGCCGCATCTCCCGCTCCCGGGTTCGCGGCCGGCCGGGCAGGTGCACCGCCGCGCCGAACGCGAAGATCAGCAGCGTGGCCCCGGGACAGGAGAGCCGTGACACCTCGCGAACGTAAGCGCCCCTGCGCCCGAGCGGCACGCCGTGGAAGCACCCGATGTCCAGGACGAAGTCGAACGGCCCCTCGACGCCCGCCTCGGTGAGCCTCGTCACATCCGCCCGAACGAACGTGACTCCGCTGACCCCGGCGGTCTGAAGCTTCCCCTCCGCCGCCTCGACCGCGATAGACGAGAAGTCGACACCCACCACCCCCCACCCCCGCTCGGCCAGGTAGAGGGCGTTGGTCCCGGTCCCGCATCCCAGGTCGAGCGCCCGGCCCGTGGGCGGCGCAGGGACCGCGTCGAAGATCGCCTTGACCTCGGGCGGCGTCACGCCCGTGTCCCACGGAACGCGACCCAACCGGTACATCCGCTCGAACGATGCTCGTCGCACGCTCCAGCTTAGCTACACAACCACCCACGTCCTGCTGCAACGTGCGCCGTGCCACCTTCTGCCGGTGGTGTGTCGCGATCAATCGTGCGGGCTTGCGCCGTCCCATCGGTCGACATAGGGTCGGCTCTTCGCGACGGAAGGCAGCGAGATGGAGACGCAGCGGGACGCATTCGTGGAGCGGTTGTTCGGTTCGATTTTGGGCATGATGGATGTGCTCACCATCTACATCGGGGACCGGCTCGGTCTCTACCGCGCGTTGCAAGAGGGCGGTGCCATGACGCCCCAAGAGCTGGCCGACGTTGCGGGCATCCAGCTCCGGTACTCGCGAGAGTGGCTCGAGCAACAGGCGGCGACGGCCATCCTTGAGGTTGATGACGTGTCCGCAGACGAGGACGTGCGGCGCTACTCGCTATCGGAAGCCCACGCGCACGCATTGATCGATCCCGAGAGTCCTTACTCGATGGCACCGGCCGCCCGCTCCCTGGTCGCCGTTGCCCGTGCCACTGGCCCACTCTTGGACGCATTCCGGTCTGGGGGCGGCGTCACATGGGAGACGTACGGGCGCGACATGATCGAAGCCCAGGGCGACTTCAACCGGCCATGGCTCGTCAGCTCATTCGCCACGGAGTACCTCCCGTCGATACCCGAGGTGCACGACCGGCTGATGGCCGGGGGGGCTCGCGTGGCCGACGTGGCGTGCGGAGTCGGATGGGCGGCGATCGCGATCGCGCGCGCGTACCCCACCGCAGTGGTCGATGGGTTCGACCTTGATCCATCCTCGATCGAACTCGCCCGTTCGCATGCGGCGGCGGCGGGCGTAGGCGACCGCGTCACGTTCGAGGTGCGCGACGCAGGCGATCCGGCGCTCGAGGGTTCCTACGATCTCGCCGTCGTGGTGGAAGCGATCCACGACCTGTCACGCCCGGTTGAAGTGCTTGATTCGATCCGCAGGATGTTGAAGCCGGGCGGGGCGCTGATCGTGGCAGACGAGCGGACGGAGGACGCATTCGCGGCTCCGGCGAGCGATGTCGAACGACTCATGTATGGATTCAGTGTGCTCTGCTGCTTGCCGAGCGCCATGGACGAACAACCCTCGGCCGCCACCGGAACCGTGATGCGGCGCTCGACGTTCGAACGCTACGCCCTCGAGTCGGGGTTCTCAGGTGTCGAGGTGCTCGAGATCGAGCACGACCTGTTGCGCTTCTACCTGCTCCGCGCTTGACATCGAGCGAGGTCGCTGGCCCGCCTGGATTCGAACCAAGACTAAGTGATCCAGAATCACTCGTGCTACCGTTACACCACGGGCCAATGGAGCGAGGACGATGCTACCAAGTGGCTCCTCGCCCGGTCCCGGCACGCACCGCGACACGGGTTTGACCCGGCTCGCATCATGCGGCTACCGTGCCCATACGGGACGCAACGAAAGGGAGCTTCGATGAACAAGGGTGGTTTGGCCGCAGAGGTTTCCAAGCGCACTGGTCTGAGCAAGGCCGATGCTGCTCGAGCAGTCGACGCGGCGATCGATACGGTTCGCGACACGGTGGTCAAGGGCGAGCGGGTGACCCTCGCAGACTTCGGAACCTTCGAGAAGAAGCATCGCAATCAGCGAGTGGCCCGCAACCCCCGCCAGCCAGATGTGCCGATCGTCGTCCCCGCGCGTGACCTGCCGTCCTTCACCCCGGGCAAGGAGTTCCGCGCCGCGGTCCTCGGCGGCAAGAAGCGCCGCTAACTAGTCGAACGTCACCAGACGAAGCCTGCGCGCGACCTTCCGTCCCGATTCATCCGCCAGGTCGAAGATCACCCGTTGCCCCAGCCGCAGGAGCCGGATGCCCTGACCCTCCGTCGAGGTCGAGTCGATCCCGACCTCGGTGCTGTCGTCCATGAGCAACGAGCCGGTTCGACCCGCCTCGTCGTAGTGCTTCACGGTTCCCTGTGCCACGGCGTGTCTCCTCAGGCTTTGACGGCGATGCGCGAACGCAGGTCCATATCCTCGCAGACCTCACGGGTGCGGCCACCCTTGCGCCCGCCCAGCACGGTGAGGATATCGTCCGGCAGGTCCAGGTCGAACCCGATCTCGGGGACTTCGACCACGGAGGTCGGGATGCCGGCTTCGGCGGCCTCCTGAAGGTGGCGTCGGAAGGAGTCGGGCCCGAACCGCGCGGCAAGCACGCCGGGAGGCCGGCGGATCAGCAGGTTTGTCCCGGTTCCGTCCGTTGCCGGCCCCAGCACCACCGGCCCCAGCGTGTGCAGAGCCTTGGTCAGCGCCGCCGCCGTCATGAACGGCGTGTCCGGCAGCAGCACCGCGAGCGTCTCCGCCCCGCGTCCCTCCGCCTCCAGGTCCACCTGGGCCATCGCCGCCGGGAGCGACGGCGTCTCCTCGACGATCGGCGTCACGCCGCGGCGAACGGCGACCTCCAGGACGGCCTCGTCTGGGGAGATGACCCACGTCTCCCATCCGGTCAACGGCTGCGTGGCGTCCAGGACATCCTCTAGCATGGCCAGGGTCAACACGGCTCGCTCCAGAGGAGTCAGGAGCTGATCCAACCGGCTCTTGGCCTCGGACAGCGACTTCACGGGCAAGGCGATGGCTCGCACGGGCCGGAAGCCTAGCCGAGCGGCGCGGTAAGCTCACGGCTCGCCCGCGACGACGAACCATCCGCGACCCGCCTGAAGGAGGCCCATACCGTGTCAACGCTGGCACTCTCGCTGGCTCCACCCCGCTCTCGAACAACCGCCCGCCTCGTGTTCCAGGTCGCGTGCGCGGTGACCGGGAGCGCGCTGATCGCCGGACTGGCGCAGGTCTCCATCCACCTCGGGTTCACGCCGGTGCCGATCACCGGCCAGACGCTCGGCGTGCTGCTGGTTGGCGCGGCGTACGGTCCGGGCCTCGGGACCATGACCGTGCTGCTCTACCTCGTGGAAGGGGTGGTCGGACTCCCTGTGTTCGCACGGAACGCCGGCGGCGGCCACGATACCGGCATGCAGGTCCTCGGGTTCGCGGCAACGACGGGAGGCTACCTCTGGGGATTCGTCCTGGCTGGGGCGCTCACCGGATGGCTGGCTCGCCGGGGGTGGGATCGCAGCTTCCGCAGCGCCATCGGGGCGATGCTCCTGGGCGAGGTCGTCATCTACGGCGCGGGCGTGCCTTGGCTCCACCACGCGCTCCCCGCGCTCATGGGCAAGCCCGTCAGCTGGGAGACCACGTTCGGGTTCGGCCTCTATCCGTTCATCATCGGGGACACGATCAAGCTTCTCGGCGCGGCGGGTCTGTTGCCGGGCGCGTGGTGGCTCACGAAGCGAGCCAAACCCGACGAGCCCGCGGACGCCTAGCCGACCGATGGCCGCCGGCGGTCTGGAGCCCTGGTATCAGTTCTGTACCAAGGTCGTCGTTCCCCCCGTTCGCCTTTGGTTCAACTTCCGGGTCGAGGGGTCGACGCGGATACCGAAGCAGGGTCCTGCGATCATCGCGTGCAACCACCTCTCGTACCTCGATCCCTTCTCCAACGGCTGCGCGGTGATCGACGCGGGGCGCCGGCCGCGGTTCCTGGCCAAGCAGGAGCTGTTCGACGTGTTCCTGGTGGGGAGCGCACTCAAGGGCGCCGGGCAGATCCCGGTCACGCGCGGTTCGGGGGATGCCACCCCGCTCCTGAAGGCGAAGCAAGCCCTGGAGCGCGGCGAGGCCGTGGTGATCTACCCCGAGGGCACGGTGACCAAGCGCGAGGACCATCTGCCGATGGAGGGGAAGGGCGGCACGGTTCGGCTCAGCCTGATATCGGGGGTTCCTATCACGCCGATGGCCAGCTGGGGCTCACAAGGCGTGTGGCAGAAGTCCGGCAAGGGGTCGCTGAGATACGGAAGGCCCGTCTGGACGGTGGTGGGCGAGCCGCTGGACTTCGCCGCGCGCGCCGGCGAGATCGACGACCGCGCCGCTGTGAAGGAGATGACGGGCCAGCTCATGGCCCGGCTCACCGACATGGTGGTGGACCTGCGCGACCGGTATCCGCGGTCGTGGTCGTAGGCTTGCGCCCATGACCCGCCAGCCCGGCTTCTCCACCCGCGCCGTTCACGGGGCCTCGCTCTCGATCGAGCAGGAGACGCCGAGCGTGCCGATCTTCCAGACCTCGATGTTCCGGTTCGAGTCCTCGCGGGCCTATGCCGAGACCGCCGCGTTCGAGCGGCCCGGGAGCCTGTACACGCGCGGCTACGGGAACCCGACGCTCGACGCCTTTGAAGCGCAGACGGCCTCGCTGGAACGGACGGAGGCGGCTATGTCGTTCGCGAGCGGGATGGCGGCGCTGCACACGGTGTTCACGACCCTTGCGACGTCGGGAGACCGGGCGGTGGCCTCGACCGGCCTCTACGGCGGCACCTACGCCCTCTTCACGAAGGTGCTCCCGCGCTACGGCATCACCGTGGACCTGGTGGATACCAACGATCTTGACGCCGTGGCGGCGGCCCTGCCGGGCGCGGCGTTCTTCCATGTGGAGACCATCGCCAACCCGACGATGGCGGTTGCGGACCTGGCCGCGCTCGGGGCCCTCTGCGCGGAACACGGGGTCCCCGCCAGCGTCGACAACACGTTCGCCTCGCCGTATCTGGTCAACCCGGCGGCATACGGGTTCGACTACGTGAGCCATTCGGCGACCAAGTACATCGGCGGCCATCACGACCTGATCGGCGGCGTGGTCTGCACGACCGAGGCCGGGCGGACCCTGCTCCGCGACACGGTGATCGACACGGGCGGCACGATGGCCCCGTTCGAGGCCTGGCTGTGCCTGCGCGGCCTCATGACGCTCGCGCTCCGGATGGAGCGGCACGGGCAGAACGCCGCGGCCTTGGCCGCGTTCCTGGAGTCCCATCCCAAGGTGGAACGGGTCTGGTACCCGGGTCTTGCCTCACACCCGCAGCACGCCGTGGCGGCGGCGATGTTCGGCGGGCGCGGGTTCGGCGGGATGCTGGCGGCGGAGATCGCCGGCGGCGTGGAGGCAGGCATGGGGTTCTGCGACGCGCTCCAGGTGGCGTGGATCGCCACGTCGCTCGGGGGCACGCACACGCTGGCCGGGCACGCGGCGAGCACGACCCACCGTCAGTACTCGCCGGAGGCGCGGCGGGCGGCGGGCATCGCCGACGGGCTCGTTCGCATCAGCGCCGGGATCGAGGATGTCGAGGATCTCCTGGCGGATGTCGAGCAGGCATTGGAGAAGGTGTGAGCAAGAAGCGCCGCGTCGCGGTCCTGTTCGGAGGTCGCTCGGCCGAGCACGAGATCAGCTGCATCTCGGCGCGGTCGGTCGTGGATGCGCTCGACCCCGAGCGCAACGAGGTCGTCCTTATCGGCGTCACGAAGCAGGGACGCTGGCATCGGCTGCCGGCTCCGCCCGCGCTTCCGAGTGAAAGCGGCGTGATGCCGGTGGTGACCGACGCCGCCGCCAACCCCATCGAACTGTCCGGCGACACCGGGTCGGGCGAGCTGATCGCGGCCGATGGGTCGCGCGAAGCCGTCGACGTGGTGTTCCCCGTCCTCCACGGCCCCATGGGTGAAGACGGTGCCGTGCAGGGGGTCCTGGAGCTTGCCGGGATCCCCTACGTCGGTGCCGGGGTACTGGGGTCGGCCGTAGGGATGGACAAGGCGTTCCAGAAGATCCTTTTCGCCGCGGCGGGCCTGCGGGTCGGGGCCTACGAGGTCATCCGGGAGCCGGAGTGGCTGGAGGACCCCGAGGGCGTGACCGCCCGCCTGTCCGCGCTCGGCTACCCCGTGTTCACGAAGCCCTCGACACTTGGCTCCTCGGTCGGCATCACCAAGGTCCACGGTCCAGACGAACTCCAGGGCGCGATGGACGCCGCCTTCGGGTTCGCCCGAAAGGTCGTGGTGGAGAAGGGGTTCGAACGGGCTCGCGAGATCGAGTGCGCCGTGCTCGGCAACGACGATCCGGTCGCGTCCACCTGTGGTGAAGTCACGCCCAGGGGTCACGAGTTCTACGACTACGCGGCGAAGTACCTGGACGCTGACGGGGCCGATCTGGTCATCCCCGCCGAGCTGGACCCCGGCACGCTTGCCGCCGTCCAGCGGATGGCGGTCACCGCGTTCCAGGCCGTGGAGTGCTGGGGGATGGCGCGCGTTGACTTCTTCCTCACCGCCGATGGACAGGTGTGTATCAACGAGATCAACACGATCCCCGGCTTCACGTCGATCTCGATGTACCCGAAGCTCTGGGAGGCATCGGGCTTGCCTTACGCCCAGCTCATCGACCGGCTCCTGGATCTCGCCGTTGAACGCCACGTCGCCGAACGCACCAAGAGCACGGTTGCCACAGAGCTGGGCGGTTGAGACCGGCGCTCAGAGGTGCACGACGGGGCAAGTGAGGGTGCGGGTGATGCCTTCAACCGATTGGATGCGGGCGACCACCAGCTTCCCCAGTTCGTCCATGGTGTTGGCCTCGGCCCGCACGATGACGTCGTAGGGCCCAGTGACGTCCTCCGCCTCGGCTACGCCGGGCACCGCACCGACCGCCTCCGCGACCGACGCCGCCTTGCCGACTTCCGTCTGGATCAGGATGTACGCGTTAACCACCGAGCCTCCTCTTCTCCGGAGGGGCAATGCTAGCCTCGACGGGCGAGGACATGCAACGCGGGAAGCAGGTTCGGCGATGAGGTGGTTCGAATACGCGATGGTGGCGCTCGGGGGGGCGATGGGCTTGCGGTCGGTCGTGCACTGGGTGCGGAAGCCGTTCGAAGGCAACCCGAGCGCGTTGCGGGACCAGGTGTGGTTCGCCGTCTTCGTGACCGCACGCGCCGGCTTCTGGTTCGCCCTGGCAGGTGCGTTCGCCATCTATGCGTCGATCGACACCCGGGGCCGGCCCTTCATCGACGACGCCAGAGACCACGCCGGCTACCTGCTCCTGCTCCTGGCGCTGCCCGTGGTGCAGTTCGTGGCTGCGTTCTTCTTGAGCCAGGGGAACGAACCGGGCTAACCGACGGCCTTGATGATCTCCTCGGAGAGCTCGGGGAACTCCTGGAGACGAGCGACCCGGTCGGTCTTCAGCTTCTCGACGATCGAGGCGTATTCGTCACCCCGGCCCTGGTCTTCGTAGAGCCTGCGGGGCTGGAGCAGCTGGATGTCGCCGATCTCCGGTACGGAGGCCGCCACCTGATAGCCGAAGTCAGGGTCATCCTCGAACACGATGGTCTGCTCGGCGATCCCTTTCACGCACGCTGAGGTGTGCGGGATCTTCAGCTTCTTGGATCGGTCGTCGCCGTCCTTGCCACCGACACGGCCGGTGTTCAGCAAATAGACGTCGATCGGGTGGCTGGCAAGGAGTTCCAGCATCCGGTTGCCCTGTAGGCCGTGGGGGAGCGGGAAGAACGGGTTCGTGCCGGGGACCCGCAGGAACTTGCCCTCCTCGGACGCGCCGCCGGCGGCGGTCCCGGTGGTCTCGCCGAGCATGAAGTAGGCCGCGGCCTGCTCTTGGGTCAGCTTCGCCACCGCCGGGATGATGTTCTCGTTCCGGTTGAGGATGAGCAGGTAGTCGACCGTGCCGACGTTCATGGCGTCCTCGTAGCTGAGGAGGTCCTTCATCTCGAAGACCGCGCGGCCGTTCTTCGTGTAGTTCTCGTTGAAGAAGTCGACGTTGCCTTCCTGGTCCATGTAGACGTTCTCGAGGTAGGCGTTGGGCTTGGTCACTGCCCCATGGATAGATGGCTCGAAATCGGCGTCCAGGGCGAACGTCTTCGCGAAGCAGCCGTTCTCGGTTCCGTAGGCGTGGCCGCCCGGCATGAGGCCGACGAAGTCGTCCTGGATGGGCTTCGAGCCGTTCTGCGTCGTGAAGGTGGTGGTGGTCTTCCCGGTCCCCGACAGGCCGATGATCATGAACACCTTGTCGCCGTGCTCGGTGGGGATCTCCTTCAGTCCCGCGTGCAGCGCAAGACCGCCCTTGTTGTAGACGATGTTGTTCCACATGCGCAGGCCGCCCTTCTTCGACTCACCGAAGTAGTCGGAGTTGAGGACCCGCGTGACGTTGTTCTTCAGGTCCACGGCGATGCAGCGGTCGTCCGGATAGCCGGGCGCCGCTAGGCCTGGGGTGTAGATCACGTGGACGGTGGGGTCGGCTCCGTCCGTTCGTTCGAAGTACAGCTTCTGCTGCATCCCGGCGATATTGGCGAACGCCTTCTCCATGGTCAGGCGGGCGGCGGTCCGCATCTCGGGATCATTGCCGATGAAGCCGTCGACCTGGAGCATGTCGTGCTCGGCGATGTAGGCGTCCTGCTTCGCCGCGATGACGTTGAACTCCTCGCGCGTCATCGTCTTGCCGGATGACGGTCCCCCGACAACATAGGTACTGACGGCGCTCCGGGAGAGGACCTTCGTGGTGGTGTTCGTGTTGCCGAGCTTGGTCAGGCGGGTGGTGGGCATCTCCTCGGTGAACTGACGGAGCTGCTCAGGGGTTGGGTTGACGGTCGTCTGGGGCAACGGGGAACCTCCTTGCGGCGACGGTGTCGCGTGGAAACCGATTTGGACACGCTGGATAAGGCCTAGAGTCTACCGAACGGGTCGATGCCCTTCTCGGCCACCCGGCAACAGATGCGAACCCCTCGAGTTGGACGGAACGGACAACGGCATGGACGTCGGCGAACAGGAACTCCTCACCGCGATCGGCAAGGTGCTGTCGGGGGCGGGTCCGGAGGTTCTGGTGGGGGTCGGCGACGATGCCGCCGTGGTGCGACCGGGCCCCGGCGACCTCGTGATCACCATCGATGCGATGGTGGAAGGCACGCATTTCGACCGAACGTACACATCGGCCCGCGATCTTGGATACAAGGCTGTTGTGGTGAACCTCTCGGACATCGCGGCGATGGGCGCTTCCCCGCGTCAGGCGGTGTGCGCACTCACCCTGACCGACGCGGTCGACGCCGCGTGGACGATGGAGTTGTTCGGCGGGATGCGCGAAGCGTGCGATGAGCACGCCCTGTCGATGGTTGGCGGCAATCTGGCCCGGGGCCGGGAGATCACCGTGGCGGTCACCGTGATCGGCGAGGTCGCCCACGGGCGCGCGGTCACGAGGTCCGGTGCTCAGGTGGGTGACGCCGTCGTGGTCACGGGTTCGCTGGGAGGGGCCGCGGCTGGACTACAGATCGCGGCCGGCTCCGCGACCTCGTGGTCCCCAGACGAACGAAGTGCTCTGAACCGGCATTTCCGGCCCGAGGCCCGGGTGGGCGAAGGCCAGGGCATCGCCCACGCCGGTGCGACCGGCATGATCGACATCTCCGACGGGCTTTCGCTGGATCTATCTCGGCTCTGCCGCGCGAGCCGCGTTGCCGCGAACATCCACGCCTCGTCCATCCCCGTCCACCCGGCCGCGACGCTGGACCAGGCGCTTGCCGGCGGCGAGGACTACGAGCTCCTTGCCACGGTGGCCCCCGCGGCAGTGGTTTCCCTGACCGCGGACCTCATGGAGCGGTTCGGAACCCGTCTCAGCGTGATCGGGGAGGTCGGACCGGGAGAGGACATCACGATCGAAGATGCGGCCGGCCGGCGCACGCTGGACCCGGCCGGCTGGGATCACTTCGCATGACGGGGCCGCGGCCACGTGCACTCTCCATCGCCGGCAGCGATCCGAGCGGAGGCGCTGGCATCCAGGCCGACCTCAAGACGTTCAGCGCCCTGGGTGTCTTCGGCATGACTGCGATCACCGCGATCACCGTCCAGAACACGCAGGGAGTGTCAGGCGTCCACGCCTTGAGCCCCTCGGTCGTGGCGGCGCAGATCGAAGCGGTGGCCTCCGACATCGGCATCGACGCGGCGAAGACGGGCATGCTCGCGAACGCCGGGATCGTCAACGCGGTGGCTGACGCCGTTCGGCAAGCTCGGATCGGCAACCTGGTGGTCGACCCCGTATCCGTGTCCAAGCACGGGCACCTGCTGCTCGAGCGCGATGCGTTGGACGGGCTCCGCTCCCAGATCCTGCCGCTGGCCCTGCTGGTGACCCCCAATCTCCCTGAGGCGGAAGCCCTGTGCGGTCTCACCGTCCGAACCCGGGACGACATGCGCCGGGCCGCGCACGCCATCCTCGCGCTCGGCGCCACGGCCGTCCTGGTGAAGGGCGGACACCTGGCCGGCGGCACGGCCGCGGATCTTCTGGCGGACCCTGACGGCGAGGAATGGCTGGAGGCCGAACGGATCCAGACCCCACACACGCACGGCACCGGCTGCACGCTGAGCGCGGCCATCGCCGCCCACCTCGCCATGGGTGAAGACCTTCGGACGTCGGTTCAGGCGGGCAAGCGGTTCGTCACCGGGGCGATCGCGCACGCGTTGGCCATCGGGAGGGGCATCGGCCCGGTGGACCAGCTGTGGATGTCGGCCAGGCCGGACCTCGGTTAGCCCCTAGAGAGGCGGGGGTTCAGGCGTGGGAGATGCGGGTGATCTTGCCGGCCTTGATGCACGACGTGCAGGCGTTCACTCGCTTGTGGGTGCCGTTGACGAGCGCGCGCACGCGCTGGATGTTCGGATCCCATCGGCGGTTGTTCCGCTTGTGCGAGAACGTCACCGATTTGCCGAACCAGGGCTTTTTGCCACACACGTCACACACGGCTGCCATAGTTCGACGAGGCTACCAGACGGGTTCAGGCGGTGATCTTCGCCAGGTTCTGATCCAGGGTGCTCTGGGTCAGCGGGCCGATGACCTGCGACAGCAGCATTCCGTTCGCGCCGTAGAACAACGTGTCGGGTTGACCTATCAGGCCGAGGTTGGTACGCAACGCCGCAGGCGGGTCGAACACACTCGGATACGGGATCGCGTACCGACGGATGAAGCCGATCGCGCCACCTCTGGAATCCTGGATGTCGACCCCCAGGA
>JBBRTK010000049.1:0-14588 GCA_038244455.1 Actinomycetota bacterium
ACGGGACCGGTGAGGTCGTGGTGGTGTTCATGGGGCGACGCGGGATCCACGGTCTCACGCTCGGCACCCGGGTGGTGGTCCAAGGGGTTCTGGCCGAGCAGCGGGGCGAACGCCGGATGATGAATCCGCGCCTGGAGTTCAGCGCGTAGCCCCGGTCCTAAACGATGCTTGCGCCGCCGTCCATGGGGTCGTCCGGAACGCTGCCAGGCATGTCACCGATGACGACATCACGCAAGGCCTTCTCTGAAGGCACACTCGCCAGCGCTACGACCTCATCCCCTGCCGCCAGGACGGACTCGGGTTGCGGGATCACGACGTGGCCATCGCGCAGGATGGCGACCACCGCGGAGTCTGGCGGCATCCGGAGTTCGTAGATTGGCTTGCCGATCGAGGGCGCACCTTCGGGGAGCGTCATCTCGACGATCGACACCCGCCCACCCTCCAGACGGAGCAGCCGAACGAGGTCGCCGACCGTCACGGCCTCTTCGACCATGGACGTGAGGATGTGCGGCGGCGAGACCGCGACGTCCACGCCCCACTGTTCGGTGAAGAGCCATTCGTTCTTCGGGTGATTGACGCGGGCCAGCACGCGAGGAACGGCGAACTCCTGCTTGGCCAGTAGCGCGGTCACCAGGTTGTCCTCATCGTCGCCGGTGGCGGCGACGAGGACTTCGGTTCGTGCCAGCTCGGCCTCGTCCAACACCCAGGGCTCGCACGCATCGCCCATGATGATCTTCACGTTGGGGGCGAACTCGGCGAGCTTGACGGAGAGTCTGCGATTCTGCTCGATCAAGCTGACCTCGTGACCACGATCTGCCAGGTCGACGGCTAGGTGCCGCCCGACCGCGCCGCCTCCGGTGATGACGACCTTCATCAGTGGTCCCCCGATGGGAGAGCGAGCAGGCGGTCGACGGTGTCCACGCCGTCCTTGGTGAGCATGAGGACCAGGAAGTCCCCATCCTGCATCATGCTGTCGGCGGTGGGCAGGAACCCTCCACCTCCGCGCGACACGCCCGCGACCAGGATCTCGCCGGGAACGTTGAGCGACACCGCCGGCTTGCCGACCAGATGCGCGGGCACCGGGACACGCATCCGAAGGAGGTCACCTCCGCCTACCGATTCGCGGATCTCCTGGCGGTCGTGAAGGAGCATGAGCTGGATCTGCTTGACGCCCCACTTCGTGGTGGCGACCGTTGGGATGTTCAGTCGTTCGTAGATCTCGGCGCGGCGCGGGTCGTAGATCCGGGCGATCACTCGAGGCACGTGGTAGTACTCGAGCGCCACCCGCGCCGAGACGATGTTCGAGTTGTCGCCGCTGCTCACCGCGACGAACGCGTCGGCTTCGCGGATGCCGGCGCCTTCTAGCACATCCCGGTCGAATCCCAGCCCGACGACCTGCGTCACGCCGTCCTCGAGCGGATAGGTGTAGAAGGCCTCGGGGTCCTTGTCGATGACGGTGACCTGGTGCTTCTCGGCCAACAGCTGGTCGGCCAGATCGGAACCCACCCGGCCGTTACCCATGATCAATACACGCATAGGCCGATTACCTTAGCCCACGCCCGGCGCCGCTGGCACGTGCTCGACCTGCGGCTTCGGTGCGAGGTAGAACGGCACGGCGGCAACGTCGATGTGGGGATACCGGCCGAGCGCCCTACTGATCTTCCTGCTTGTTCGGTCGTGCAGCATGCGCTGGCGGAACTTGGGGAAATCGCGTCGCGGCATGACCGCCGTGACCTCTGCGCCGCGCTCGGCTTGCTCCAACACGTAGCGCTCGAGCGCCCGAGGGATGTTGCGATCCCAGCATTCGATCACGTCGAGCCGCACCGGGATCCCGTGCTCCATCCATCGGTCCGCCAGTCGCATCGCTGCGTCCGGATCAACACCGGCGTGCACGGCCCGGATCTCCGTGGCGCCGAGGGTGAGGGCATACGACACGGCTCGCAGCACGGCGCGGTCGATCGTGTCAACCATGACCACCACGGTGTGGGTCCCACGAGGGGCGAACTTCACTACAGGGCGGCCGTGCTCGTCGTGGCTGAGCGGATGCACGCCGTCGGGGTGATCGCGGACCAGCGTCACCCGAACCCGTTCGTACGGGAGCAGCGCCCGCGTCAGGCGAGTGCCGATCCGTCCCGCGGAGACGCGCTCGGTGGCCGAGCTCTCGTGCGGGACGGGAACCAACACGTTGACATCCCGGTCCTCCGGCATCGCCGCAACGAACCCCGCCAGGCGGCTGGGGCTGTCGCCGTGTCCGCGGATGACCTTGAGGGGTATCTCATCCAACCCAGCCGAACTCCACGCCGTCTCCAGTTCGAGGGTTCTCAAGGGGTCGTCTTCGATGTGGACCGCGCGGATATCGTCGGCGCGGATGGTCTTCGCGTATTGCAACGCGTGGATCGTCTTCGTGTCGATCTCGTCGACCAACAGGAGTGTCACGGGTCTGGGTCGCAGCGCGTCCACCGTGAAGGTATCGAGGTCGCGTTCGAGCTCGCGGTCCTCGAGTTCGTACTGGTGGGCCATCCTCACAAGCAGCACGACCAGGATGGGAACCAGAACCATGACCGCCCAGGCACCATCGAAGAACTTGTACTTCGCGACGATGACCAAGATGATCGCCGTGGCCAGCGAACCAACGCCGTTGACAGCGATGCCGAGCTTCCACCCCTTCTCTCGCAGGCGAAGGTGGCGCTTGGCCATCCCGGCCTGGCTCAGGGTGAACGACGTGAACACGCCGATCGCGTAGAAGGGGATGAGCTTGTCCACCCGTGCCCCGAACGCTGCCACGATCACGCCGGCGGTGACCGCCAGCGCGATGATGCCGTTGGAGAACACCAGCCGGTGCCCGCGGGTCGTGAACTGCCGGGGCAGGAAGTTGTCGCCAGCGTGGAAGTTCGCGAGGCGCGGGAAGTCGGCGAACGCGGTGTTCGCGGCCAGGACCAGCACCAGCGTGGTCGCGACCTGGAGCACATAGAAGAGGACATGGCCGAACGCTCCACCACCGAACACCGCCCGACCGATCTCGGCCAGCACCGTGGTCTTGTTGTTCGGGTCGGGAACGATCTGTAGATGCTTGGCCAGGAACGAGATACCGAGGAACATCGTTCCCAGCGTCGCCCCCATGGCCATGAGCGTGGTCCGGGCGTTCTTCCATTCGGGTGGTTTGAACGCGGGGACCCCGTTCGAGATGGCCTCGACGCCGGTCATGGCCGTCGAGCCGGAGGCCAGCGCGTGCAGCGCCAGGCTGAGCGGGACCACGCCTAGGGCGAGCAGCCCCGAGGTCGTGCCGCGCGTGGCCCATTCGTGCAGGAAGGGTCCGGAAGCCACCGGATGGAGGGACCCGATGAGCATCCGGACGAAGCCGATCCCCAGCACCGCGAAGATCATGGCGATGAACACATAGGTGGGGATCGCGAAGATACGTCCAGATTCCTTCACGCCGCGCAGGTTCCCGATCGCGATCAGGGCGATGAACCCGACGGCCAAGGGAACCCGGAGCCCGGCCGTGCCCGGCGCCGCGGCGATGATCGCCGCGACGCCTGCCGACGTCGAAACGGCAACGGTGAGGATGTAGTCGGTGAGGAGCGCCACGCCGGCCACCTGGGCAGGGATGAGTCCGAAGTTGTCCTTCGTGACGATGTAGGCGCCGCCGGCCGAGGGGTAGGCGCGGATGGTCTGCCGATAGCTGAACATGAGGATGGCCAGCACGCTCACGATCACGATCGACAGCGGCATGATGACCGCGAATGCCGCCGCCGCGACGGCCCCGAATGCGAACAACGTGCGAAGCATCTCTTCCGTGGCGTAGGCCACCGAGGACAGCGCGTCCGAGGAGAAGACCGCGAGCGCGGTGAGCTTGCTCAGGCGTTCGTGGATCAGGTGTGCCGTGGGGATGGGTCGTCCCAGGATGAACCGCTTGGCGGTGTAGGCCCGGCTCTGGGGAAGGGGCTTCTGCGGATGGCGGCTTCCCTCAACCGCCGTCCCCTCGGGACGTAGCGGCTCGCCGTTTCGGGGTACCTGCACCTTCGTATGCACGCCTGGCTGCCTCTCCTTGGCCGGACTCGGGCCGGACTCGCTGCGCCGTACCCCTTCAGGGTCGGCGCATCCGTGTGAGAGGGCCGTGAAGGAACGCCCGCTTGGCGTGAGGAAGTTGTGAAAGCAGCTAGCGTTGGGGGCATGCGTGTCGCCCAGCGCGTTCGGGAGTTTCTGCAGCCGTCCTCTGATCCATCGGCGGTCCGAACCGCCACCATCGGGGTGGGGGCGGCGCTCCTGGCAACCGTCCTCGCCTTGCCGTTCGCCCGCACCGGCGTGGAGGCCGCCATCCCCTTCTACCTCTTGGGTGTGGTCGTGGCCTCGACCAGCGGGGGGCTGTGGACGGGGCTGACGGCGGCCGTGGTGTCGTCCATGGGGATCACGTTCATCTTCGCCCCGCCTCGATTCAAGCTCCACGTGGATCGGCTAGAAGACGTCCTGGCCACGGTCGTGTTCGTGGTGGTCGCCGTCGTGGTCGGGCTCGTCGTGGCTCGGTCGGCCGAGACCCGCGAACGAGCCACCCACGGCGAACGGGATGCACGGTTCCTGGGGTACCTGGCCACCAAACTCCTCTCCGGCGAGCGATTCGAGCGTGTACTGGATGATGTCGCCGCCGCCCTGCTGGAGCCGTTCGGTCTGGCAGTCTGCCGGATCTTCGCAACGCTGGACGGCCGCGAGATCCGGGCCGAGGCCGCCCGCAGCGAGCCGGCGGCGCAGGCTGGTGAGTTCACCGAGGCGCCGATCCTGATCGGCGGGGTGACGCTCGGTCGCGTCACGGCGATCCGCGCCGTGGGCGCCCGGCCGTTCTCTGCCACGGACCGGGAACTGTTGGAGGCAGCGGCTCGCCAGATCGCTCTCGCCGTGGAACGAGCCCGGCTGGGCGCCCGTGTCCGCGGCGTGCAGGTCGAGGCCGAAACCAACGAACTCCGTGCGGCGCTGTTCTCCAGCGTGACCCACGATCTGCGAACGCCACTCGCCTCGATCAAGGCGGGCGTCACCAGCCTCCTAACCGGAACCGTGCACGACCCCGAGCAGCAGCGCGAGTTGCTGACCACCGTCCTGGAGGAGACCGACCGGCTGAACCGCGTGGTCGGCAACCTCATGGACCTGGCGCGCGTGCGCGCAGGGGCGCTGGTTCCCGCCCGCGAGGCCACCGACGTGGAGGAAGTCGTCCTGGCCGTCGTCGCCCGGATGCGGCCGCAGCTTGCCGTAGTGGCGGTTCGGCTGCAGATCCGTCCGGAATTGCCCGAGGTCTTCGTCGACCCCGTGCAGCTCGATCAGATCCTTACGAACGTCATCGAGAACGCGGCGCTGCATTCGCCGGTGGGCGGTGAGGTGACGGTGTCGGCGGCGTCCTACCGGGACACCGTCGAGATCCGTGTGGCGGATCAGGGGCCGGGCATCGCGCCGGAAGATCGTGAGCGGGTGTTCGAAGCGTTCTATCGTGGTGGGGCCGAGCCCGAACGCTCGGGCACCGGGCTTGGACTCGCGATCGCTCAGGCCATCGTCCTGGCCCACGGAGGCCGGATCTGGATCGACGGTGCACCGGGTGGCGGCGCGGCGGTGGCGTTCGAACTACCGGTGGTACGGGAGCGTGAAGGATGAGCAAGGTACTCGTGGTCGATGACGAGCCGCAGATCCGTCGCGCACTTCGCACCAGCCTGGAAGCCCACGGGTACGAGGTGTTCACGGTTGGAACGGGGGAGGAGGGTGTAGTGGGTGCGGCGGATCTGGCGCCGGACCTCGTGCTCTTGGACCTGGGTCTGCCGGATGTGGACGGGACCGAGGTCATCCGCCGGATCCGCGCCTTCAGCGACGTCCCCGTCATCATCCTCAGCGTCCGCGAGTCGCAGCTGGACAAGGTGAAGGCGCTGGACGCCGGCGCCGACGACTTCGTGACCAAACCGTTCGGGATGGAGGAACTCCTGGCGCGGGCGCGGGCCGCGATGCGCCGGGCGCTGGCGGATGAACCCGCCCCCGCGATCCTGGATTTCGGATCCCTGCATGTGGATCTGGCCCGGCGGCTCGTCCACTCGAACGCGGACCCGGTGCACCTCACGCCGACCGAGTACCTCTTGCTCGAGGCCTTCGTCACCAACCCGGGCAAGCTCCTGACGCATCAATGGCTCCTCCGCCGGGTCTGGGGCCAGGGCTACGGAACAGAAACGTCGTACCTGCGGACCTACGTCCGAACGCTGCGGAAGAAGCTGGGCGACGATGCTGCGGCGCCCGGACTCATCACCACGGAACCTGGCGTCGGCTACCGGTGGATCGGAGAAGCCGTCCAGGCGCGGCAGTAGTATCCGCGCCATGGCATCCACCCCCGGCGCCACCCAGGGCGGCTCCGTGTTCAAGCGGATCGTGGTCGGGCGTGCCGTTTCCAACGCGCACCTGGAGCACACGCTTCTCCCGAAGATCCTTGCGCTGCCGGTATTCTCCTCGGACGCGCTGTCCTCCGTCGCGTACGCGAGCGAGGAGATCCTCCGGGTCCTGCTGGTCGCCAGCGCCGCCAGCGCCGCAACGGTCCTGCCCATAGCGATCGCGATCGGATCCCTCATGGCCATCGTGGTCCTGTCCTACCGCCAGACCGTGAAGGCCTACCCCTCCGGCGGTGGCGCCTACATCGTGAGCAAGGAGAACCTGGGGGTCCTGCCGGGGCTCTCCGCGGCGTCCGCCCTTCTCGTGGACTACATGATGACCGTCGTGGTTTCGACGGTGGCCGGGGTGGTCGCGCTGATCTCGGCCGTGCCCTCGCTCTCTCCCTACCGGGTCGAGTTGTCCGTGGCGTTCGTCGTGCTCATCACCCTGGCGAATCTTCGAGGGGTGAAGGAGGCGGGGACGCTGTTCGCGGTGCCGACGTACGCCTTCATCTGCTTCATCGTGATCCTCGTGGTTACGGGGCTCGCGAAGTGCGCCGGTGGCTGTCCAACGGCATCCCTTCCGGCCGGGATCTTGCCGGAGCCGGGCCTGGCGACCACCGTGCAAGCGGTCACGTTGTTCGCCATCCTGAAAGCGTTCTCCTCGGGCGCCACCGCGCTCACCGGGGTGGAGGCCATCTCGAACGGGGTTCCGGCCTTCCGTAGACCGCAGGCGAAGAACGCAGCCGAGACGCTCGCCATCATGGGCGCCATAGCGATCACGATGTTCATCGGGCTCTCCTGGCTGACCAGTCACATCCCCGGGTTGACCGTCAGCAACGATAGGTCCGTTGTTGCGCAGATCGCCTCCGCCGTCTTCGGTGAGGGGAGCGCGCTCTTCTACCTCATCCAAGCGTTCACCGCAGCCATCCTCATCCTTGCCGCGAACACCGCGTACCAGGACTTCCCCCGCCTCTCCTCGATCCTGGCGCGCGATGGCTACATGCCGTCGCAGTTCCGGAACCGGGGCGACCGACTGGTCTTCTCCAACGGGGTGATCGGTCTGGCGCTCGGGTCCATCCTGGTGATCGTCGCGTTCCAGGCGGACCTGACGAAGCTCATCCAGATGTACGTGGTCGGCGTGTTCACGTCGTTCACCTTGTCGCAGACCGGCATGGTCCGCCACTGGTGGCACGAGCGCCTGAAGGGGGAGCAGGCGGTCAAGGGCTGGCGGGTCTCGATCGTCATCAACGCGATCGGCGCCATCACCACCGGCGTAGTCTTGGTGGTTGTGACGGCGACGAAGTTCAAGGGCGGCGCCTGGCTCTCCATCACGGTCATGGTGCTCATCGTTCCGGGGTTCTACGCCATCCACCGGCACTACGGCGAGGTCAAGGCCTTCCTGAAGCGGGGCGCCATCACGCCGGGGCAGGTGGGGTCGAACCACGCGGTGCTGGTGCTCCGTGACTTCGGGCCCGCCGCCGCTGAGGCCCTCGGGTATGTCCGCTCGCTCCGTCCCGTGGGGCTCGACGTGATCATGGCGGGCACCGGGGGCACGATCCCGGCGGAGGTACAAGATCGCTGGCGGGCGTTCGCTGGCTCCGGCGCGCCAGACCTTCATCCGTTGCCGGCCGGGAAGCTCCACGCCGCCGTCCGCACGTTCGTGGCGGGCATCCCCCGAGAGCCCCAGGATTTCATCACCGTGCTGGTCGCCGAGGAGGTGGCCGGCCGTCTGTCCACGTACCTGTTCCGTCGGCGCGATCTGTTCTGGCTGAAGGCGAAGATGCTCCTGGAGCCGAACGTCGTCGTGACCGACGTCCCCGTCCGGATCGAGGACGGCGTGCCGCGGGGCGTGGACGCGAAGCCGCTGATCCCAAGTCGAACGGTCACCTTGGTGTTCGTCTCGAATGCCGAGGACGCGTCGGTTCGTGCAGTGAACTACGCGCAGTCGCTCGGCGCCGCGGAGACTCGGGCGGTCTACTTCGATATGGATCCGGACGAGGCGCATCGTTTGGAGGTCGAGTGGTTCGACAAACTCTTCGATATCCCCTTGGATATCCTCGAGGCGCCGTTCCGCGATCTCACGACGCCGATGTTGGAGGAGGTTCGCCGCTACACGGCTCGCGCTGACACGGTGGTGAACGTCGTCGTCCCCGAAGTCATCGTGTTGAAGCGACGTCACCTCCTCCTGCACAACCAGAACGCGCTGTTCATCAAGCGGTTGTTCCTCACCGAGGAACGCGCCGTCCTGACCAGCGTGCCCCTGGTGTTCGCGCCCGAGGCGGCGCTGCGCTAGGTTGCCTCTACCGACCCACGCCGATCACACTGCAAGGAGAACCTCACCATGAACATCCGTCCGGTCACGAAGGAAGACGCCGAGTTCCTGAAGAAGATGCTGTACGAGGCCGCCCGGTGGAACCCGGACTGGCCGCGCGAGCCCATCGACGACGTCCTGGGGGAGCCGATCCTTCGCCGCTATCACCAGGGCTGGGGCCGTGAGGGAGACGGTGGCGTGATCGGCGAGATCGAAGGCGAACGGGTGGGGGCGGCCTGGTGGCGCATTTTCAGCACCGAGGAGCCCGGATATGGGTTCGTGGACGAGAAGACGCCGGAGCTGTCCATCGCGGTGGTTCCGCTGCATCGGCGAAAAGGCCTGGGCGAGACACTCCTTCGAGCGGCGCTCCTGGAGGCGCGCGAGGCGGGCTTCCAAACGATCTCGCTCAGCGTGGCCGCCCACAACCGGAGCCGGATGATGTATCAGCGGGTTGGGTTCGAGAAGGTCGAGGAGCGCGGAGACTCCTGGACCATGATCACGCACGTCTAGCCGCTAGACCTGTTCGGTCTCCCGAAGCCTGTCCAGTTCCGCGTACTCGCGCCGAACCGTCTTCCAGCGCTTGGCGACGAAGACCACAACGAGCACCAGGACGGCGGCGCCCAGCAGCCAGGCCACCGGCTGGATGTACGAAGCGACCTTCTCCCACTGGCTGCCGGCGGCGGCGCCGCCCCAGCCCAGCAGCGCGATCCAGGGGATACACCCCAGCACCGTGTAGCCGACGAACTTGCCCAGCGGCATCTTCGCGACGCCGGCCGGCAGGCTGATGAACGTGCGCACCACCGGCATCAGGCGTCCGATGCACACGGCCGCAGGACCCCGTCGTTCGAACCAGGCGTGCGCTCTGTCCACCTCGTGGGGCCGGATCAACAGGTAGCGCCCGAACCGATCTACGAAGGGCCGCCCGCCGGCGGCGCCCGCCCAGTAGGCGAGAAGTGATCCCAGGAGATTGCCCGCCACCCCTGCCGCGATCACTGCGGGGAGGCTGAGTTCGTTCCCCGCGCCGGCAACCGCAGCCACCGTGAACGCCCCCCCGAACAGCATGATGACCTCGGAAGGAACCGGCACACAGGCCGACTCCAGCGTCATCAGCACGAACACCGCCAGATAGCCGTGCTGAGCGACGGTATCGGTGATGAAGTGCGTGAAGAGGGCGAGCATCGAACCTCCGGAGGCGGGAATAGAAGGAGCGTAGCAGCGCGTTCTGGGCCTCCGACGCCGGGTCTATGACCTTCCTGTGAAGCCTCCCGGGCGCTCCGGCATCGCCAGCCGCCATCCCGGCCCGGGCGAAGGGCGGTGGTACCGTCCCCGCGAAGCCCCTGCTTGACAGCTCCCTGTTCGTCCCTGTAAAGGAATCGACCGATGCCGAAGACGCTGGTCGTGGTCGAGTCGCCCGCGAAGGCGAAGACCATCGAGAAGTACCTGGGCGGTGACTACACCGTCCGCGCCAGCTATGGGCACATCCGGGATCTCCCGAAATCCAAGCTGGGGGTTGACCCCGAACAGGACTTCGCCGTGACTTACGTGGTGCCCGAGGACTCCGAACGTCATCTGGCCGAACTGAAGCGGGCCATGAAGGGCGCCGACGACGTCGTCCTGGCAACGGACTACGACCGCGAGGGCGAGGCCATCGCCTTCCATGTGGCCACCCTGCTGGGGGTGGATCCCGCCACCGCCAAGCGCGTCACGTTCACCGAGATCACGAAGGAGGCCATCCTCGAGGCGTTCGGCCGGCCCCGCGCCATCGACCTCCGGCTCTTCGACGCGCAGGAGGCCCGGCGGATCCTGGACCGGCTGGTCGGCTACAAGATCAGCCCCATCCTCTGGCGGCGCGTTCGTCCCGGTCTGTCGGCCGGCCGGGTCCAGTCGGTCGCGGTTCGGCTCATCGTGGAGCGCGAACGGGAGATCACCGCCTTCAACCCCGTCGAGTACTGGAGTGTCGATGTCCGGCTGACGCCCGAGGGTCGCGAGGCGCCGTTCACGGCTCGCCTCGCCGAGATCCCCGACGGCAAGCTCGCGGCCAACCCCGACAAGAAGGGCATCACGCTGGGCGCCGAGCCCGATGCAGCCCAGCATGTCGAACGATTGAACCGAGCCGCCTACCGCGTGGTGAGTGTGGAGCAGAAGGAGCGGAAGCGTTCGCCGGCGGCGCCGTTCACGACCTCGACCCTGCAGCAGGAGGCGGCGCGCAAGCTCGGGTTCGGCGCACGCAAGACGATGTCGACGGCCCAGCGGCTCTACGAGGGCATCGCGATCCCCGGCGAAGGCACCGTGGGCCTCATCACCTACATGCGTACCGACAGCCTGACTATCGCCGACTCCGCCTTGCTGGAGATCACCGAGCTGGTGAAGACCGAGTACGGCAAGGAGTACGCGCTGGCAGAGTTCCGCCGGTACAAGACGCGTTCGCGCAACGCCCAGGAGGCGCACGAGGCCGTGCGTCCGACCAGCGTGCTGCGCACGCCGGCCCGGGTGGCGAGCAGCCTGGACCGCGACCAACTCCGTCTCTACACGCTCATCTGGCAGCGCACCATGGCTACGCAGATGGCCGACGCCCGCTTCAACCAGGTGGGCGTGGATATCGAGGCCCTTGCCGACGGCGACATCCGCTACGGCTTGCGCGCGACCGGGCAGACCATGATCTTCGACGGGTTCCGCCGGGTGTATTTCGAGGGCCGGGACGACGCGCCCGACGAGGACGCGGAGTCGATGCTCCCGCCGCTCTCCGCGGAAGAGCTCCTCAAGATGCTGGAGGTGCTGCCTGAACAGCACTTCACCCAGCCGCCGCCGCGCTTCTCAGAGGCCAGTCTGGTCAAGACGCTCGAGGAATTGGGGATCGGCCGACCGTCCACGTACGCCTCGATCATCTCCACGATCGTCGCGCGCAGCTACGTGCGGCTGGAGGACAAGCGGTTCTACCCCGAGGATGTGGCCTACGTGGTCATCGACAAGCTCATCGAGCACTTCCCCGACGTGGTCGACGCGAACTTCACCGCCTACATGGAAAAGGAACTGGACGACATCGCCGAAGGCGAGCTGGGCAAGGTCCAGATGCTCCACGAGTTCAACGGCCCGTTCGAACGAGCGCTGGAGAAGGCCGAGCACAGCTTCGAGCGCTTCAGCGAAGAGCTGGACGAGGCCTGCCCGCTCTGTCCGAGCGAAGGCCGTGAGCCCGGCAAGCTCGAAGTCAAACTCGGCCGGTACGGGAAGTTCGTCGGGTGCACGAACTTCCCGGACTGCCGCTACATCCGGAACATGGACGGGAGCGTCAGACCCGAGCCGGTCATGTTGGACGAGACGTGTCCCGAATGCGGGAAGCACCAGCTCCAGGAACGGGTCGGACGGTTCGGACCGTTCGTGGGGTGCAGCGGCTACCCCGACTGCAAGTACATCAAGAAGGAACCGCCCGTCAGCACGGGCGTGAAGTGCCCGGTCTGTAACCAGGGCGAGCTTGTGGAGAAGCGAACGCGGTTCGGGCTGATGTACGGATGCGAGCGGTACCCCGACTGCGACGGCGCGGTGAACAACCCGCCGATCAAGGAGAAGCCGTGCCCGGAGTGCGGCGGGCTGCTGCTCCAGCGGCCGAAGTCCGTCAAGTGCTGGACCTGCGGCGCGGAGATGGACGACGACCTGAACGTGACGAAGTCCGGCGACGCGGAGGCCGAGGCCGCCTCACGCGCGGCGAAGTCGGCTGCTCGGGCAGCACGCGCCGCGACGAAGAAGAAGACCGCGGCCACGAAGAAGAAGAGCGCCGCGAAACGAACGACAGCGAAGAAGAAGACGACGGCGAAGAAGAAGCCGCCGGCCGCGGTCGCCGGCGCCGGCGCCGAGGAGGGCTAGCGGCTCGTGGCGTCCATCGCCGACGAGATCGCCGAACTCCGCGGCACACGGTCGGCGACCTTCGCGGACCTCCTGCGCCACAAGCCGTTCAAGCGACTCCTGGCCGCGATGAGCATCTCGAGCCTGGGCGACTGGATCGGCCTGGCCGCCGTGCTGGCGCTCGCGACACGGCTCGCCGGGCTCTCCGCCACTGCGCAACTCGGGACCAGCGGCGCGGTGATGATCGTCCGCGTTCTGCCCGCGGCTCTCTTCGGGCCGGTCGCTGCCACCTTCATCGACAGCTTCGACCGCAAGCGGATGATGATCATCGCCGACGTGGGCAGAGGTGTGCTCTACGCCGTCATGGCATTCGTGCCGAAGCTCTGGATGATCTTCCTGCTCTCGTTCGGCGTCGAGTGTTTCGCCTTGCTGTGGACGCCGTGTCGCGACGCCTCCCTGCCGCAGTTCGTTCCGCGCCGGCAATTGGCGAACGCGAACTCGGTGGTGTTGTTGTCGACGTACGGAACGCTGCCGCTCGGCGCGATCATCGCCATCGTGATCGCCGCGGCGTCGAAAGGCCTCTCGTCGGGGATCCCGTACTTCGGCACGCACGTGGAGTCGCTCGCGCTGTGGGTCGACGCGGGAACGTTCGCGTTCAGCGCCTTCATGGTGAGCGGCATCCCGATCAAGTCGCCGACGGCGCGCACCGCCGCCGAGTTCGAGTGGCGACAGATCGGTCGCGACATGAAGGAGGGCATCGACTTCCTCAAGGAGAACCAGCTTGCACGAACCATGATGTTCGGGATCGGCGCGGCCATGGCGGCGACCGGCGCGGTGCTGAGTCTGGGTCCCGCGTTCGCCTACGGGACGCTCCATTCACAGACCGCCGGGTGGCCCATCCTCATGGCCGCCTTCGGGTTGGGCATGGCGTCGGGCGTGGTGGCGCTGAACTTCGTCGGCAAGATGGTGGAGCGTGAATTGGTGTTCGCCACGAGCATGTTGGCGGCGGCACTGGCGCTGGTGCTCCTGGCGGTGCAGCCGAACATCTCGTTGGCGGCGCTGTTCACCGGCGGACTCGGCTTCTTCGTAGGAACGATGTGGGTCACCGGCTACACCATGTTGCAGGAGAACGTGACCGACGAGTTCCGCGGGCGGACGTTCGGTGCCATCACGGTGGTCGGGCGGTTGGTCTTGCTGGTCTCGCTCGTGGTGTTCCCGTTCGTAGGGGCGACGCTCGACAAGTCGATCCGTGGCATCCTCGGCACGACGGCGGTGCACATCCGGGGACAGCGGTTCGACCTCTCGGGGACGCGCCTGGGGCTCATGGTCGCGGGGCTCGCTGTTATCGTGGCCGCGGCGTTCACCCGCGAGGGGATGAGGCGCCTCCGACTGACCCGACCGAAAGCGCTCGCCCTGGTGCCCAAGCTCAAGAGACCGCCCGCGACCGGCGTCTTCATCGCGTTCGAGGGTGTGGAGGGCGCCGGGAAAGGCACGCAGATCGACCGCGCTGAGGCCTACCTCAAGGAGGCCGGCCACGACGTGCTGGTCACGCGCGAGCCCGGTGGGACCTCCTTCGGCGAACAGGTTCGTCAGGTGGTGCTGGATCCGAAGACCGGGACGCTGGATCCGCGCGCCGAGGCATTGCTGTTCGCCGCGAGCCGCGCGCACACGGTGAGCATGGTGATCCGGCCCGCGCTCGCCGAAGGCAAGATCGTGCTCTGCGATCGGTACGTGGACTCGTCGCTGGCCTACCAAGGGTGGGCCCGCGGGCTGGGGGAGCAGGACGTGCTCACGCTGAACGTCTGGGCCACCCAGGGCTTGTTCCCCGATCTCGTGGTCCTGCTCCACCTGGAGCCCGACCAAGGGTTGGCGCGCTCGGTAGGCGTGCCCGATCGGATGGAGCTTGAGGGCACCGACTTCCATGCCAAGGTCGCCGACGCCTACCTGAAGATCGCCGAGGAGCACCCCGAGCGTTTCGTCGTCGTAGACGCCGAACAGCCGGTCGATGAAGTGTTCGCGGGGGTGCGGGAGGCCCTCGACCGCGTGCTCGC
>JBBRTK010000050.1:0-14419 GCA_038244455.1 Actinomycetota bacterium
CCCCTCTCGCTCCACGTATACGCCGCCGGCTCCGTTCACCATGACTTCGGTTACCTCCGGATCCTTCAGGAGGAACTCGATCGGTCCGAACCCGACGACTTCGTCTGAAACCTCGTTCACCACTTGGGTGAGTTCACGCTGGGGAAGGATGGCGCCGCTGTCGCGGAGTAACGCCAGCGCCTGTTCGCGCACCCGCACCCGCCGTTCCGTGCGAGGTGCGGTGGCCAGGCCGCGCGCGTCAACGCGCATCCGAAGCTCCTCCCGCAACTGCCGGCGAACCACGCTGAGCGCATCTGAACTCACAGCACCCCTCCCGAGGACTCTGCTAACCGACAACTGAACGCGCGCATCGCACACGTTGGGAACAACCGAGAGGGAGTAGCGGGGGGAACCGCGCCGGGGAGCGCGTTGCCGAGACGAACACTAGCCCGAGCTCGACCGCGTCGTGAATCCCCGAAGTGACCCATTCGGATTTCGTGTCGGGGGATGTATCGGCGGCCGGGCGGGTGAGATCTGCCCAGGCGGTCACAACTCCTGCACCGCGCTTTGGCCGGGCTCCTCAACTCCGCCGGGAGTGAAGAGCGCTTCCGCGAGCCGGTTCACCGCGCGGCCCGCGCGGCCGCGTTCCGGCAACAGGCGGCCCGCCGCCTGGGCTCGCGCTGCCGCCGGATCCGCCGGAACGACGGCGATGGGCTGCACGCCGAACGCGCGTGCAACGTCGCGGGGAACCAGCTCCGTCCTGCCCGCGCGATTCAGCACGAAGTCGAGCGGAACGGACGGCGCGGCGTCTAAGAACCGTGCCGCCGCCCTGAACGTTCGCACATCCGGCGTCAAGATCTCGAGCACACGATCCATAGCGACCAACACGTCCGGCCGTCGGTCGGCGCCCGCGTCCACCACGACGACATCCACGAGTCCGGCGGCCACCGCGATCAGCCGCCGCCAGGCCGCAACATCCTGAGACGCGGGATCGGGCGGAGGTGCCAGCAACGCCCGGAACCCGGCCGGGTGCGGCCACAGCGCGTCAACCAGGTGACCCGAGGTCAGTTCGTCGCCCATGCGAAGGAGCACGGCGGCGGTGTGCACGCCTTCCTCCGGCGCACCGATGGACGGGCCGACATCAGCTCCGACGGGATCCGCGTCGATCACCACGACCGAACGGCCTCGCCGAGCCAACGCCCCCGCAAGGTTGGTTGCGAGGAACGTCACCCCCGCTCCGCCTCGCGCGGCGTGCACCCCGATGACCTGGCCACGATCACCGCCAGTTTCGGACACCGGCCGGATGGATGCGACGGCTGCACTCAGGGCATCGCGATCCGCCGGCCACACGAAATACCCGGTGGCACCCACCGACAACGCCGTCCGCAGCGACCCGACCGATTCCCTGGTGTCCAGGGCAACCACGACGTGCCGCCCGGCGACGAGCGCGCCACACAGGGAAGGCTGCGCCAGGACCACATCCGGTTCGAGCTGGCGGACCGCTTCGGCCAGTTGCCGGTCGTCATCGGCCGAGGCCACGACCCGCGCCCGGCCGCCTCGGTCCAGGAGATGCATCACCTCCTCGGCAACCTCGCCGCTCTCCATGCCGAGGACAACCCGTGCTCCCTCTTCCATCGACGCACCTTCCACGTTCCGTGGGAGAGGAGCGTTCGAACGAACCGTACCGGAGGGCTACGACACGCCAACGGCGCGGGCGTCAGTCTTTGCGGACCTTCCAGATGTGGTCGCCTGGGAAGTCTCGCGCCCAGTCCAGCGTCGTGTACGTGGTGTACGTGCTCGTCGCATCCGGATCGGGGCGAAGTTCGATCAGGTCCTCGACCTGCAGACCGGCGGCGCGGAACACTCGGATCCAGTCCCCGTAGCCCAGGTGCCACTCGACCGACGTGCCGGACTCCTCGATGTACTCAGACCGGCCCAGCTCGAAGTAGGGACGATGCAGCGCGCGGTCCGGCGGCGAGTCGTCGTCCGGCCAGCACACGGCCACCCACGGCGTCGCGATGTTGAACGCCAGCACCCCGCCGGGACGCAGAACCCGCGCACACTCCGGGATGGTCACCCGCGGATCGGTGAATGAGGTCGCGCCGTGATCGCACACCACCAGATCGAAGCTCTCGTCGGCGAACGGCAGTTCCTCCGCACTCCCCCGCACCAGCGGGAACCGTTCGCCGGTCTCGGCGACGTTCGCCCGCGCAGCGGCCAGCTGATTCGCGGAGAAGTCCAGGCCGATCACGTTCGCGCCGCGTTTGACCAGGTTGATGCCGAACTGGCCGGCGCCACATCCCAGCTCCAGCGTGCGGAGCCCGGTGACGTCGCCGAGCGCGTTGACCTGGTCCTCTGGGATCGCCCACGTGCCCCAAACCACGCCATCCCAACGGTTCAGCTGCGAAGCATTCCGCGTCTGATAGTCGGCGCTGTCGGCCTCCCAACTCACGAGGTTCGCGCGAACGTCCTCCCGGCTCATGGGCCGCAGGCTACCGCGGCGCGTGCGTGCGCGAACGACGCCCCGCCAATCCCAGGCCCGCCGCCCCGACGATCATCACCCAGGCCGACGCCGTTGCCGCCGGACTCGGATCCAGGCCGGGCGGCGCCGGCTGACACAGCACGTCCGCCCGGCGGCGAAGCGCCGCCTGCTCCTCCGCGTTCGCCGCCGTCCCCGCCAGGTTCTGCAGTTCGTAGGGGTCGGCCGTGAGGTTGTAGAGCTCCTGTTCGCCGGTGGCGTAGCGGACGTACTTCCAGCTCTGGGTACGCACGCCGCAGAACGTGGGCACGGGGTTGGTGCCCTCCATATGCTCCAGCGGGAAGTCGCGGCGCCAGGGCGCCGTTGGATCTCGAAGGAGCGGGAGCATGCTGGCCCCGTCCGTCGCGGGGTGCGCCACGCCGGCCAGATCGGCGATCGTCGAGGCGATGTCGGCGTTCAGCACCAGCTGGTGGTCCGTGCTCGCCGTGCCGCCCGTCACGGGGTCGTAGCGGATCACCAGGGGCACGCGGAGGCTCTCGTCGTAGGGAACCTCCTTCTTGACCCAGCGGTGCTCGCCCCAGGACAGGCCGTTGTCCGAGGTGAAGATGATCATCGTGTTCTGCAGGCGGCCGGTGTCGCGGTAAGCGTGAAGGAGCGCGGCGATCTGGTCGTCAACCGACAACAGCGTTCGGTACTGGTTCTGGCGGAAGGTCTGGTTGGCCTGGAGGGCCGCGGCGTCCATCCGCGGGCGGCTCCAGATATACCCCGGCTTGTCCGAGACGTCGGCCTCGTTCATGTTCGGCGGGTTCCAGGTGGGAAGATCGCCGAACGCGTTCGCGTAGCGCGGTTCGGGGATGGCCGGAGCGTGGGGCGCCTCCGGCGCGAATTCCACGAAGAGAGGCTGCGTGGTGGGCGCCGAACGGACGTAGGCGGTCGCGTCGTTCCCGAGGACGGTGGTCGAGTAGTCCGACGGCGCCGAGCCGTGATCGGTGAGCACCCCGTTGGTGGTCAGGCGGTAGTCGTAGAACCCGGCATGGACGAACGCTTCCCACTGATCCCATCCCGGCGGGACGTAGCCCTGGTTCGCGTCCCCTTGGTAGGCGTCGATGTACTTGCCGAACAGCGCGGTTCGGTAGCCACCGTCGTGCAGCCAGGTGGCCAGCGTTGAGGTGTCACGGAACGAGGGGAACGCGCCGAACGGCGGTTCGTTCCGGTAGACGCCGGTGGTGTGGGAGAAGTTGCCCGTGAAGATCGAGGCGCGGCTGGGACAGCACAGCGAGTTCGTGGTGAACATCTGATCGAACGTCACACCGCGACCGGCCAGCTCGCGCTGAACGGTGGGCATGGACCAGAGGGTATCCCAGCGCTGGTCATCGGTGACGATGAGCAGGATGTTGGGCGCGGTGGCGGGGACCTTCAGGGTGTCGGTGGTCGAGGTCCAAGCGCTGGCCGCCGGACTCCCGATCGCGGCGGCGGCCGCGAAACAGGCCAGACCCCGACGGAATGTGCGCATGACGCCAGCTTGGATGTCGGGGAGACGCTTCGCAACGAGCGTTAGCGTGTCAGACCCTTGGTCTAGGTTGGCGTTATGGCACAGGTCATCTCACTCGACACCTATCGCGAACGCCGGAACCCGCTGGCAGCGGCGATGGCCCGCCTGGACGGGGCCATCGGGCGGCTGGACCCCTTGGTGCACAGGCGACGGGGTCCGATCGGGCCCCGGGTGGAGCGCGAGCTCGCGGCCATCGCGCGCGAGGTCGGGCTCGGGCGGCCGCAGGAAGCCGCCGATCGTGCCGAGCGGTTGGCCGACCTCCTCGAACACCCGGCGGCCATCGGCTGGGGGCCATAAACTCCGCGGGTGGACCCCACCCGACGCCGAGCGCTCGTCAATGCCGCGATCGCCGCGGGGCTCACGCTGGTGGTAGGTCTCGCGGTCGTGGCGACCGTCTCCGGCGGCGGGGACGGGGTGCAACTACCCTCGTCGTCCCCAACACCCTCGTCCCACGCATCGCCCGGGCAGGCGAAGGCGGTCACGCCCGATGCCTACCTCGTCTGGGTACCCCAAGGGCTTCCCAAAGGCTTCGCGGCCGGAGCGGCGAACCTGCCTCAGATCGATCGGGTCACCTCGGTCCTGCAGGACAACGTGTGGATGAACCGCTCGACGGACGCCACCGGGAAGATCGTCGACGCACCGGCCCCCTACGCCATCCCCATCGATGCCGCGGGGATCGAGCCGGCCAGGTTCGCGAGCTTCCTCCCCCAGCCCTACCGGAAGACGGTCGCGGCCCTGGGCCCCAACGAAGGCATCCTCAGCGAAACGTCGGCCACGCTTCGGCGCCTGGGTGTCGGCGGCAGTCTCACGTTCTCCGGGGGCACGGTGAAGGTCGTAGCCGTCCTACCCGACGTGCTGGTCGGCGCGCAAGAGCTGGTCGTGGATGCTCCCACGGCCCGCGCCATCGGGGTGACCCGCGCGCGGTATCTCATCATGCGCGCGACGAAGGGGTCCGCCCCCACCGATGACCAGCTGCGAACCGAACTCCTGCCCCTGCTTCCCGCAAGCTTGCAATACCCGGTGATCCAGATCCGTGCCCCGGGGGAAACCACCTACCTGCGTTCGGCAGACCTGGTGCCTCCGCAGGAGAACATCAAGCAACGGTTCGGCGAGTGGGCGGGGCGGCCCAGCGTCGGGCGGCCCGGGTTCCTTGAGATCGATCCCAAATGGGTCGGCGCCAACATCGTGACCACGACGGTTCCCATCCTGGGCAGGGTCACCTGCAACCGGCGCCTCATTCCCCCGCTCAGAGCCGCGATGCGCCAACTGGTGAGCCAGGGACAGAGTCCGGTCGTCCACGACTACGAGGGCTGCTTCGTGGCGAAGTTCCTGCTCAACGACCCGAGCGCGTCTATCAGCCATCACGCGTGGGGAGCCGCCGTCGACATCAACGCGGCCGAGAACCCGTACGGGGCGGTCCCGGTGCAATCACCCCTGCTGGTCAAGGCCATGGAGCGGCAGGGCTTCATCTGGGGTGGGCGGTTCATCATCCCGGACGGGCACCACTTCGAGTACCTGCGTCCCGCCCGCAAGGCATAGTGCGGGGGAGCAGGTATCAAGCGCATCGTCTGCACTTGCTCGGGAGCCGGCGGCCCTGGGGCCCCCGGGTCCTGAGCATGCCTCCCGCGGCATGACTCGCGCGTGGGTTCTGCTCCCCCGCGACCACCTCTCGGCAGCCGCTTTCGACCGTACACCCGCTGGTCAGAACGCGCAATCGGGTTCCTGGGAGACGCCGCGCGCGGCTCAGGCCGGGGCTTCGTGGCGCCCCCGAGAACGGAGCGCCACCCACACCAGCAGCGCCCCCACCGCGACTGCGCCGAAGGCGGCAGCCACCCCCGTGGCTCGCGGCGGAGGCATCGCGCCGGCGAACCGCGAGCGCAGTCGAACGGGGCGACGGAAGTCTCGGATCTGCCAGCCGCGTTCCTCGGCTTCGCGTCGGAGATCTTTGTCGGGGTTGACCGCGACCGGGTTCCCGACGGCCTCGAGCATCGGCAGGTCCGTGATGGAGTCGCTGTAGGCGTAGGACCGCTCCAGGTCGATCCCGCCCCGCTCGGCCAGTGTTCGCATGGCGTCGGCCTTGTGCAACCCGTAGGAATAAAACTCAAGCTCGCCGGTATAGCGGTCGTCGGGGCCGACCGCCGCCCTGGTCGCGATCACGCCGCTCACGCCGAAATGCCGGGCAAGCGGCCGAACGATCTCCTGGGGCGAGGACGACACGATGTAGATCCGCCGGCCCTCACTCTTGTGCAGCTCCATCAGGTCGAGCGCCTCCTGATAGACGAAGGGGTCGATCACCTCGAGCAGCACCGCGCCAACCAGCCGTTCCAGTTCGCCGCGGTGCCAGCCTTTCGTGAGGCTGAGCATGCCCTCCTTCAGGCGGGCCATCTTCTCCTCGTCGGCCCCCACCAGCAGGTAGACCAGCTGCGCATAGGCCCCTCGGAGGAGTTGGCCGCGACTGACCATCCCGGCGCGGTACAGCGGGCGCCCCAGCGCCAACGTGCTGCTGCGCGAGATGACTGTCTTGTCCAGATCGAAGAACGCGGCTTCCATGGGGTCGAAGGAAAGCCTACCTTCGACCGGCGCCCGAACCGCTCAACTTGCATCTCGGAAGCCCAATCGCCTACCTTGAACGGCCAGTCAAGATTTCTGGAGGAGCACCATGACCGAACGGTTCATCAGGTCGTTGCCGTGGAACCAGGGGTACAACGTGCTCAAGGCCGAGGACGTCGACGCGGTGCACCGGCATTCGCTCGAAACCCTGCAGACGGTGGGCGTCACCACGTCCAACGAACTGCTGTTGAAGATCATGGCCGAGAACGGTCAGAACGTTGACTTCGAGAACAAGCGCATCCGGTTCGACCCGGCGTTCGTGGAGGAGAAGGTGGCCATGGTGCCGCGCGAGTTCACCTTCTACGCCCGCGACCCGAAGCTCGACCTGGTTCTGGACGGCACCCGCGGTTTCCTGTCCACCGATGGCTGCCCGGCCGAGATCGTCGACCTGGAGACCGGGAAGAAGCGCTACTCCAACAAGGCCGACCTTTCCGAAGTTACGAAGCTCGCCGACGCGCTCCCCCAGGTCGGATTCATCTGGCAGTCCGTGAGCGCGAACGACAAGCCCGTGCCGGTCCGGCCGATGCACGAGATCCACGCCCAGTGGAACAACACGACCAAGCACATCCAGCAGATGACGGCCATCGACCCCTTCAACGCGAAGGGGATCATCGAGATGGCCCAGGCCATCGCCGGGAGTGCCGAAGCGCTGAAGGCACGGCCGTTCATCTCGAACTTCCAATGTTCGATCAGTCCGCTGCACTGGGACGACGGCCCCGTCGACGCGCTGCAGCTCTTCGCGGAGGCCGGCATCCCGATGGGGATCTGTTCGATGCCGTTGGCCGGCGCGTCCAGCCCCCTGTCGATCGCCGGCCTGGTCACCATGGCCAACACGGAGATCCTCTCGGGATGGACCATCCTGCAGACCCTGGTCCCGGGCGCGAAGAGCATGTACATCAGCTACGCCAGCACCATCGACATGAACTTCGGGGTGATGAACCCGGCATGGGCCGCGTTCGAGGTCTACTCCTCGCTCGCCACCACCCAGATCGCGAAGCGCTACGGCGTTCCGTTCTCCACGTGGATCTTCTCCCCCGGCGCGAAGTACCCCGATTGGCAGGCGGGCGCGCAGTCGGGCCTGTCCGGCATGGCCGCGGCGCTGAACCCAGGCCACTTCCTGAACGGGGCGGGATCCCTGGTGGAAGACAGCGTCTACTCCCACGCCGAGCTGGTCCTGGACGCTGAGCTGTTCGAGTCGCTCTGCACCATGGCCGAGGGAACCAGCTGGAACGACGAAGCGTTCGCCCAGGCGACGGTGAACGAGGTGGGGCCCGGAGGGCACTTCCTAGACCAGGACCACACGCTCGCGCACATGCGTGAGTTCGTGCGTCAGACCAGCATGGACCGGCGGAACTGGGACGACTGGGAGGGCCAGGGCCGGCCCCAGCCCCCGCAGATGGCCACGGAACGAGCCAAGCAAACCCTGGCCGAACACGAACCCGAACCTCTCGCCGAAGACGTCGCGCGTGAGGTCGACAAGATCATGGACGCCTACGAAACCGAGGCGCTCGCGGGGTAGCCTTTCCTGGATGCCCTCCGTCGCCCGCTTCAACCTCGCGCCGGTGAAATCGGCGCAGCTTTCTCATCCGGATGAGATCACGCTCACCCTCAGTGGCGCGGTCGGTGACCGGCGGTTCCTCTTCCTCGATCTCGAGGGCCATCGATCCTCCGGCGAGGCCAAGGCGGGGCTGCTGGGGATCGGTACCCGTTACGACGCTGCGGCCGACCATCTCACACTGACCTTCCCCGACGGTTCCACGGTCGGGGGCTCTGCCACGCCGACCGGGATGCCCTTCACGGTGGCGCTGTATGACCACGACGCCAGCGTTCGTTCGGTGGAAGGGCCGTTGTCACGGAAGGTGTCGGCGCGTCTCGGACGCGAGGTTCGTCTGGCGCGCTTGGAAGGAGACGAGCGGGCGGGCGGGCTTGCGCCTGTGTCGCTGATCTCGCTCGCCTCGGTCGCGGACCTGGCCGCGCGCGGCGGTGTGGAAACCCTCGACCCTCGCCGGTTCCGGATGCTGATCGAACTGGACGGTTGCGACCCGCACGAGGAGGACACGTGGGTGGGGCACCGACTGCGCGCCGAGGTGCTTCGGCCGGGGACGATACGACTGGGGGAGATGGTCGAGGTGCTGGCGCCGCCGGACACCGGCTAGGCTGCCCGGCGGAGGTGTCAGGGTTCCTGGTGGGCCCCTCGGTCTTCAACACCGAAGTGGGAGCGCAAGCTCCCAGGCGGGTTCGATTCCCGTCCGCCTCCGCCACGCGCTACCGGGAACTAGTCACGGCATGGTCAGAAGTACCTAGAGCCCGGTATCAAGGAACGCCGCGGTCCCGGTATGGCCTCTGGCCTGCGGAAGGCACATCCTCAGCAGGTCCCGAGCAACCAGGAGGCGACCAGATGGAGCAGATGGAGATGCGGACCCAGGCCAGCACGCCGGCCAAGATCGAGACCGAGCGGGTCGCCCGCGAGCAGGCCCAGGCCGCCCATCAGTTCCACCGCCAGAGCACCGTCGCCGGGTGCGTCCTCTGCGAAGACGTCGCCTACGAGCCGGGTTGGTACGCCCTTCTCGCATCCTTCCCCCGGAACTCCCTGGAGCCGACGATCACGCTGCCGGACGCGCCGATGCTGCAGATCTGAGTTCCAGCTTCCGATCCCCCGATCCCCCGATCCCCCGTTCCCCCGTTCCCCGCAAGGTCGTCCGCCCGACACACGCGTATGCGACCATGACGGCGTGAGCCTCCCGCCGAACCCCGAACCCGACGACCGGCCCTTCGCCGTCGTCGACATCGGTTCGAACTCCGGCCGGATGATCGTCTTCCGCCTCTCTGAAGGAGAACACCTCGACGTGATCGAGGACGCGCGCGCCCCCTTGCGACTTGCCCGCGCGCTCCGCGACGGGGACTCCCTGGGCCAAGAGGCGATCGAGAGAACCCTCGAAGCGTTGCGCGACTTCCGCGCCGTCGCAGACGGCGCGGGCGCCACGCGGATCATCGCCGTCGCGACCTCAGCCGTCCGTGACGCCGCGGACGGCGAGGAACTGGTCCGCCGGGCTGCCAAGATCGGTGTGCCGCTGCAGGTCATCGACGGCACCGTCGAAGCCCGACTGGGGTTCGCGGGCGCGGTGCACGACCTGCCCGTGGAGTCGGGGTTCACCATGGACGTCGGGGGCGGGAGCGTCGAACTTGGTCGGTTCGTCGATCGCGCCCTGCAGACGTCCTGGTCGCTACCGCTCGGATCGCTCCGCGTCTCGGACCGGTTCCTCGAGCACGACCCACCGACGGACAAGGAGCTGGCCGCGCTCCGGCTGGCGGTGACCGAAGCGCTCGACGGCGCGGGCGTGACCGAACTGGGCAAGCGCGAGACCCTTGTCGGGATCGGCGGAACCATCCGGAACCTGGCGAAGATCGACCTGCGCCGGACCGACTATCCCCTCCCCGTGCTCCACGGCTACGAACTGGGCGGCGGACGCCTGGACGATCTGGTCGAGGATCTGTCCGGGCGAACGCAACAACGCCGCAAGCAGGTGGCCGGACTCAACCCGGACCGCGCCGACACCGTCGTCGGAGGCGCGGTGGTCATCCAACAGATCGCCCATCACGTGGGTGCGTCCAAGATCGTCGTCTCCGGGCGGGGCCTTCGCGAAGGGCTCGCGCTCGCCGAGGTCGGCGCCGGCGTGCCTTCCCCGCGAACGGTTCGAACGATCTCGGTGGCGACATTGGCGGCTCGATTCGCCACCTGGGAGCCGCGAGTCGCCGCGCGCCGGGCCGGTCTCGCGGGTGACCTGCTCCAAGCGCTCGACCCCGAGGCACCTATCCCAGTCCGGGAGATGCTGGAGCACGCGGCCACCCTCGTGGACATCGGCCGTGCCATCGACTACTACGAACGCTTCGAGCACGCGGCCATGATCGTGACGGCAGCCGACCTGGGTGGATTCAGCCACGCGAACCTCGGCGCCCTCACCGCGATCTTGCGGCAGGCGGACAACGATTCGCGCCTCGGACCGTTCGGGCGGCTGGTTGCCGCCGATGACCGGCCGGCGGTCCTTCGCGCGGCCACCGCCCTGGCCCTGGCGGAGGAGCTCAACCGCCGGATACCTTCGGGCTCACCGGCCCCGATCTCGTGCAACTGGCTGGCCGGCGGGTTCGAGGTGGTGGCGCCGGTGCCGGCCGGGTGGCGTCCGCGCGGGGTGGCCGAACGCTTCCGCCGTGTGTTCGGCCGTCCGCTGCTGCTGGTTCCAACGGCGAGCGCAGCGGACCCCGTTCCCAGCCGATAAGCTTCCCGTTCGAGCCGCCCTCGCGATCCTAGCCCTGCAGCAACGAGTCGAGGGCAGCTTGGAGCATTGGCCCGGTCTCCGGCCCGACGCTCATGCTCTCCTCGTACTGGGCGCCCGGGTCGTCCCAGTCCGTGGGCCTGACGAAGTCCTCACGCGCAAGGATGTAGCCGAGCTCGTCGTTCGCAAGGCCGACGAGGAACGGGTGAGGGCTATGGAGCGCAGCTTTGCAGGCCAACCCGAGCTTGGGGAGCACCTCGCCGGGCCAGAACGCGATGCGCGCTCCGCCCAGATCCAGCAGGCCGACCTCCGTGGTGAGCGTCCCGTCGGGATGCACATCGCCGCGGAGCAGGCCTGCTTCCAAACCGGCTCGATACATGGGGTTCCACAGTGGCAGCGCGACCTCGCCGCCGCGGTAGCGGACGAGAGGCGCCGCGAGCGGAGGCGCGTCCATCAGCGCATCGACAGCGGCGCGAGCGAGCGCGCCACCCTTGCGACGCACCTCTTCGGGGGTTCGCGGACCTTCTGCCGGGGATTGCATCCCCCCCAGGTCGCCACTCGCCCACACGGTGATCCCGCCGCGCGCCGCGTCCACGGATGCGCGGCACGCACCCGCCATGTCGGGGCTGATGAGTGTCGAGTCACCGTCGAGCACCTCTGGGTGCACACCCACGTTCACCAGTGTCGCGATCGGCCCTCCCGCGTCCGGCCGGTCGAGCGCGAGCACCCCGACGGCATCGTCGAGGATGTTCGGATCGCGGTAGTTCTGGATGACGCCGTCGGCCCGCGTCGTCGCCGCGAACACCGCCGCCGGTTCCAGAGACGTCACGGCCGCGCGGATGCTGTCGGCCACCGTGGCCCGTACGCCCGCGAGATAAGGTTCGTCGACGCCTCGCGTTCCCTGGTCCGACCCCCAAAGGCCGATCGTGTCCGGTCCGCTGTGCGTGTGCGTCGCCGCGACGACGACGTCCGCATCCAGGTCGGCGACGGCCGCCCGGATCTGTAGCGTGTCGGATCGAAGCACGCCGACCAGGTCGCACACGGCCAGCACGAACGCGCGGCCACCTGGTGCCGCGAGCGCGAGCGTGCGCACCTCCAGCGCGGCGTCGATGCCGGTGGCGCGGCGGTCGTTCTGGAACCCCGCGAGGAACACCGGCCGCGCCGGATCCAGAGCCGGGGTGATCGTCCGCGCGTCCGCGCCCGCCAGCAGTTCGGTTCCCCCGCTCACGGAGCGAACTCCCCCAACAGATCCACGACGGCGACCCAGCCCCCGCCGGCCGCGACACTCGTGTTGGCTGCGATGCCGGTGAGGATCGAGTAGGCGCCGTCCATGACCCCGGCCGCGTGGCCGAGCGGATCCTCTTCGACGCCGCGGAACAGGTGGTCCTGCAGGCGTTCGTCGCCGCCGCCGTGACCTTCGGGCGTCCGGGGCACGCTGATGACTTCGGGCTCTTCGGCCCCGAACCGATAGAGCCGAACCTCGTCCGCGTTCAGACGGCGGCTCTCCATGACCTCGACCTCCAGTCGCCCTTGCGTGCCGTTGAACGCGGCGCGCATCCCTTCCTCCGCGCTATACGCGTTCAGTGAGTAGGTCATGACCGCCCCGCGTTCGTAGCGGATGATCGCGCTCATCGTGTCGTAGATGTCGATCTCCGGGTCGAACACGCAGCCGTCGCGGTGGTAGCCGTCACCTGGTTCCACTCCGAGGTAGAGCGTCCGCAAGTAGTCGTCGGCCGCGACGTCCCAGTGGAACTCACAGCTGGCCGCGTGCGCGCAGCCGGTGCAGCGCGCACCGCGGGCCTCGCGCGTCGGCCCATAGAACCGGAGCGCGCCGTCCGCGGTCACCTGAGCCGGATGATCGTCCAGCCACCAGTTCACGAGGTCGAAATGATGGGTCGCCTTGTGAACGAAGAGCCCGCCGGACTCGGCCATGCGCCGGTGCCAACGCCGGAAGTAGTCGGCGCCGTGATCCGTGTCGAGGTACCAGTGGAAGTCGACGCTCAGCACCTCCCCGATCTCCCCCTTCGCCAGGAGCCGCTTGACTTCGCTGAACACCAGTGAGTACCGGTAGTTGAACGCGACCCGGAGATCGCCCTGCGTCTCACGGACAGCTGCCAAGATCTGGCAGCACCGTTCGGCGTCGATCGTCATCGGTTTCTCGGTGATCACATCGCACCCGGCCCGCAACGCTGCGCAGATGTACCCGGCGTGCGTGGAGTCCTTCGACGTCACGATGACCACGTCCGGGCGCGACCCGTCGATCATCCCCTCGAACGAGGAGAACACCGGCACGCGGTCCAGGCAGAGCGAGGCCACCGCCTTCGCGCGCAGAGGGTTCAGATCGTAGAACCCGACGAGGTCGCCGGCGTCTGCGTGTGTCGTGAGCAGCGGGCGGGCGTACATCTCGAGGCCGCGGTCGCCGGTGCCGACCAGGGCATATCGGCGACGGGCGCCCTCAGGCACCCGCAACATCCTTCGCGAAGGCCAGCGCACGGGCACCCAGCTCGGGCGTGAAGTCGGTGAGGCCGACGACGCTCGGCCACAGGTCCTCCCGTTCGCAGTACGCGGGCAGCTCGGCGAAGGCCTGGTGGAACAGCTCCTCAGGGATGCCAAGGTGCGAGAGACGTGCGTCAACGCGCGAGTCCCGCACGATCGCCGCGGGCAGTTCGGGATCGTTGCCCTGCACCGTGGACATGACCAGTACGCAGAAGCTGATGAGCTCGCCATGGACCCAGTGGCCGTTCGTGAGCCACTCGATGCAGTAGGCAAGGAAGTGCTCGCTGCCCTCCTCGAACCGAGGTTCATAAGCGACGCAGCCGGCACCGACGTCACGATGGATCGTCGCCAGCCATCGCACAGCGTCCGCCGTGACCTGGGCGATCTGGGGCGCCATCTCGGACATCTCAGCTACCACTCGTCGGCCCAGCGTCGCGGCCTCCTCGTTCCAGGGGATGTCACCCAGGCCCGCATCGGTTGCAACCTTCCAGTCGAACATCCCCGTGTGACATGAGAGCAGGTCCCCGACCCCGGCGCGGTTGAGTCCCGGTGGACTGCGCCGGATCACCGTGGGGTCACAGACGACCTCGATGGGTCGCAGGTTCCCCGCGTACCGAACGCGCGAACCTTCGCGATACCCGTAGGGCGCAGTGAAGGCCGCGTCCACGCTGATGATCGTCGGGATCTGCAGGAGCGGCAGACCGGTGGCCTCCGCCACGTACTTCGCGGTGTCGATGCTGGAGCCGCCGCCCACACCGATGACCGTCTCCGCACCGGGCGGCACCGCCGACGCCAGATCCGCAAGGTGATCGCGTTCGACGCTCCCGACGGGAACGACGTGCATCGGTTCCGGCGCGTCGTCCTCGAACAGGGCCCACGGTTCGGGCATGGTGCAGACGGCGGCCCGCGGGGCCAGCTCACAGAGTCGCTCTAGGGCGGCGCCGTCGTCCAGCGTCAGGGGGAACGGATCCCAGACGCCGGCGGTCACGCGCCCCCCGCCGATCGCTCGGCTTCCTCCACGATCCGCATGAC